>JADHPA010000006.1 GCA_016778675.1 Candidatus Pelagibacter sp. | reverse complement strand
GTTGCTATAAAAATTTCTTTTAAATAACCATTTTTTTTAAAAGCATGCACTGTGTTGTAAACTGTTGCTAGAGAAATTTTTTCATCTAATTTTTCTTCAATTATTTTACTAAGGTCATTAATTGTAAAATGAAAAGTTTCCTTTGGTGAAAATAAAGCCTCACATATTTTTAATCTTTGTCTAGTTGGTCTTAAACCAGATTCTCTTAACTTTTCTTTATATATATTTAAATTGTTCATTATTGTTTATAATTGTTCTAAACTATTATTATATTATAATCTCTTTAAATCAAGTATTAAGGAGTTTATTTTTTATGAAAAAAAATTCATACACATATGATGAACTAATTAATTGTGGAAATGGAGAGCTTTTTGGCCCCGGTAAGGCAAAATTACCTCTTCCGCCAATGCTCATGTTTGATAGAATAACCGAAATCAGTGATAATAGTGGTACTTTTAAAAAAGGATCTTTAAAGGCTGAATTAGATATCAAAGATGATCTTTGGTTCTTTGAGTGTCATTTTAAAGAAGACCCTGTTATGCCAGGTTGTCTTGGCTTAGATGCTATGTGGCAACTAGTTGGTTTTTATCTTGGGTGGCTTGGCAACCCAGGTAAAGGGAGAGCTTTAGGAGTGAGTGCAGTAAAATTCACTGGTGAAGTTTTAAAAAATGTTAAAAATGTAAGATATGAAATTGATATGAAAAAAATTATGGCTCCAGGTGGAACAACAGTTGGTCTTGCAAATGGCTTAGTATTTGCAGATGACAAAAAAATATATTCAGCAGAAAGCTTGAAAGTAGGATTATTTAAATAATGAGAAGAGTAGTTATCACAGGTTTAGGAATTGTATCTTGTTTGGGAAACAATCAAGAAGAGGTTCATCAGTCACTATTAAAGTCTAAATCAGGAATTTCATATGCTGAGGAATATAAAGAGCATAATCTTAAAAGCCATGTTCATGGTAAACCAAATATAAAACTTGAGGATCATATTGATAGAAAAACAATTAGATTCATGGGTTCAGGGTCAGCCTATAATTATATTGCAATGAAAGAGGCGATTGAAGACTCTGGATTAGAAGAAAGTGAAGTTAGTAATTTTAAAACTGGTATTGTTATGGGTTCAGGAGGACCTTCAATTGAAAATGTAATTTTAGCAGCAGATAAAACTAGAGCCAAAACTCCAAAATTAATGGGTCCTTTCATTGTTCCAAGAACAATGGCAAGTACAGCTTCAGCTACTTTAGCAGTGCCATTTAAAATTAAAGGTACCAACTACACAATGAGCTCTGCATGTGCTACTAGCGGACACTGCATTGGAAATTCAATGGAATTAATCCAAATGGGCAAACAAGATGTTGTTTTTGCAGGTGGAAGTGAAGAAGTTCACTGGGCAATGACAGCAATGTTTGATGCAATGACAGCGTTATCTTCAAAATACAACGATACACCTGAGACTGCATCAAGAGCTTATGATAAAACTAGAGACGGTTTCGTAATTGCAGGTGGTGGTGGAGTTTTAGTTCTTGAAGAATACGAACATGCTAAAGCAAGAGGAGCTAAAATATACGCAGAATTAACTGGTTATGGAGCAACATCAGACGGATATGATATGGTAGCCCCATCAGGAGAAGGAGCAATCAGATGTATGCAAATGGCTATGGCAACTGCTAAAAATAAAATTGATTATATAAATACCCACGGAACATCAACACCAGTTGGTGATATTACAGAATTAAATGCTGTTAAAGGAGTTTTTGGAGATACAATTCCAAAAATTAGTTCAACCAAATCTTTATCAGGACATCCATTGGGTGCTGCATCTGTTCATGAAGCAATCTATTGTTTAATTATGATGAAAAATAATTTCATTGCTGGTTCTGCAAATATTGGTGAAATGGATGAAGAGGCTAAAAAATTTCCAATAGTTGCAAAAACAGAAACTGGAGCAACTTTAAATACTGTTATGTCTAATAGTTTTGGTTTTGGTGGAACCAATGCTGCTTTAATTTTTGAGAAAATATAATCATGAGTTTGATGAAGGGTAAAAAAGGATTAATCATGGGCGTTGCCAATGAAAGATCAATTGCTTGGGGCATTTCACAAAAGCTTGCTGAAGCTGGAGCTGAACTTGCATTCACTTACCTTGGAGATGCACTAAAGAAAAGAGTAATTCCTTTAGCTGAAAAATTAAATTCAAAAACAACATTCAGTTGCGATGTTGAAAACAAAGAAGAAGTTATAAAATTATTTGAAAATATTAAATCAGAGTGGGGTCAAATTGATTTTGTTGTCCACGCAGTAGCATTCTCAGATAAATCAGAACTATCAGGTGAATATTTAAATACTTCAAGAGAAAATTTTTTAAGAAGCATGTTGATTTCATGTTTTTCATTTACTGAAGTTGCAAAAGAAGCTTCAAAAATAATGAAAGAAGGTGGCAGTATGTTAACTCTAACGTACGAATCTACTAAAGCTATTCCAAATTATAATGTAATGGGTGTTTGTAAGTCAGCGTTAGAGGCAAGTGTTAAATATCTTGCAAGAGATTTAGGTGCTAAAGGCATGAGAGTAAATGCAATTAGTGCAGGACCGATTAAAACGTTAGCAGCCTCTGCTATAGGAGATGCAAAATTCCTATATAAGTGGAATGAAGACCATTCTTTCCTTAAAAGAAACGTAGATATCCATGATGTTGGAAATTCAGCATTATATCTATTAAGCGACCTTGCAAACGGTGTAACGGGTGAAATTCACTACGTAGATGCCGGATATAATAAAGTTGGAATGCCAGATCCTAAGAATATTACTTAAAATATAGTTAAATTTAGTTAAAAATATTAGGGGCGTTCTGTTGCCAGGTGCCCCATAAAAAAACCCCCGGAACTTTCATTTCAGGGGTTTAGAATTTTAATTTAAAGTATTATTCAGCTGCTTGTTTCATAGAAAGTTTAACTTTACCTCTATCGAAACCAATCACTTTAACTTTTACTTCGTCGCCTTCTTTAACAACATCAGTAACTTTTTCTACTCTTTTAGGAGCAAGTTCCGAGATATGAACAAGGCCATCTTGTTTACCTAAAAAGTTAACAAATGCCCCAAACTCCATAATCTTCATTACTTTACCTGAGTAAATTTTATTAAGTTCAGCTTTTGCAGTGATGTCTTTAATCATTTGCATAGCAATGTTTCTAGACTCTTCATCTGGAGCAGCAACAGTTACAACTCCTTCGTCATTCACATCTACTTTAGCACCTGATTTTTCAACGATCTCTCTGATCGTTGCACCACCTTTTCCAATAACAGCTGCGATATCTTTTTTATCAACAGTTACTTGTTCCATTTTTGGAGTGTGTTGCCCAACATCAGCTCTTGATTCACTTAAAGCCTTATTCATTTCACCTAAGATATGAATTCTTCCATCTTTCGCCTGCTTTAAAGCCTGCTCCATGATTTCAAAAGTAATACCAGTAATTTTGATATCCATTTGAAGTGAAGTAATTCCATCTTTAGTTCCAGCAACTTTAAAGTCCATATCTCCCAAATGATCTTCATCACCTAAAATATCTGATAGGACACTAAAATCATCACCCTCTTTAATTAAACCCATTGCAATTCCTGCAACTGGTTCTTTAATTGGAACACCTGCATCCATTAATGCAAGAGAGGTACCACAAACAGTTGCCATTGAAGAAGAACCATTAGATTCAGTTATCTCTGACACTACTCTAAAAGTGTAAGGAAATGCTTCTTTTGGAGGAAGCGAAGAGTTGATTGCTCTCCATGCTAATTTTCCGTGACCAACTTCACGTCTTCCCGTTCCAATTCTTCCAGTTTCACCAACTGAAAAAGGAGGGAAGTTATAATGAAGCATAAATCTTTCTCTAGATTGACCATCTAGACTTTCTATTCTTTGTTCATCATCAGAAGTACCTAAAGTAGTAACTACAATTGCTTGCGTTTCACCTCTAGTAAATAATGCTGAACCATGAGTTCTTGGTAAAACACCAACTTCACACTCAATAGCTCTTACATCAGCTAAACCTCTACCATCAATTCTTTTTTTGTTCTTAAGAATATCAGTCCTAACAATTTTCTTTTCAAGATTTTTTAATTCATCGTTAACATTAAAATCAGAATAATTTTCATTGTCTGCAAAAAGCTGCTTAGCTTTTTCAGAAATTTCTGAAATTTGATTTGATCTATCTTGCTTATCTCTAGTAGCAAAAGCTTTCGTTAAATCTGCTGTAAAAGTTTCCTCAAGTTTTTGTTTAACTTCGGATAAATCTTTTTTCTCAACAGTCCACTCTGGTTTTCTACATTCTTTTGCAAGTTCCTCTATCATTTTGATTACTGGAACAAAGCCTTCATGACCAAATTTGACTGCAGCTAACATTATTTCTTCTGATAAGCCTGATGTTTCTGACTCAACCATAAGTACTGCATCTTTAGTACCAGCTACTACTAAATCTAAAGTAGAGTTTTCTAATTCAGCTTTTGATGGGTTAAGAATGTACTTACCATCTACATACCCAACTCTTGAAGCTCCTACAGGTCCCATAAATGGCATTCCTGAAATAGCTAATGCTGCTGATGAAGCAGTGATTGCAAGGATGTCTGGTTGGTTTTCTTTATCATATGAAATTACCGTTGGTAACAACTGAACTTCATTTTTAAATTCGCTGGGGAATAAAGGCCTGATCGGTCTATCAATTAATCTTGATATTAATTGTTCGCTTTCGGTTGGTCTTGCTTCTCTCTTAAAAAATCCACCTGGAATTTTACCACCAGCATAATATTTTTCTTGATAATTTACAGATAGAGGAAAATAATCCATATCTGGATTTACTTTTTTTGCTCCTACTACTGTTGCTAAAATAACTGTTTCACCACATGAAGCAATGATTGCTCCGTCTGCTTGTCTTGCTACTTTACCTGTTTCTAAGCTTATTTTCTTACCTGCTACTTCAATTTCCTTCTTATATACTTTGAACATTCAATTTCCGTTTCTTTTTTATTTTCTTAAATTCAGCTTCGTTAATACATTTTTGTAAGAATCAAATTTATTTTTCTTTAAGTATTCTAACAATTTTTTTCTTCTATTTACTGCTCTTAACAATCCAACTGAAGAATGCTTATCTTTCTTAAATTGTTTTATATGGGCTGAAAGAGTTTCAATTTTCCCTGTTAATAATGCAATTTGTACCTCTGAAGAACCGGTGTCCTTCTCATGCATTTTTAATTCTACTGCTTTTTTCGTCATACTATTTATTTTCCTATTTGTTTGTTTGTTTTATTAAGTTTTCTATTTTTTCTGCGTATTCAAAAGAGTCATCCTTTGCAAAAAGTATTTTTGGTATGTATTTCATAATAACTTTTTGAGATAAAACTTTTCTAATTAAAAAAGAATATTCTCTTAATTTTTTAATAACTTTTTCTGTATCTTTTCCCCCTAGAGGCAAAACATAAGCTTTTGCAATTTTTAGATCTTGACTCATTTTTACTTCTGTAACGGTTACAGTATTAGTTTCTAAATTCGGCACCTTAGCTTCATTTCTTGCAAAAATCATACCTAAAGATTGCTTAATCATCTCTCCAACACGTAATTGTCTCTGTGATACCGGTTTTCCTATTCTGTCAGCCATTATACCGTTCTCTCCGTTGAAGTCGTGCTATAAGCTTCAATTATATCGTTTTTTTGAAAGTCTATAAAGTCTTTAAGAGTAATTCCACATTCCTGACCATTGCTCACCTGTTTCGCCTGATCTTTTTCTCTAAAAATAGTGCTTATTTTACCAGTATAGATAATTGCTCCATCTCTAATTACTCTTGCATTAGCACCACTTGCGATCTCACCCTCTGTCACTTTAGAACCAGCAACTTTTCCTGTTCCCGACACTTTAAAGATTTCTAAAATTTGAGCTGTACCACTAATTGTTTCTTGAATATCTGGAGCAAGTAAGCCCGACATTCTTGATTTAATATAATCTAAAACTTCATAAATAATATTGTATGAAGAAATCTTTATTTTTTCATTCTCTGCTAATTTTTTTGCTTCCTTACTTGGCTTAACATTAAATGCAATTAAAACTGCGTTTGATGCTTTCGCTAAAGTCACATCAGTTTCTGTTACCATTCCAATATCTGATAAAATTATTTTAGGTTTAACTTCATCATGAGTAATTTGACTGATGGCATTTTTTATTGCCTCGGAAGATCCATGAACATCAGATTTGATAATAATATTTAATTCAGTTGCAGATTTATCTGTAAATGCTGAGTCTTGTGTTGCAAAAGCTAGAGGGTTACCACCAGTTTTATTTTCTTCTGCTCTATTAGCGCTTAAAGTTTTTGCTTCTTTTTCTGTATCAAAAACAATAAAATCATCACCTGATTTTGCTGCACCATTAATTCCTAAAATCTCCACTGGAGATGATGGTGGTGCTTCATCAATATTTTGACCTTTGTCGTTAATTAATGCTCTAACTTTACCCCACTTCAATCCACTAACAAAAAAATCACCTTTTTTAATTGTGCCTGATGTAACGATTACTGTTGCTACAGCTCCTCGACCTGTATCAATTTTTGACTCTAAAACAATACCAGTTGCTTTAGATTCATAATCTGTTTTTAAATCTAAAATCTCAGCTTGAAGAACTATAGACTCTACTAACTTATCTAAGTTCTTTTTAGTTTTAGCAGAAATCTCAACCATTAGTGTGTCACCAGATAAATCTTCTGCAATTAACTCATACTCTAAAAGTTGATTTTTAATTTTTTGTGGGTCAGCATCTGGTAAATCACATTTATTTATTGCAACAACAATTGGAACTTTAGCGGCTTTTGCGTGTTTAATTGATTCAATTGTTTGTGGTTTAACTCCATCATCTGCTGCAACTACCAATACCACAACATCTGTTAATTTTGATCCTCTGGCTCTCATCTCTGTAAAAGCAGCATGGCCTGGGGTGTCAATAAAAGTTATTTTATTTGATTCATGTTCTATTTGATAAGCCCCAATATGTTGCGTTATCCCTCCAAACTCTCCTGATACAACGTTTGCACTTCTTAGAACATCTAATACAGAAGTTTTACCATGATCAACATGTCCCATCACAGTTACAATTGGAGGTCTATTTTTTAAATTTTCAGATCTAGACTCTTTTATTTTTTGAATAATTTCTTCTGCTTTAGTTTCCCTTATAGGGTTATGGCCAAACTCTTTTACCAAGTACTCTGCCGTATCAGCTGCTAGTGTTTGGTTGATCGTAACAGTTACTCCCATTCCAAATAAAAATTTAATTACATTGCTTGATTGCTCTGCCATTCTATTTGCAAGCTCTCTAACTGTAATTGCCTCTGGAATATTTACATCTCTCTTAACTGGTTTTAAATTTTCTTGGATCTCTTCTTTAGTAAGCTCTCTGTTTTCTTTTAATTTTGCTCTTTTAAGAGAAGCTAAACTTCTTGTTCTTGCTTCAATCTGATCACTTAGTGCTCTTGAAACAGTTAATTTTAATTCTCTTTTTTTCCCCTCTGACTTTCCTTTTTCTCCAGATTCTCCCTTGAGTCTTCTAGTTGCTCTTTGTTCAGCTAATTTACGTTTTTCATAATCATTAGTTATGGGTGAAGATGGTTTAGGTGACGAAGTATTTCTTGGCACAAAAGATCCTTTAGGACTTGCAGCAGGCGTTGATCTAACACTTGCTGGTCTACTGAAACTACCTTTTGGAGCAAATTTGCTTGGCTTTTTTTCAATTACAACAGAGTTCTTACTCTGAGTTTTTGCTAACTCTATATTTTTTATTGATTTCTTGGCTATGCCAGAAAGTGTTAATTTTGTTTTTTTGTTGTCCATATTTCATTACTCAATCTTTATAAACTATATTTCTTGCAGACATGATCAATTCATCAGCTTCTACTTTTGATAAAGCAAAGTCTTCAAGATACCCTTGAATTTTTATTCTTTCACCTTTAACAACATCATAACCGCCTGTTAATTCATCAGATGCTAGATCTGCAAAATCTTCTAATTTTAAAATTTTCTGCTCACCTAAAGTAACTAACATTCCAGGAGTTAAACCCTTGTGATTTATAAGATCATCTTGCAATCCTAAATCTTTAATTCTTTTAGTAATATCTTCCTGATCTTTTTGATAAAACTCTTTAGCTCTTTCGATTAAAGCTTTAGCAGTATCTTCTTCAATACCTTCAATTTTTATTAAACTTTCTGGTGTGCTATCTTTAATATCTGAAATTGAAGAAAAACCTTCAGCAACAAGTAATTGTCCTAGGGTTTCATCTAGTTCTAAGTTTTTAACAAAGTTTTCAGTTTTCTCTTTGAATTCTAACTGTCGTCTTTCTGAATCTTCAGCATCAGTCATTATGTTAATTTCATAATTTAATAATTTAGTAGCAAGTCTTACGTTTTGACCTCTACGACCAATTGCTTTACTTAAATTTTCTTCAGTTAAAATCACATCTAATTTTTTTGCAACACTGTCAACATTAACTCTTTGAACTTCTGCGGGAGATAGAGCGTTAGAAACTATAATTGCTGGATCTTCAGACCAATTCACAATATCAATTTTTTCTCCTTGCAATTCATTAACAACTGCTTGAACTCTTGATCCTCTCATTCCAACACAAGCTCCTACTGGGTCTAATGAAGTATCAACTGCTTTAACACAAATTTTTGCTCTACTTCCTGGATCTCTTGCTGATGACTTAATCTCAATTAAACCGTCATAGATTTCTGGAACCTCTTGAACAAAAAGTTTTTCCATAAATTTAGGATGAGCTCTTGATAAAAATATTTGCTGTCCTCTTGTTTCTCTTTTTACATCATAGCAGTAAGCCTTAATTCTATCACCTGCTTTAATGTTTTCTCTTGGGATCATTTCATTTTTTTGAATAATTGCTTCAGTTCTTCCCAAATCAACTATTACATTTCCAAATTCTAAACGTTTAACAATTCCACTCAAAATTGTATCTTTTTTATCTATAAAGTCATTGTATTGTCTTTCACGCTCCGCTTCTCTTACATTAAAGCTAATAACTTGTTTTGCTGTCTGAGCTGCAATTCTTCCAAAGTCAAAAGAGGGCAATGGTTGTAAAATTTCATCACCAACTTTTTTATCTTTGTTTTCTTCATTTAAAATGATTGCGTCTTGAAGATTAATTTCTGTATTTGTATTTTCTGGTTTTTCAACAATAACTAATTTTCTAAATATACCAATGTCACCACTTTCTCTGTCAATTAAAACTTTGATTTCATTGTCTTGTCCAAATTTAGATTTGGCTGCTTTAGCAATTCCAGTTTCCATAGAATCTATAATCAACTCTTTATCGATAGATTTTTCTAAAGCCACAGCTTCAGCTATTCTTAATAATTCTAATTTATCTGATCTTCTATTTAACATATTTTAATAGTTCCAAAAAAAAATGGGCTAAAGCCCATTCTGTAATTTCAATAATGTAAAGGCAATATATAAAGAATTTTTTTTAATTCAATAGTAACTATTTAGAAAAAACACTCTTTTTATCTGTTTTTTCCCATGAAAATGAACCGTCTGTCTCTGGCACTCTGCCAAAATGACCATAAGCTGCTGTTTTTTCATAAATTGGTTTATTCAAATTTAACATCTCTCTTATTCCTCTCGGGCTCAAATCAAAATTCTTTGAAATCTCTTCTGTTACAAATTTATTTTTTTCTAAATCATTATCAAATAAATCGACATAAATAGATAACGGTTTTGAAACCCCAATTGCATAAGCTAATTGAATTAAACATTTCTCTGAAATTTTTGAAGCAACAATATTTTTAGCAATATATCTTGCAGCATAAGCAGCAGATCTATCTACTTTAGTTGGATCTTTTCCTGAAAAAGCTCCTCCCCCATGAGGCGCTGCCCCACCATAAGTGTCCACAATAATTTTTCTACCTGTTAAACCGCAGTCTCCATCTGGTCCTCCAATTACAAAATTTCCTGTAGGATTTACATAAAACTCTTCTTCATTAAAATCTTTTAAAAAATTTTCTGGAATTGATTTTAATAAATAAGGTCTTAATAATTCTCTAACTTTAGCTTGATCTACGTCTGCAGAATGCTGTGTAGAAATTACAACCGATTTTACTTTTGTTGGTCTTCCATCAACATATTCAAAAGTAACTTGGCTTTTTGAATCTGGCTCTATATTTTTTAATTTTCCAGATTTTCTATCTTCAGCCATAAGTCTTAAGATTTTATGAGAATAATGAATTGGTGCCGGCATTAATTCTTCAGTTTCATTACAAGCATAACCAAACATTATTCCTTGATCTCCAGCTCCCTCATCTTTATTTCCTGAAGAGTCTACACCCATAGCAATATCAGCTGATTGAGAATGAAGATGGCTTTCAATTTTTGTAGCTTCTCTCCAAGTAAAACCATCTTGGTCGTATCCAATATCTTTAATACAATCTCTTACTTTTTGATAAAGATCTTCTTTTTTTATCTCTGGTCCTCGGACTTCTCCTGCAAGGACAACTTTGTTTGTAGTTGTTAATGTTTCACAGGCCACTCTAGAAAATGGATCACCAGCAAGATAGCTATCTACAACCATATCTGAAATACGATCTGAAACTTTATCCGGATGACCCTCTGACACAGATTCACTTGTAAATAAAAAGTTTTTTAAATTACTCATGTTCAAGTTTATTAAATGAAAAAATTAAAAAAATATATATTAAAATCATGATAAAAAATATTTTATTACCATATTTCATAAATAGAGTTGATTTGGTAATTTTACTTTCAGTAAAGTCAATATATCCAGTAGACCCAAATTCTACTTTTTGCTCGATAATTCCTTTAGGATTAACTATTGCAGTGATACCATTGTTTGCAGATCTAATTATATACTTTCCACTCTCAATTGATCTAAAGATACTATGTGAGAAATGTTGTTTAGGGCCTATGGATCTTCCAAACCACCCATCTTCTGAAATATTAATTATATAATTATAATTATCTTCTTTAGATATTTTACCTGAATAAATTATTTCATAGCAAATGAGTGGCAGTAAACTCACTTTAATTTTATCTTTATCAATATTAAAAGGGGCTCTATTTTTACCACTTGAGAAAGATTGATAATTGTTTGTAACCGTTTTAAGGCCTATTAATCCTAAAATATTCTTAAACGGAATAAACTCACCAAATGGAACTAAATTAACTTTATTATAGCTCTCCTGTAATTGCATTTTATGATCAAATACTGCCATTGAATTAAAAAATAAATTTTCACTATTAGAGTTTTCAATACTATTCAATCCCATAATAATTAAATCATCTGATGAAAAATTATTTATAAACAAGTCCTGATAGATATCCATTTCGCTTAAATAGCTGTCTGGAATAATTCCTTCTGGCCATAAAAAAATTGTAGGTATTTTTTTTTCGGGAGCACTAAGCGTTATCAATTCATTAATTATTTTTATCTCATCTTGATTAGAATAAAATCTTCCTAAACTAATGTTGGGTGATACAGCTCTAATCACATAAGAATTTTTTATATTTTTAAGTGAATTAAATTGATTAATTTTAAAATTACCAAAAATTAAAAAAGTAGATGAAATTAAGATAAAGAAAAAACAAAATATAATCTGTATTCTATTTTTTCTTAATATAAAAACAGCCGGCAAAGAAAAGAGAGAGATGCAAAATAGATTAAAAGAATAAGTGCCAATTAAAGAAATTATTTGAATAAAATAAATATTTTCAGAAAAACTATACGAAACTAAATTCCAGGGAAATCCAGTAAATATCAAGCCTCTTATGAATTCTACAATGCCAAATAAAATTGAAAAAATAAGAAAAGAGCTAATTAAATTCTTTGAGTAAAAAATTGAAAATAAATAAGTAATTATTCCATAAAATATAGCTAAAAAAGTTGGCAATAAAATTATGGCTAGAGGAATTAGAAATTTAAAACTTTCATCAAAAGTTAATGAAATTGATATCCAGTACAAACTTGATAAAAAATATCCAAATCCAAAAAACCATCCATATTTAAAGAAAGACTTATTCTCTAAATTTTTTTCTCTTTTATTGTAAAGAAAAATAAAAAATAAAGAAAAAGTAAAAAAGTTAATTAGAAAATAATTATAAGGTGGTAAACTATAAGAACTGATAACTCCTAAAAAGACAATGTAGATTGCATTTAAAAAATTTTTTTTAAGCAAATTTTTCATTTTTGCTTTTAACTAATTTATAAATTTTTTCTTCTTCTTTGCTCATCTTTTTAAAATCTTTTAATTTTACATGATCATGACCCAAAAGATGGAGAAACCCATGAATGAATATTTTTATAACTTTATTTTTAAAATCCAGATTAGTTAAATACTTTGGTTTATTCATAAACTCATAACTGATCACTATATCTCCAAGATAAGTATTCTTTTTTAAATTGAGTTTTCTCTCAAAGGGAAAAGATAAAACATCTGTTGGTTTATCCTTATTTCTGAAACTTTTGTTAAGCTTTTTAATTCTTTTATTGTCTGACAAAAGAATACTCAAACTTATCTTTTTTCCAATAAACCTATATTTTTTTGGAAAAAATTTAACTAATGTATTGAAAAAAATATCTTTTTTTTTTATCTTTTTATTCCAAAGATTGTTCTCAGAAACAACACCAACACTAATCATTTTCTTGATCTGAGTAAGCCTTAACAATCTTAGATACAAGTGGATGCCTAACTACATCAGAATGATCAAAATCTACAACAGATATTTCCTTAATATGTCCCAATAATTTTTTAGACCTATTCAATCCAGACATGTTTTTATGTGGTAAGTCAATCTGGGAAGGGTCACCATTAATAACAATTTTAGAGTTTTCTCCAATACGAGTTAAAAACATTTTAATTTGTGTATCTGTTGCGTTTTGTGCTTCATCTAAAATTGCAAAAGAATTTTTTAAGGTTCTTCCTCTCATGAATGCGAGTGGTGCAATTTCAATATCTCCAATTTCAATCATTCTTTGAATTTTTTCAAAATCAAAGAGGTCATATAGTGAGTCATATAAAGGTCGTAAATATGGATCTACTTTTTCTTTCATATCACCTGGTAAAAATCCTAAGCGCTCTCCAGCCTCTACTGCAGGTCTTGATAAAATAATTCTCTCAATTTTTTTATCAAGCAACATTGTTAAACCCACCGCCACTGCCAGAAATGTTTTTCCTGTTCCAGCTGGTCCTGCTGAAATGGTAATGTCACTCTGTCTTAAAGCTCTAACATATTCTTTCTGTCTTTCTGATCTTGGAATGACTGATTTTTTAGGTGTCTTAATTATATCTGAAACATTCTGGTTTTTTACTTTTTCTTCAATCATAAATTTATCTATGGATGAAATTATATCTTTTTTTTCAATACTTCCATTGCTAATAAATTGATTTGCTAAAAATTGGATAGCGTTTTTGGTTATCTCATTTTGTTCTGGAGTAGACTTAATAATAATTGAATTCCCCCTTGAATATAAACTCGTATTAGTAATTTTTTCTAATTCCTTTAAATTTGCATTGAATTCTCCCACTATACCCATCAATAAATCATTATCATGAAATATAACACTTAAGGAATTGTTGTCTGAATATACAAATTTTAATGTTGAGTTAATTTTTTTAGAATTTGTATTATTCAATTTTAAGCTACCTTTTTTTTAGAACTTTCTACTAATTTTCCAAAAAGACTATTTTGATTACTGCTTGTTATTTCAACTTGTACAATTTTTCCAATATTATCTAAATCACCATCAAAAATTACTGATGTCATATATTCTGTTCTGCCAAATAGTTTAATTCCATCTTTCATTATATTTTCCACTAGAACATTTAAAATTTTATTTTCAAGAGATTTATTTTTTTTAATTTGATTTTCAAATAACTTCTTTTGGATAATTTCTAATCTTTCTTTTGATTTTACCGCGTTAACTTGGGTAAGATCTGCGGCTACTGTTCCAGGTCTGGCACTAAAAATAAAAGAATATGAATTTATGAAGCCAATTTTTTCAATTAATTCCATAGTTTTATTAAAATCATCTTCATCTTCCCCTGGATATCCAATGATGAAATCACTTGAGAATTCCACATTAGGATTTATCTCTTTTAAACTTTCATAAACTTTTAAATACTCTTCAATAGTATGTTTTCTATTCATTGATTTTAAAATTTTATTAGATCCACTTTGTACAGGTAGGTGAACTAGTGGCATTAATTTAGAGCTTTTTTTATACACATTAATTAA
Source organism: Candidatus Pelagibacter sp. (assembly GCA_016778675.1). Lineage (GTDB taxonomy): Bacteria > Pseudomonadota > Alphaproteobacteria > Pelagibacterales > Pelagibacteraceae > Pelagibacter. Next base: position 14,759 of record JADHPA010000006.1, on the reverse strand, counting down.
ATCCTCTGTCATATCTTTAGGATGAGAGGTTGTATATCTAACCCTTTCAATTTGATCAAAACCATTAAGCTCTAACAATAAGTCTGATAATTTATATTCTTTATTATTATCTTCAAATTTATAAGCATTGACATTTTGACCTAATAAAATAATTTCTTTTGCACCTGACTCGATTAATTCTTTTGCTTCATCGATGATTTGTTTGAATGGTCTAGAGTATTCAGGGCCACGCGTATAAGGAACTACACAAAAATGACAGAATTTATCACAGCCTTCTTGAATAGTTAAAAATGAAGATACTTTACTATCTTTATTTTTAATTTTACTTAAATAATTAAATTTTGAAATTGTATCAAATTCGGTTTCTTCCTCTTTCTTTTTATTCTTCAAATGTTTCAATATAGCCTCATTAATTTTATGATATGATTGAGGTCCTATAACAATATCTATATAGGGCTCTCTTTTTAACATTTCTTGATTTTCAGCCTGAGCAACACATCCTGCTACAATAACAATTGGTTTTGGCTTTGATCTAAAAATTTTTTTAACCCTACCTATTTCATGATAAACTTTTTCTTTAGCCTTATCTCTAATATGGCAAGTATTTAATAAATAACAATTTGCATCTTCATACTTGTCAGTTTTTTCAAATCCAATTTCTTTGACTGTATCAAAAATACGATTAGAGTCGTATTCATTCATTTGACAGCCAAAAGTTTTGATAAAAATTTTTTTCAACATTCAACTAGGATTTTTTTTTAACCCCATATAATTCTAATTTATGATCCACAAGTTTATACCCATATTTAGCTGCAATTTTTTCTTGTAGTTTTTCGATTTCTTCGTCCACAAATTCTATAATCTCTCCAGATTTAACATCAATTAAGTGATCATGATGTCCCTCATTTAATTCCTCATATCTTGCCTTTCCTCCCTTAAACTCATGTTTGGCTAATATTCCTGACTCTTCAAAAAGTTTTACAGTTCTATAAACTGTGGCAATACTAATTTTTGCATCAATTTTCGTAACCCTATTGTATAACTCATCTACATCAGGGTGGTCTTTTGCCTCTGACATCACTTTTGCAATTATCTTTCTTTGATCTGTTAACTTAACACCTTTTGCTATGCATTTTTGCTCAATATTTTGTGACATTATTAATTTTAACTTAAATAAATAGGATTAATCAAATTCTTTTTAATTTGAAATTGTTCGCATAAACTGGGGACATCTTCATATCTAATTTCATCTTTAACCTTAAAATCTTCAAAACTAAAACAATAATAGTTAATTTTTTTAGTTAAATGCAAGGCTTTAATTGTTGCTAATGAGTTTCTAATACCTGCAAAACTTCCTGGACCTCTATTTACGTATATTGTGCTTACTTTATCTAGAGAGATTTTGTTATTATTCAAAAATTCATTAATTAAAATCATTAATTTTTCAAAATTAATTTTACTATTTTCATGACTGCAAGTATAAATATTTTTACTAACCATGAGTGTTAAAAAAATTTTATCTCTAGCAGCATCTACAATTAAATTATTCATTATAACAATGTTATTAATGTTTAGTTGTAAAGCAGATGAAAATAATATCAAATATTATTCTCCTGACATGGGTATACTTTCTCTTATGTATCACCGATTTGATGAAAATAAATATCCATCTACAAATATTCAAATGGATATATTTAAGGAACATATTTCAATAATTAGGCAATCAAACCTTAAATTCTATGATCCCAAAAATTTAGAAAATAACTTTTCAACAATTAAAAAAGAGAAAAAAATTCTTTTAACCATTGATGATGCTTTCACTTCTTTTTACAAGGTTGCTTGGCCTTATTTAAAGCAAGAAAAAATCCCATTCATATTATTTGTATCAACCCAATCGATTGGAAAATATGGTTATATGACTTGGGAACAAATAAAAGAATTAGAACATGAGCCTTTTGCCTATATTGGAAATCATGCCCATTCTCATGATTACTTAGTAGATTTTAACAAAGAAGATTTTATGAAAGATATTAATTCTTCTACTTCCATATTTAATAAAAATTTAGGATATAATCCTATTTTCTTTTCTTATCCCTTCGGTGAATATAGTCTAGAAATTAAAGAATATATTTCTAAAAATTTTAAATATGCTTTTGGACAACATTCAGGGGTAATTGATTATAATAAAGACCCCTTTGAACTTCCACGATTTCCTATTAATGAAAAATATGGTGATTTAGATCGATTTAAATTTTTAGTAAATCTGTATCCACTTCAATATAAAAATTTATATCCTGAAGATAAATATGTAACAGATAATAATCCTCCTGAATTTTATGTAGAATTTTTTGATGAACAAAAAAATATAAATAATATTAATTGTTTTTCTGATGAAGGTAATGAATGGAAGCAGTCCAATATAGATTTTAATGAAAATAAATTACGAATAAATTTTAGGGAAAAATTTTTGTTTAGAAGGGGAAGAATTAATTGTTCTCTTAATGATGATGGATTATGGCGATGGTTTGGAGTTCAATTTTCAGTTGAACAAAATTAAATTAAACTATTAAGTTCAATACTTGATGGCATTAACTTTGCATCATCAAAATCTGTTAATTTATTTTGTCTAATAATTTGTTGTAAAATTTTTACATACTCTTTTCCAGTCTCAGCATATTCATCAAGATGCTCTGAAAGAATAATACTATCTAGCTCCTCACCATTATCTCTTAGTTCTGCTCTAGCACTTCTAAAATCTCTATAAGATGAATGGGTATTTAAATTTCTTTGATAAGCTTTAACTGATGCCTGTAACACGTTAAATCTCATAACTTTGTGTGTGCTATCATTATCAGCATCAGAGGGTTTTATTCCATCACCAGACCACGTCCACTGACCAAATAATGCATTTCCTTCTTGTGCAAATCTAGATGTTCCCCACCCAGTTTCTTTTGCGGCTTGAGCGATTGCCATTGAAACTGGTACTTCGTCCATTCTTATTTTAAGTGTTGATAAATCTTTATTAACAACTCCATATTGTTTAAATTTTGAGTTCAGCCAATTTTGTTCTGCTTTAGTATTTTTACTTTTATTTAGAATAGTAAAAAGTTTATTACGGTCAGATTTAATATTGTTATTTTCTTCAATGACTAATGGTAAAATAATTTGGATAAATAACTCTTTTCTTTTTTTAGCATTTTCTATTTTAGTAATCTCTGCCGGTAATAATGTTAAAGAAATCGGTTTTACTAATTTATTTTTTCTTACATCTTCTAAATTATAATTTGTTGATTTAAATAACTCTTCAATTGTAGATGCACTTAATCTCACACTATCTTTATCTTTATCTTTTGGCTGTTGATCAAATGTGAAAATGTCTTCAAATAAAGATTTTTTATCTAAACCATCATCTAGTTTTGGATCTTGGTTTTCTAGTAGTTTATTCAAATTATTTTTGGAAGTATTCTCATAGTTTTTAGAAAATAATATTTTTTTATTTGTAAGATCAATGGCAAGTGGCAAAACAAAGAAAAAAGAGATTATAATTAAACTAGATAAAAAAGTTTTTGATAGGGTGTCTAAGGTAATAGATTTTTTTTTATTAATATTCTTTCTTATTATAAGTCCCCTTTTTTTTAAAAATCTTTTTATCTCTAACAGTGAAAATTGTTTATTTCTCATAATTATATAGCTACTACCTCTTTTACCTCAGGGAGATAATGGCACAAAAGATTTTGCACTCCTTGCTTAAGTGTCATTGTTGAGCTTGGACATCCAGAGCAACTCCCTTGTAATTCTACTTTGACAACACCATCCTTAAATTCTTTAAATTTAATATCTCCACCATCTTTAGCAACAGCTGGTCTAATTTTAGACTCTAAAATACTTATAATTTGTTTTTCTATTTCACTATGTTTTTCTTTTTCCCCTCCGAATAATTCATTCGCAACTACAAACTCTTTGCCCGTAGAGTAGAAATCATTAATCAAAGAAATTGCTATATGTTTAATATCATCCCAACTTATTTCTTCTTTCTTATTAATTGACAAAAAATCTGCACCTAAAAAAACAGCTGTCACACCGTTAACAGATAGCAAGTTTCGAACTAACTCGTTATCAGTCTCTTCTTTTTTAGTAACTTCAAAAGATCCATTATTGGATACCGTTTTACCAGGAAGAAACTTTAAAGAATTTGGATTTGGCGTTGCTTCGGTTTGAATAAACATTATTCTATATATAGTGATAAATAATGAAATTTAAACTAATTAATATATTTGTTTAAAAACCAACTAATTCTTTTATTTCCTTAATTTTTTTAGATGCAAATATATCTGCTTTTTTAGATCCCTCTAACAAAATTGTATCTAAATATTTTTCATCATTTAGCAATTCTTTTATTTTTTTTGAAATAGGTTCAATTTTTTCAACTAAAACATCTGATAGTTCTATCTTGAATTCAGAAAAATTTTTTCCTGAAAATTCATCTATTGAATTTTGTAAACTTTTGTTTTTCAAGCTAGAGTAAATACCTAATAAATTTTCTGCTTCAGGTCGCTCAACCAACTCATCAATATTGTTTGGTAATGGCAATGGGTCAGTTTTTGCTTTTTTAATCTTATTAACTATTTCATCTTTACTGTCAGTGAGATTAATTCTACTAAGATCTGAAGGATCTGATTTACTCATTTTTTTTAATCCATCTTTTAAACTCATTATTCTAGAAAATTGTTTTTGTATTAATGGCTCTGGCACTTTTAAGAATTCAGGTGCATTAAAATCATTATTAAATTTTTGTGCAATATCTCTGCAAAGTTCTAAGTGCTGTTTTTGGTCATCTCCTACTGGCACATGTGTTGCATCATAAAGCAAAATATCAGCAGCCATCAAAACAGGATATGAATAAAGACCAATACTAGCTTTTTCTTTATCTTTTCCAGCTTTTTCTTTAAATTGAGTCATTCTATTAAGCCAGCCAATCCTTGAAACACAACTTAAAATCCAAGCAGCTTCTGAATGCGCTGACACCATTGATTGGTTAAAGATAATATTGTTATCTGGATTGATACCACTTGCAATAAATGTAGCAGCTGTCTCTCTTATATTATTTTTTAATTCCTTAGGGTCTTGCTTAACTGTGATTGCATGAAGATCTACAACACAAAAAATGCAATGATTTGCCTTGTCATTTTGAAGCTCTACAAAATTTTTAATAGCGCCAAGATAGTTTCCCAAATGAAGATTGCCAGTAGGCTGAACACCTGAAAAAATTTTTTTACTCATGTTAATAGTTTAGATTAATATCACTTTTTTTAAAAGCTTTGATTAAAAGTGCTATGAAAATATAGAATGTAAATCCAACAATTACTGTTGAGATCAAATATATTGCTTTGAAATTTTCAGGATACATTAATTGTTCATTAAAAAAATTAATCAAAAAATTAAAAAAAATACCCATTAAAATAGAGGCTACTATAATTTTGATAAATCTATCAATGAAAACTAAATTAAATTTAAACAAGTTATCTTTTTTTAAAAAAATAAATAAACAAATTGCATTTAACCAAGATGATATTGTAGTTGCTATAGGTAAAATAATAAATCCTATTTGCTTAAAAAAAATAACACTTATAAATATATTTAATAAAACTGAGATTAGAGAAATATAAAAAGGTAATCTTGTATTGTGTCTTGCGAAAAAAAAAGCAGAAAAAACTTTTATCAATGAAAATGCGGGTAGGCCAATAGCAAAATAAAATAAAGCCTTGGCTGAATTTTTAACACTTAATTCATCAAAAGATCCATAACCAAATAATGACGATATAATTTCTTCTGAAGCAATTAACAATGCAGTTGCAGCAGGGATACTTAAAAACAAACTTAATTCTAAAGCTTTATTTTGAATTAAATTCATTTTATCTTTATTTTGATTTTGAACATACTTAGATAATTGGGGCAAAATAACTGTTCCAATTGCAATTCCGGCAATTGCTAAATTTATTTGATAAACTCTATCTGCATAATAAAGATAAGAAACTGCACTAGTTTGAAATGAGGCAATAATTGTTCCAACTAAAATATTTATTTGGGTAACACCAGATGAAAAAATACTTGGTAATAATTTTTTAAAGAAATTTTTTACTTTTTTATCAATCTTGATTGAAAAATTTACTATAGGTGAAAAATATTTTTTTACATAAAAATATAAAAAAATAAGCTGCAAAACACCTGAGATTGTCACAGCATAAGATAAATAATACACCAATTGATCATCTAAAATTTTACCCAAAAATAAAACACTAATTAAAAGTATGTTTAAAATAATTGGTGCAGCTGATGCTACAGCAAATTTATTATGTGAGTTTAAAATAGCAGAAAAAAAAGATGCTAAACTAATAAATAAAAGAAAAGGAAATGTAATTCTTGTTAGAGTTACGGCTATTTCCATTTTCTTAGGATCGCCCTCAAAACCAGGTGCTATTAGAAAGACGAATACTGGCATTAAAATTTCAATAAGAAGAACTAAAAAAAACAATCCTAAAATTAATAAGTTAAAAATACTATTAGCAAAAGCTTGTGATTTTTTTTTATTATTTAATAAAGAGGAATAGCTTGGGACAAACGCAGCATTAAATGTTCCTTCGGAGAATAATCTTCTAAAAGTATTTGGAATTCTAAATGCAACAAAAAATGCATCAGCTAACAATCCTGTTCCAAGAAAAATTGCTATTAAAATATCTCTTAAATAACCTAATAATCTACTAATTATCGTAAAAAAACTAAACGTACCTGTTGACTTGAGAAGATTCATAAATCATATTAGTCTTAAATTCGCTTCAATTGTATACCTAATTACCAAAAATGAAAAAAACTAAAATAGACCATTATACTGATAAAGAAGCTCTAGAATTTCATAGTTTAAATAAACCTGGAAAAATTGAGATTAATTCCTCAAAACCAATGACGACAAAGAGAGACCTAGCACTTGCTTACTCTCCAGGTGTAGCGGTTCCAGTAAAAGCAATTGCTGACAATCCTGAAGCAGCCTATGATTACACATCTAAAGGTAACTTGGTGGCTGTAATAAGTAATGGATCTGCAATTTTAGGAATGGGAAATCTGGGGGCATTAGCTTCAAAGCCTGTAATGGAAGGTAAAGCAGTTTTATTTAAAAGATTTGCAGACATCGACTCGATAGATTTAGAAATAGACTGTAAAGATTCTGATGAAATAATAAATAGCATTAAAAATTTTGCATGTAGTTTTGGTGGGATTAACTTGGAAGACATAGCTGCACCTGACTGCTTTATTATTGAAGAAAAATTAAAAGAAATTTTAGATATTCCAGTATTTCATGATGATCAACATGGAACCGCAATAATAACTACGGCAGCTTTAATTAATGCTCTAGATATAAGTGGCAAGTCAATAAAAGATATCAAGATTGTGGTTAATGGCGCTGGTGCTTCTGCAATAGCTTGTACTAATTTATTTAAAAATAGTGGTGTCTTAAATGAAAACATAACCATGTTAGATCGAAAAGGTGTTCTCTATAAAGGAAGAACAGAGGGTATGGACCAGTGGAAATCGGCTCATGCAATTGAAACTAAAAACAGAACACTTGAAGATGCAATAAGCGGGGCAGATGTGTTTTTGGGGCTATCTGCTAAAGGGGCTTTAAAAAAAGAACTCGTAAAAAAAATGGCAAAGAATCCAATAATTTTTGCTTGTGCCAACCCTGATCCCGAAATAACTCCTGAAGAAATTATGGAAGTAAGAGATGATGCTATTATTGCAACTGGCAGATCAGATTATCCTAATCAAGTTAATAATTTAATTGGTTTTCCTTATATTTTTAGAGGAGCTTTGGATGTTAGGGCAACAACAATTAATGAGGAAATGAAGGTTGCAGCTGCAAACGCAATTGCTAAATTAGCAAGAGAAGATGTTCCAGATGAAGTGGTTGCTGCCATGGGTGGCGATCGTCCTAGATATGGAAAAGACTATATTATTCCATCTACCTTTGATCCAAGATTAATTAGTGTTATCCCTGCAGCTGTTGCCAAAGCTGCTATGGACAGTGGAGTTGCAAAAAAACCAATAAAAGATTTTGAGCTTTATAAAGATCAACTTAAACAAAGACTTGATCCCTCAGTAACTATTATGCAAGGTATTAATTCTCATATTAAAAAAAATCCAAAGAGAATTGTTTTTGCAGATGGAGAAGATGAAAATACATTGAAGGCTGCTATAGCTTTTAAAAACTCTAAGCTAGGAATACCAATCTTAATTGGTAAAAAAACAAAAGTTAAAGAAAGAATAAAAGAAATTGGATACAATGAAAACTTTGATATCGAAATAATAAATTCTCAAGATAATGAAAAAAGAGAAAAATACGTAAAATTTTTATTTGCCAAACTTCAAAGAGAACAAGGTCTACTAGAGAGAGATTGTGACAGGATGGTTAGGAATGATAGAGTAATTTGGGCAGCTTGTATGGTTGCTTGTGGTGATGCTGATGGTGCTGTTACTGGCAACACACGGAGATTTGGATCATCTTTTGATAAAGTTACACAAGTAGTAGATGCTAGACCTGGTGAAATAATGTTTGGTTTAAACATGGTCGTTGCTAAAGGAAAGACAATTTTTGTTGGGGATACTAGTGTAAATGAATACCCAAGCTCAGAAGAACTTGCAGAAATTGCAATTTCGTCTGCTCGTGTAGTTAAAATGTTTGGCTTTGTTCCAAAAGTTGCTTTTGTTTCTCACTCTACTTTTGGCCAACCTCTCACGAGTAGAACCAAACATATTAAAAAAGCTGTTGAAATTTTAGAGAAGAAAAATGTCGACTTTGATTTTGACGGAGATATGCAGCCGGATGTTGCTCTTAACTCAGAATACAAAGAACTTTATCCTTTTTCGAGTATCGTTGGAAATGCAAATATTTTGATAATGCCTGGACAACATAGTGCAGCAATCTCTTATAAATTAATGAAAAGTTTAGGTGACACAAGAGTAATTGGACCTTTATTAATCGGATTAGGTCAACCCATTGAAATAGCACCTTTGAGATCTTCTACATCTGAGATTATAAATCTAGCATCAGTGGCTGCTTACTCTGCTGACGTTATAGATTATAAAAAAAATTAATTTTTTTGAATTCTTAAATCTTCAACCAAAACAATACTTGCTATAACATCCTCAACATCAAGTATCTCTTTTGCTTCATTTATTACTTCTTTTTTTTCTTCGTTTGTTAAAGCAATTCCATAAATGAATATTTTTTTCTTATAGGTGTCTATTTGATAATTAGTTGAATTTATTTTTTTATTAAAAATTAACGCAGAACGTAATTGAGAAGTTATCAATAAATCTTTTGCGGATTGTTTAAAATTAAAATCTTCTTTTATTTTAATATCATTTCTTACAGATCTGACACCTTTTGTTTCCCATGCTAATTTAGTAATTTGAAGTTTTTCTTCAGGATCATCTACTTTTCCAGTTAAAAAAATTCTTCCATCTAAAACTTTTGTTTTTACAGATATCAAATAACTTTTATTTGTTAATAGCAATCTACCTGTCAGATTTTTTTGCATCACAGAATCATCTATTTGAGTACCTAAAGATCTTGGATCAAATGCAACACTTACACCTGTTCCAAAAACACCCTTCGAACTTAATCCTACACATCCAGTTAAAAATAAACAAATTAAGCTTATTAAAATAGTTCTATTTTTCATTTTTCAATTTTAGACAATAATTATAAATTTCTTTTTTTGGCACATTAGAGTTTTGGCTAATTAAATCTGTAATATCTTTTATACTTAGTTTCTTAATCATTTTTTGAATATTAATTTTATCTGATTCTTTTAAATTTATCGAAGAATTTTTTTCTTTTAATTTTTCAGAAATAACAATTGTTAATTCTCCTTTTGGGTCAGATTTAAAAGGTTCAAGTTTATCAATGTCGGTTCTAATATACTCCTCATAATACTTAGTCATTTCTCTACATATTAAGATCTTTCTATTTATAAAATATTCTTTGATGTATTTTAATGATTTGTTGAATTTCCTTGGTGAAATAAAAAAAACAATGCAGCCATCTTGTTTTTTAAGTTTTTCAAAATCTTCTTTGAGTTTATTATTTTTTTCTGGAAAAAAACCATAGAAAAAATATTGTTCATTAAAACCACTAATTGATACGGCAGAAGAAACTGCCGATGCTCCTGGAATAGGATAAATATCAATTTTATTAATTAAACACTCATTAACTAATATTGCCCCAGGATCTGAAACAGAGGGTGTTCCTGCGTCAGAAATTAGAGAAACAACACAATCCGACTTTAAAATCTTAATAATTTTAGATAGGTTTTTTTTTTCATTAAATTTGTGGTTTGAAATAAGTTTGGACTTAATTTCATAACGATCTAATAGGTTTTTTGAAGTTCGAGTGTCCTCGCACAAGATATAATCTGATTTTTTTAACACCTCTAATGCCCGCAAAGTAATATCACTTAAATTTCCAATTGGTGTGGAGACTATATAAAGGCCACTTTTAACTTTATTATTTGTAATGTCAGTATGTAGAATCATTAAATTATAAACGTTATAATAATAACATTAAAATGAAAAAAATTATTAAAATTATATTGTTTTTGACCTTAACACTCTTAATGAGTTTAACGAGCATTAAAGCAAATGAAAAAATAAAGATAGGTTTGCTCATCCCTTTAACAGGTGAAAATTCAGAAATTGGTGAATCTATAATTAACTCTGTAGGACTTGCTATTAACAAAATTAACAACTCTTCAATTGAAATTATTCCAAAAGATACAGGATCAAATCCTGATATGGCCTTAGATGCCGCAATAGAATTGTCAAACTTAGGTGTCAAAATTATTATAGGCCCTGTATTTAATGAAAGCTTAGCTTATCTTAATAAAGTAAATGAAATAACTTTTTTAGCTTTAACTAATAAGAATAATAATTTTTCAAAAAATATTATTAATGCAGGAATAAATGCAACATCCCAATTAAGAGCAATTAATAGATTTATAAAATTAGAAAAAATTAAAAAAACTATTTTTTTAACTCCTGATGTGAGCTTCAAAAATGAAATTGAAGTAGCTATTTCTAGATCTAAAATTAAAGTAAAAAAAAATTATATTTATAATACTGATCCAACTAAGCTCACTGAACAAATAGAAAAAATCACTCGTTATCAAATTAGAAAACAAAATTTACAAGATGAAATAACAAGATTAGAAAAATCTGATGAAAGTAATAAAGAATTGTTAATTGAGAGATTAAAAAAAAGAGATACACTTGGAAATGTAAATTTTGATTCAGTTGTAATTTCAGACTTTGATGAAAGCTTAAAAAGTGTAGCTACTTCTTTATTGTATACCGATGTTTCACCAAAAGAAAAATATTTTATCACTCTTAATCAATGGTTTGACGAGTCACTTCTTAAAGAAACAAGTTCACAGCCACTTTATTTTCCATCTGTAAATAAAAGTAATTATGAAGAATTTTCATCTGAATATTATGAAAAATATAATCTATACCCAAATCAATTATCTTTTTTAAGTTATGACTTGGTTGGTCTTGTTTATTACCTGATACTACAAAATGATAATATTATTAATCAAACTATGTTTGCCAAAAAAACTTTATTCAAAGGAAAGGTTGGAATTTTTGAAATTCAGGACAATAAAATAAATCATATTTTAAATTTTTATAAAGTTGAGAATGAAAAATTTAAAAAAATTTTTTAATTTTCTTAAAAGCTTTAAATCTATGATCTATTTTATATTTTGCAGATGCTTTCATTTCTCCAAAAGTAAGTTTTTTTCCTTTTGGAATAAAAATTGGATCATATCCAAATCCATTTTTACCTTTCATGGCAGGTGAAATTGAACCTTCAATTTTACCAATAGAGCTTATTAATTTTTTATTTGAGCTAAATATAGTTAATGCACAAACAAACCTTGCTCTAATTTTTTTTTGTTTCCAGTTTTTATCTTTTTTATTTAATTCTCTAAAAACTCTATTCATTGCTTTTTTAAAATCACCTTTTTTTCCACCCCACCTAGCTGAATAAATTCCTGGTTGTCCCTTTAAAAGATCAACCTCTAAACCAGAGTCATCAGATAAACATATTAATTTAGATTTTTTTGAAAAATATCTTGCTTTTATTGATGAGTTTTCTGCAAATGTTTTACCATTCTCGGCTGGACTTTTAATTTTGAAATCTAAAGGTGAATATATTTTGAGATAATTGGGTAATAAATCCTTAATTTCCTTTAATTTTCCCCTATTATTTGTTCCAACAATAAGTTCGGTAATTTTTTTCTTTGGCATCTAGCAATTTTTAAATTTCATACCATATAAGTCCCTATGGAAAAAGAGCAAAACACTAACTCGGACAAGCAAAATAAAGAAGCTGAGGAAAAGATAAACGAGGAACAAAATAATGATGCTCAAACAAATAATAGTACAGATTCTAAGGATGATAAAAAAGAGATAAAAGAGCTAACACCAGAAGAAAGAATTGTAGAACTAGAGGATAAAGTTGCAAGAACATTTGCGGAAATGGAAAATCAAAGAAGAAGGTTTGAAAAAGAAAAAGATGATGCATTTGACTATGGTGGATTCTCTTTTGCTAAAGAAGCTCTAAATCTTATTGACAATTTAGAAAGATCAAAACAAATTCTAGAAAGTGATGAAGCATTAAAAGGTACAGAGGCTCTTAAAAAAACTTTAGAACATTTTGAAATTATTAGTAAAGATATGATATCGATTTTTTCAAAAAATGGAATTACTCCTATAAGTTCTATTGGTAAAAAATTAGATCCAAATCAACATCAAGCAATGATGGAAATTGATGATGATCAAAAAGAACCTGGCACCATAGTTCAAGAAATTCAAAAAGGATTTATGATGAAAGACAGACTTTTAAGACCAGCTTTAGTTGGGGTATCAAAAAAAACAAAAACAGAAAAAGACGAGAAAAACGAGGAAAATAAAGAGAATTCAGACAATTAATAATATTGATCAGAGCTTGTAGATTAAAAATTAACAATTATATGAAAGGTAGGAATTGAATTATGAGCAAAATTATAGGAATAGATTTAGGAACAACAAATTCATGTGTTTCAATCATGGAAGGAAGCCAAGCAAAAGTTTTGGAAAATGCTGAAGGTGCTAGAACAACACCTTCTGTTGTTGCTTTTACTGAAGATGGTGAAAAACTAGTTGGCCAACCAGCTAAAAGACAAGCCGTAACAAATCCAGAAAATACTATATTTGCTGTAAAGAGATTAATTGGAAGAAACTTTGAAGACCCTACTGTAAAAAAAGATATTGCTGCTGCTCCTTTCAAAATTGTTAATTCTGAAAAAGGTGATGCTTGGATTGAAGCAAGAGGAGAAAAATATTCTCCCTCTCAAATTTCTGCTTTCATACTTCAAAAAATGAAAGAAACTGCTGAAAAATATTTAGGACAAGAAGTAACCAAGGCCGTTATTACAGTTCCTGCTTACTTTAATGACGCCCAAAGACAAGCAACAAAAGACGCAGGTAAAATAGCAGGTCTTGAAGTTTTAAGAATTATTAACGAACCTACTGCCGCCTCTCTTGCTTATGGTTTAGACAAAAAACAAAATAAAAAAATTGCTGTTTATGATTTAGGTGGTGGAACATTTGATGTATCTATTCTTGAATTAGGAGATGGTGTATTTGAAGTTAAATCAACTAATGGTGATACCTTCTTAGGAGGTGAAGATTTTGATAATGCTATAGTTGACTACTTAATTGGTGAATTTAAAAAAGATAGTGGCATTGATCTAAAGTCAGATAAATTGGCTCTTCAAAGACTCAAGGAAGCTGCTGAAAAAGCAAAAATTGAATTATCTTCAGCAGAACAAACGGATGTTAATTTACCCTTTATAACTGCAGACAAAACAGGTCCAAAACATATTAATTTAAAAATGACTAGAGCAAAGTTAGAGGCTTTAGTTGAAGACTTAATTTCAAGAACCTTACCTCCATGTAAAACTGCTCTTAAAGATGCCGGTCTTACAGCAAGTGAAATTGATGAGATTATAATGGTTGGTGGAATGACAAGAATGCCAAAAGTTATAGCTGAAGTTAAAAACTTTTTTGGTAAAGAACCAAATAAAAGTGTTAACCCTGATGAAGTTGTTGCAATGGGTGCAGCAATTCAAGCTGGAGTTCTTCAAGGTGATGTTAAGGATGTACTTCTTTTAGACGTAACTCCATTATCACTTGGAATTGAAACGCTTGGTGGTGTATCAACAAAATTAATTGAAAAAAATACAACAATACCAACTAAAAAAAGCCAAGTATTCTCGACAGCAGAAGATAATCAACCTGCCGTATCAATCAGAGTTCTTCAAGGAGAAAGAGAAATGGCAACTGATAATAAAATGTTAGGAAACTTTGAGTTAGTGGGTATTGCACCAGCACCAAGAGGTGTTCCACAAATTGAAGTAACATTTGATATTGATGCAAACGGAATAGTAAGTGTTTCTGCAAAAGATAAAGGTACTGGTAAAGAGCAAAAAATCCAGATTCAAGCTTCAGGTGGCTTAAGTGATGTAGAAATAGAGAAAATGGTCAAGGATGCTGAAGCAAATAAAGAAGAGGATAAAAAGAAAAGAGAGTCTGTTGATGTTAGAAACCAAGCAGATACCCTTCTCCACTCTACAGAAAAAAATCTTAAAGAGCATGGTGCCAAA
>JADHPA010000056.1 GCA_016778675.1 Candidatus Pelagibacter sp. | reverse complement strand
AGCCATTGAAGTTATAAAAGGATTTCAAGAAAGTTTAAAAAAAAATAAAGGCTCTGTTGTTTTATTTTCAACTGTTGCCGCTCAAAGAGGTTTTACTAATCACACAATTATTGCTTCTGCTAAAGCTGCAGTTGAGGGACTAACTGTAACACTAGCTGCTGAGTTTGCTCCACATATTAGGGTAAATTGTATTGCACCTAGCTTATCGAAATCTAAAATTGCAGAACCAATGTTAAAAAATCCTACAATTGCAGAAGGAATTGCTAAAGCACATCCTCTGAAAAGATTAGGTGAAGGAAAAGATTCTGCAGCGCTTGCTAAATTTTTAATTACCGAAGAGAGTTCTTGGATTACTGGACAGATAATTGCTGTTGATGGTGGTAGATCAAAGCTTTCTTAAAGTGAAAAAATATTTTTTATTAATAATTTTTTTTCTTTTATTTACTTCAAACGGCTATTCTAATAATTATAAATTCACTAAAATAATAGATCTAGATGAACCTTGGGGATCATCATTTATTAATAATGAAGAAATCATTATTACCGAAAAAAAAGGTAAAATTAAAATTGTTAATTTCATTTCAAAAGAAGTTACAGAAGTTAAGCATAATCTTAATTTTTTAGAAGCTGGTCAAGGTGGATTATTAGATATTATTTACCAAGATAATACTTTATGGATTTCTTATTCAGAAGATAGAGGGGATTCGAAAACAAGCACATCAATTGCAAAAGCACAATTGAACAAACTAGAATTAAATTTTAAAAATATTTTTCAAGCAAACCCTCCTATAGATTCTGGTTATCATTTTGGTTCAAGATTAGTGATTAAAGATGATTATATTTATGCATCAGCTGGTGAAAGAGGTCAAGGTATGATTGCTCAAGATCCCACAAAGCATCCTGGTAGTATTATTAGAATTCATACTGACGGTCGTATTCCTAAAGATAACCCAAAATTTACTGGTGAACCAGATTGGTTGCCTGAAATTTATCAGATAGGTGTTCGTAATCCACAAGGGTTAACACTCTCCGATTATGATGGAAAAATATATTTAAGTAATCATGGAGCAAGAGGTGGTGATTGGTTTGGAGAGGCTAAAAAAGGAGAAAATTATGGATGGAAAATTTTGGGCTGGGGTGGAAAAAATTATTCTGGAATACCTATTGGCCCTAAATGGAAACCAGGTTTTACTAAAGCAATTCAATATTGGGTACCATCAATAGCTACTAGTGCTATCACAATTTATAAAGGGGATGAGTTTAAAGAATGGAATGGTCATGCTCTAGTCACATCTTTAAAAGATAAATCTTTAAGAAAATTAATATTTAATGATCTAACGAATGTGAAGGAAGATCTTATATTTAGAAATAATATTGGAAGAATAAGAGATATTCAGGTACATCCCGTAAATGGAAAAATTTATTTTTTAGCAAATAATAGTTTGTGGTTAATGGAAAAAAGCTAAATGGATGAAATAAAAGCTAAAAAAATTTTTAACGAGGCTCAAAAAAATTTTGAGTCTCTAAAATATGAAAAAGCAAGAGAGCTGTGGTTTCAAATTTTAGAATTTTATCCTAAAAACTTATCTCTATTAAGAAACATATCTTTAACTTATTTCAATCAAGAAAATTTCTTTGAAACAGAGAATATTCTAAAAAAAATAATTAAAATAAATTTAAAAGAACCTAATGCTTTAAATATGCTAATTTTAGTCCTTGAGGAACAAGATAAAATTGAAGAGGCAAAAGAATTTATCAGTATTGGCATAAATAATAATTTATTAAATGACCATTGGAAAATCAAAAAAGAACTGCTGATACCAATGATTAAAAATAACTCTAATGAAATTATAAAATTTAGATCCAATATTAATAAATTTATTGAAGAAATTTTAAATAACAACAAAAACTACAATTTTAATATTAATGACCATCTTATGAAACCTCCTCAATTTGGTTTATCATATGATCAGTTCGATAACTTAGAAATAAACAAGAAATGTGTATCTTTGTTTAGAAGAATATATCCTGAGCTTAACAAAGTTTACCTTCACAAAAATACTTCATCGAGTAAAATTAAAATAGGCTTTATCTCTGAATATTTAACTGACCACACTATTGGAAAACTATTTAAAGGTATTATCTTAAAAATTAATAAAGAAAAATTTGAAGTATTGGTTTTTCATTCTGAGCAAACTAAAAAAGGATCAATATTAAATGATTTGGTAGATGCCGAAAAAAAAGGTGTTATTAAAAATATTTTTTTACCGAAAGATTTTAAACAGAAACAAATCTCAATACTTGATCAAAAATTAGATATACTTTTTTATCCAGAAATTGGCTTATCTATTCAACTATATTTTCTCTCATATATTCGCCTTGCGAAATATCAAATAACTTCCTGGGGACACCCTGAAACTACTGGAAACGACTCTATTGATTATTTCATTTCTTCAAAATTTATAGAGTCTGAAAATTCACATAAAAATTTTTCAGAGCAAATAATTTGTTCAGAAAGTTTGCCTATGTACTACTACAAACCAAAAATTAAAAATATACTTAATGAAGAAAAATTAAATGAATTAAATTTATATTCATGTCCGCAAACATTATTCAAATTACACCCAGATTTTGACCAAATAATAGAAAAAATTCAAAAGAAAGATAAAAATTCAATATTTTATTTTATCAAGGATTCAAACAAGGCTCTCAACAATATTTTCATCAATAGACTAAAAAAAAATTCAAAAATAAATCTTGAAAAAATTAATTTTTTAGAAAATATGAATTGGGAACAATATATTAATCATTGTGGTAGAGCGTCTATCTTGCTAGACCCATTATATTTTGGTGCTGGTAATAGTTTTTACGAGTCAATGTTTTACGGAACTCCCACAATAACTATGCCCACAAATCACACAAAGTCTAGACTTGTACTCGGAGCCTATAATCAAATGAAAATTTCAGACATGAAATTTAATCCAATTGTAAAAAATATTGATAATTATGTTGATACAGCAGTTGAAATTGCAAACGACAAGAATCTCATTGAAATTAAAAATCAACTAAAACTTAAAGCAGAGACAAACTTGTATGAAAATAAAAAATCCATTACTGATTTAGAGAATGTTCTGAATAAAATTGTAGGCTAATTATCTAACAGTTTTTTTTTTGCTTTATCAAATTCTTCTTGTGTTAAAATTCCTGATTTTAAAAGTTCATTTAACTTTGTAATTTCACTACTTAAATTTGAATTACTTTCTAAAACATTATTAAAGTTATCAGATTGAGTTTCATTGTCTTGACTTGGCGCATTGTCAACCTTAGCCTTGAAGCCTGTCATGATTGCTGAACCACCAAGATAAAAAACAAAGATTAATATTGGTACTGCTAATATAAAAAATATTAATTTATCCATTATTTAATCCTCATCCTCATCTTCATTTCTCCAGTCTTTTTCATACATTAAATATCCAGCTAATATAACAGCAAAAGTGCCTGCTATCATTCCATAATCAAAGCCAACCTGTTTTCCATACAAATACCATCCTAGTTGAGTAGCACCAATTGGCACAGCCGTTAGAAGAAGCATAATGATTGCAATTCTGTACGGATATTTTGGTCTTTTCATCCTTAAAGATTATCAAAAATTAAGAGGAATTAATTAAATAATTTTTATTTGAGACAATAAAACTTTATGAAAACAAAGATATAATTCCTAATTTAGAAAAAATATTTAAAGGTGTTGTTGGCTAAGTTTTGAATAAAAACTATTTTAAGCACTTATCAATATTTCTATTCGGAAATTATACTTTTCAATGATGCTATCTCTCCAATTTTAAATATAATTGCATCCTCTTTTTTAAAGCCATATTTTTCTGCACTAGCCTTAAATCTTATTGGTGGTTCCATAATTGGTTCCAAAGATAAAACAAATGTACCCCAATGAGTTCCCATAACTTTTTTACTTCTTATATCTTTTGCTACATTTAAGGCTTCTTCTGGTGTTGTGTGATAAATTGATTTATCAAACATAGGCTTAAAATCATAAGCTCCAATATTAATCATTGTTAAATCAATTGGACCATATTTTTCACCTAATTCTTTGTAAATATTTCCATAGCCAGTATCACAAGCAAATAAGATTTTTTTACCCTTATATTCAATTAAGAAATTACCCCAGAGTGTTTTATTCATATCCGTTAGACTTCTTTTAGACCAATGAACAGCTGGGAGTAATGTTACTTTTAAATCCTCATTAACTTTAATTTCTTCATACCAATCCATTTCATTTACATCTTTAAATTTATTTTTTGTAAAGTATTTTCCAAGATTTAGTGGTGTCAAAACTTTTGTATTTTTAAACGGATACTTTCTAATAGTTCCCATATCTTGATGATCATAATGATTATGTGTTAATAATAATAAATCAGTCTTTGGAATTTCATCTAAATTTAAGGCGGGCTTAGTAAATCTATCTGGGCCAAAAATTAAAGGTCCTGCATTTTTTGAAAACACTGGGTCAGTTATAATTGTTATATCTCCAAGTTTAATTAAGTAAGTAGCATGACCAATCCAAGCAATATAATCATCATTTTTATACTTTTCTAAATCAGATAAAACTTTTTCTTTATCAACAACATGTTCTTTTGGAACAGTCATGTCTATTTTTTTTTTCAATTTAATAAATTGTGTATAAGAAAACTTGGCTTGACTAGTTCTAACTGGTGAACCTTCTGGATTTCTAAAAGTTCCATCTGGTAAATGATGATAAGGTTTTTTATCCATAGCAATTAATGATGAGTTATATGCAATAATCACAAATATGAAAATTATAAATTTTACCACCATTATTATTGATATTTTTATTTTAAAGATCTTTTAAAACACTCAATGGTATTCTTTAACAAACAGGCAATTGTCATTGGCCCTACTCCACCTGGAACAGGAGTTAGAGCTTTTGCAACTTTTGAAACTTCTTCAAATGCGACATCACCAACAATACCGTTTTCAGTTTTATTGATCCCAACATCTATTACGATTGCATCTTTTTTAACCCAGTCAGCTTTTACAAGTTCAGGAATACCAACGGCTGCAACAATAATATCTGCCTCCAGGCATTCTGCTTTTAAATCTTTAGTTTTTGAATGAGTAATTGTTACTGTGCAATTTTCTTTTAAAAGTAGCTGTGCCATTGGCTTACCGTTTAGATTTGATCTACCAATCATAACCGCTTTTTTCCCACTCAAGTTTGGTTCAATTTTTTTTATCATTAGATAGCATCCTAAAGGAGTGCAAGGAACTGAACTTTCATAGCCTGAAGAAAGATTGCCAACATTCATTGGATGAAACCCATCAACATCTTTACTTGGCAAGATAGTTTCAATAACTTTTTGCTTATCAATATGTTTTGGTAATGGTAATTGAACTAAAATTCCTGAAACTCTCTCATCTTTATTAAGTTCTTCAATTTTATCTAATACTGTTTTTTCTTCAACAGCCTCTGGATATCTAATTACTTCTGATTTTAACCCTACTTCATTCGCTGATTTTTCTTTATTACGAACATAAATCTGACTAGGAGCCATATCGCCAATTAAAATAACTGTAAGTCCTGGAACTTTATTGTGTTTAGCTTTTAACTCTACAACCTCATGTCTTAGTTCTTCTCTAAGTTCAGCTGCTATTTTTTTTCCATCTATTAAAATCATGTATTTTCTTAAAAAATCATTGGTGCAATGTACAGCTTCATACACATTTCTATAAACCAAATCAATAAAAGTAATATAACTGGTGAAATATCTATTGATCCTAAATTAGGTAAAAAACTTCTTATTTTATTAAGTGCAGGACTTGTTAATCGATAAGTCACCTCTAAAATAGAATAAACAAATCTATTTTGAGTATTTAAAACATTAAATGCAACAAGCCAGCTGGTAACTACATTTGCAATTACCACATAAGAATAGAGTTTTAATATTTGAAGAACCAAATAAAAAATTGCTATCATTTTTTCTCGATATAAATTGACTGACTTGGGAAAGCAAAAGAAGCTTTATTACCTTCTACTATTTCCTTTATTGCAATTGCTAATCTCTCTTTAACTAAAAGTGAGTCAGTCCAACTATTACTGGCTGTAAAACATCTAACAAGTAGATCTATTGAGCTATCTGAAAATTTTTCAATTCTTACAGCAACACCTACACTTTGATTAAAATCATCACTTTTATTTATATAGTTTTCAATTTCTTCTCTAATTTTTTTTAATTGTTCAACAGTTGTGTCGTACTGAAGAGTAATCGACCATCTTATTCTCCAATTAGTAGTCTCGCTAATATTAACTACTGAATTTTCTGCAAATTGAAAATTTGGAATTATTGCTAAAGATTTATCAAACTTTCTTATCACCGTAGATCTAAAACCAATTTTTTCAACAATACCTTCGATTGTTCCTTCAACTAAAATCCAATCGCCAATCTTAAATCTTTTTTCAACTAAAACTAAAATCCCAGATATTAAATTTTTAAATAAATCTTGAGCACCCAAAGCAACCGCAACACCAAATAAACCAAGTCCAGCAATAATTGGTCCAATCTTTATTCCCCAAAGTTCAAGGACAGCAGCTAAACCTAATATAAAAATTAAGATTTTTAACGATTTAATAATCCAACCAATCAACTCTTTAGTTAACATTTTGTCTAAACCACTTAAGATATAAGAAATGGGTTCAACAA
>JADHPA010000055.1 GCA_016778675.1 Candidatus Pelagibacter sp. | reverse complement strand
AGGCGATCGCTCTAACCAACTGAGCTACACCCCCACTTTAGTTGTTTTGGTGGGCAGTAAAGGACTCGAACCTTTGACCCCCTCGGTGTAAACGAGATGCTCTACCAACTGAGCTAACCGCCCAAAACAAGCGCTACTAATACATCAACGAATAGATAAAGTAAATTGGTAATTATTGAATACTGGCTTGAGATTTATCGTCAGATTTAGAAATTTGTTCAACTTCAACCCACTCAACTCTTTTCAATTCTTTAGTTAAAGCTATTTTTAATACCTCATCTGCATATTCTACTGGAGTAATTTTTATATCGTCAATAATCTTTTTTGGCATATCTACTAAATCTTTTTCATTCTCTTTAGGAATAACGACTTGTTTGATTCCAGCTCTATGAGCAGCTAATAGTTTTTCTTTAAGTCCACCGATAGGTAAAACTTGTCCTGTTAAAGTTACTTCTCCAGTCATTGCAACATCTCTTCTAACAGGAATTTTTGTAATTGCTGAAACAATTGAAGTAACCATACCTATACCTGCAGAAGGACCGTCTTTAGGAGTTGCTCCTTCAGGAACGTGAATATGAAAATCTTTCTTTTCAAATAATGGAGGAATAATTCCATAATCTAAACTCTTAGATCTTATAAATGATTTAGCAGCTTTGATTGACTCTTGCATTACATCTCCTAGTTTTCCAGTAATTTGCATTCTACCCTTTCCTGGCATAACAACAGTTTCAATCTTAAGTATTTCTCCACCATATTCAGTCCAAGCTAAACCGGTTACAACACCAATTTTATCTTTGTTCTCAAGCTCACCGAATTTAAATTTTTGTATTCCTAGGAAATCATGAAGATTTTTTAAATCTACCTTAACCTGTTTTTCTTCACCAGATACAACTTTTTTTACAACCTTACGTGCAACTTTTGAAATTTCTCTTTCTAAGTTTCTAACACCCGACTCTTTAGTATAACTTCTGATAATTTCTTTAATTATATCATCAGATAAAGTCATTTCATTTTCTTTAACACCATTGTCTTTTATCTGTTTTGGTAAAAGATAATTGTTTGCTATATTAATTTTTTCATCTTCTGTATATCCAGCCAACCTTATAACTTCCATTCTATCTAGTAATGGTGGTAATATATTTAGTGTATTAGCTGTTGTAACAAACATTACATCAGATAAATCATAATCAACTTCTAGATAATGATCATTAAATGTTGAGTTTTGTTCAGGGTCCAATGCTTCTAATAATGCTGATGAAGGGTCGCCTCTATAGTCATTACCAATTTTATCAATTTCATCTAAAAGAATTAAAGGGTTTTTAGTTCCTGCCTTCTTCATCATTTGAATAATTTTGCCAGGTAAAGAACCAATATAAGTTCTTCTATGCCCTCTAATTTCAGCCTCATCACGCATTCCTCCAACAGATACTCTTACAAATTCTCTATTAGTTGCTTTTGCAATTGATTTACCTAAAGAAGTTTTTCCAACACCTGGAGGTCCAACTAAACATAATATAGGTCCTTTAATTTTATCCATTCTTTTTTGGACTGCTAAGAACTCAATAATTCTTTCTTTTACTTTTTCTAGACCAAAGTGATCAGCATCCAATACTGATAATGCTTTTTTAAGATCTATATCAACTTCGCTTTTTTTATACCATGGAAGATCTATCATCCAATCAAGATAATTTCTAATTACAGTTGCTTCAGCAGACATCGGGCTCATATTTTTTAATTTTTTTAACTCTGCCATACATTTTTTTTCTACATCTTTAGGCATTTTTGCTTTGATAATTGATTTGTTCAGACTAGACGTTTCATCTTTACCATCTTCAATTTCACCTAACTCTTTTTGAATTGCTTTAAGTTGCTCATTCAAATAATATTCTCTTTGAGTTTTCTCCATTTGAGTTTTAACTCTACCTCTAATTCTTTTTTCAACTCCTATTATGCTAGTTTCATTTTCCATGATTTTGATAATGGAATTTAATCTCTTCTTGACATCTACAGTCTCAAAAATTTGTTGTTTTTCTAAAATGGTAGCTGTTAAGTGTGAGGCAATGTTATCAGCAATATGAGATGCATCGGTTAATTTTTTGATATTATTGATTGTCTCTGTTGAAACCTTTTTATTAATTGAAGTAAGTTTTTCCAATCTTCTTACTGCAGTCATAGCTAAAGGTATCAAATCTTCATCTTTAGATACTACATCATGCTGATGAGCATACTCACAAATTATATATTTTTCATTATCTTTAAAATCTAATATCTTAACTCTTTTACTTCCCTCAACTAAAACTTTAACTGTTCCATCGGGTAATTTTAATAATTGAAGTATATTACCTTCACAGCCATGCATAAAAACATCTGTCTTCTTAGGATCATCTATTTCTGAATTTTTTTGAGTAACAAGGATAATCTTTTTATCCTTTTTCATTACTTCATTTAGAGCTGCAATTGATTTATCTCTTCCAACAAATAAAGGGATTACCATATTTGGAAACACCACTATATCTCTTAAAGGTAATAAAGGTTTTTCGATTTTAACATCCATAATCTAAATATGGATATTAAAAAAAAATTTGCAATAGCTATTTATTAGTTATTAACGTTGAATTAAGCGGCAGACGTTTTGTCCATCTTTGTTTTTGTATTATTTTTTGAATGAACAATGATGGGTTGCGATAGACCTTTAGCCGCACTAGCATCTACTATCACTTCTTCAACATTATCCTGACTAGGTAAATCATACATGGTCTTTAATAAAATATTTTCTAAGATCGATCTCAGTCCTCTGGCACCAGTTTTTTTGGTGATTGCTTTTTGTGCAATTTCTTTTACTGCATTTTCTTTAAAGCTTAATTTAGCACCATCTAATTTAAATAATTCTTGATATTGTTTGATTAAAGAATTTTTTGGTTCTTGTAATATTTTGATTAAAGATTTCTCATCTAAATCTTCTAGTGTAGCTATCATTGGTAATCTTCCAATAAACTCTGGTATCAAACCATATTTCAATAAATCTTCAGGTTCTAAGGTTTTCATCCACTCACCAGTTTTTTTATCATCAGTTTTTTTAACATTTGCACCAAAACCAATAGAGGTTCCCTTGTCTCTTTGTGAAATAATTTTATCTAAACCAGCAAATGCACCACCACAAATAAATAGTATATTTGTAGTATCAACTTGTAAAAATTCTTGCTGAGGGTGCTTTCTTCCTCCTTGAGGTGGAACACTCGCAACTGTTCCTTCCATAATCTTTAAAAGGGCTTGTTGAACACCTTCACCAGAAACATCTCTCGTAATTGAAGGGTTCTCAGATTTTCTGCTAATCTTATCTACTTCATCAATATAGACAATTCCACGTTGTGCTTTTTCTACATTATAATCGGCTGCTTGTAATAATTTTAAAATAATGTTTTCAACATCTTCACCAACATAACCCGCTTCTGTAAGAGTGGTTGCATCAGCCATTGTGAAAGGAACATCAAGTATTCTAGCCAAAGTTTGTGCTAATAAAGTTTTACCACAACCTGTAGGACCCACTAATAGAATGTTAGATTTTGAAAGTTCAACAGTTTTACTAGTCTTGCTTTCATAGTTTAATCTTTTGTAGTGATTGTGCACCGCTACAGACAAAACTTTTTTTGCATGAGGCTGTCCAATTACATAATCATCTAATACTGCACAAATTTCTTTTGGCGATGGTAATCCATCTTGATGTTTTACAATTGAGTCTTTGCTTTCCTCTTTTATAATATCCATACAAAGTTCAACACACTCATCACAGATAAAAACTGTTGGACCAGCAATTAATTTTCTAACTTCATGTTGGCTCTTGCCACAGAAAGAACAGTAAAGAATATTTTTATTATTTGTGCTCATAATTTATAAACGAATCAATGTTGTTACTTTAATATAGATGACTCATACTAATCAAGTATGTACTTGACAATTTTCAAGATATTGTGGTTTAAGATCTGTTCTCTACTACTTCATCTATTAAACCAAAGTCTTTAGCAATATCAGGGGTCATAAAATTATCTCTTTCAAGAGCTTTTTTAATATCCTCTACTGATTTGCCAGTGTGCTTTGAATAAATTTCATTAAGTCTTTTTTTAAGTGCCAAGACTTCATTTGCATGAATTTCAATATCTGTAGCTTGACCTTGAAAACCAGCAGATGGTTGGTGAACCATAATTCTAGAATTAGGTAGAGAAAACCTTTTACCTTTTTTTCCAGCAGCTAAAAGAAAAGATCCCATTGAAGCAGCCTGCCCAATGCATAAAGTTGAAACATCTGGTTTGATGTATTGCATAGTATCATAAATACCTAGACCAGCAGTTACAAGACCACCTGGACTATTAATATATAAATTAATTTCTTTTTTTGGATCCTCAGATTCTAAAAATAAAAGTTGCGCGGTAACAAGAGACGCTACGTTATCGTTAATTGGTCCAACTAAAAAAATTATTCTTTCTTTTAAAAGTCTAGAATAAATATCATAAGCTCTTTCACCCTTGTTAGATTGTTCCACAACCATAGGGACTAATGTATTCATTTGATCAGAAAAATTTGTTGTCATAAGTTGATTCTTATCAGTTATACAACTTGTGATTACTTTTTGCTAACTTTTTTTGGTGCAGCTTTTTTTGTTTTTGTGGGCTTAGTTGCTGCTTTTTTTGGTGCAGCTTTTTTGGGTGCTGATTTTTTTTGTGAATCTTCCTGATCATGATCGTGATTATGATCATGCTCTTGTTTTTGATGTTCTTTTAGTATTTTTTCAGCTTCATCTTTGCTTATTTCTTTTTTATTAGGTTTTGCTTTTGATTTAATTACATCAATTATTTTTTCTTCATATACTGTTCCTCTTAAGCTAGCCAAAGCTGATGGATTTTTTTGATAAAATTCCATAACCATTTTTTCTTGACCTGGCATCATTCTAAGTTGTTTTTGTACCTCGGCTTGTATTTCTTGCTCTGTAACTTTAATTTTGTTTTGTTCACCAAACTCATTCAAGATTAATCCAACTTTAATTCTTTTTTTAGCTATTTCTTCAAATTTTTTTCTACTTTTTTTAGAGTCTTCCTCATTCATGCCTTGTGATAAGATTTTAACCTCTTCTTCTAAAAGATTTTCAGGAATTTCGTCGACTTTAAAATTTTCAATTTCTTTAAGAATTTGTGTTTTAGCCAACCTACCTAAAGAATTTTTATATTCATCATTAATTTGCTTAGATACTAAAATTTTTAAATCAGCTAAGTCTTTAGCTCCTAAATTTTTTGCAAATTCGTCATTTATTTTTACTTCTTCAGATTTTCTTACAGATATAATCTTGCATGTAAAACTAGCTTTTTTATTAGCAAATTCTTTATGAGGGTAATTTTCAGGTAGTATAGCCTCTACAACTTTTTCGTCGTTTTTTTTGACACCAATTAATTGGTCATCAAATCCTTTAATAAATAAATCTTTTCCAAGTATTAATTGAGTATTTTTACCTTCACCACCAGTAAATTCTTTACCGTCAATTGTTGCTTTATAATCAAAAATAACCAAATTTTCTTTTAAAGCTTTTGCTTCATCAGCAACATCTTTAAAGTTATTCTGACTTTTGGCGATTTCATTAATTCTCTTATCTGTTTCTGAATTATCAATTTTAACTGAATATTCATCAAATTTTATATTTTCAACAGACTTAAGTTCAACTTTTGGAAGTTCTGTTACAGAAATCACATATTCTAAATCCTTATCTTCTCCATAGGTTTTTAAATCAAGTTTTGGTTGGCCTGCTGGTTTTATTTTATTATCCTCTAATGCCTTGGTGGATGTTTCTTTTAAAACCTTGTCTAAAACCTCACTAAAAATTGCTTGGCCAAATTGTCTTTTAAGAATTTCTTTGGGAACTTTTCCTGGTCTAAAGCCTTTTAAATTAACAGTCCCTTTAATTTCTTCATACTTTGCGTCCATATGAGTACTCATAGTTTTTTTATCTATGAAAACTTTAATGTCCTTATTTAAACCTTTTATATTCTCTACTGTTACTTTCATAATTTTATAACTTTTTGGTAGGCGAAAAAGGACTCGAACCTTCACATCTTGCGATACTGGTTCCTAAGACCAGCGCGTCTACCAATTCCGCCATTCGCCCACAATCTTGTGGGGTTTTATATATTATTGATATCATTTGTCCAATGACAATAATTATAAAATATATTAATAATCATGTGATTTAGTAATAATTTATAAAAATGATAATTTCACCCTGCATTAGTATATGCAAAACTGATCCCCAAACAGGGTATTGTTACGGTTGCGGTAGAAACAACGAAGAAAAAAAAATGTGGAAATTAGACAGTACTACTAATCAATGGAAACAAGATAATTTAATTAACATTCAACAAAGACTTAACGGTTGGCAGCTTGAGAGCTTTAAAGATTCATACAAACATAAAATAGAGAATGGTATTTCTTTATATAAAAAGGTTTTAAATAATGAGTAAATCAACATTAGCTATTATAATTTATATAGCAGGACTTATATTTGGTGCTTTAGTGCTAGATTTATGGAGCGCGGAAACAGGACCCAAAGCTTTCATTGGTATTGGTTGGACAGCCATTCTACTTGTTGCCCTACTCCATGCTGATAAGTATGAAAAAAAATAGTTTACAAACTAAAATAATTTATTTTTTATTTTTTTTTATTAGCATTCAATCAGTATCTATTTCAGAAATAATGCATTTGACTGGTTGCAAAAACCTAAAAGATGGGTTTATTAAAAATGAATATATTTTAAACTTTGAAAAATCATTAATGATTAGAAATTATATATATGACAATAAGAC
>JADHPA010000005.1 GCA_016778675.1 Candidatus Pelagibacter sp. | reverse complement strand
CAACACCAGAAATAGCTGGATTACCATATGTAATCTCAGGACTGGTTGCTGCTGGAGGTATGGCTGCTGCCATGTCAACAGCTGATGGTTTGATCCTAGCAATTGCGAACGCGATCTCTCATGACGTTTATTACAAAATGATTGATCCAAAAGCAGAGACTGCAAAAAGACTTCTTGTTGCAAGGGTATTACTTGTAGTAATTGGTTTTGCTGGAGCAACTATTGCGGCAATGGAAATCCAAGGTATCTTAGGTTCAGTTATCTGGGCTTTTGACTTTGCGATGTCTGGATTGTTCTTCCCACTTGTACTTGGTGTATGGTGGAAGAGAGCTAACAGAGAAGGTGCTATTGCTGGTATGGTTTTAGGTCTTGTTTCTTCTATTATCTACCTAGTTTGGGTACGAAATGGTGGAAGTGGGTTCTTAGGACTTACTCAATTAACATTTGGTATCTTCGGAGCAGCTGTTAGTTTTGTTTCAATGGTTGTAGTGAGTTTAATGACTCAAGAACCAGATAAAGTAATTCAAAAAATGGTTGATGAAGTTCGTATACCAAGTGGCAGAACTGTTACTGGTAGGTAGAACTAATAAACTTTAATTCTAAGGGGCGATTAATTTCGCCCCTTTTAATTTAATCTCATTTCTAATATAAATCATTAAATGTCAGCAAATTTCCATCCATTAGTTTATTTTATAGATTACTTATTTGGTGTGATTATGTGGACTTTAATAGGACGAGTTGCGATGAATATTTTTCAAAAAGAAGATTCTGAATTCTTTTTTATGAAGATTTTTGTAAAATCTACCAATCCACTAATAAAAATTTTTAAACCAATAACCCCTTCTTTCATCATAGGACCTCTGGTTCCATTATATGTAGCATGGTTCTTTTTTATGATTAGATTTTACTTTATGCCCTGGGTCTTAGGATATTCTGTAATGGGAATGTTATCATTTCCTCTAGAAAGTGAAATTTCTAAACAAATTTATCAATTATTTAATTCAATTAAATTTTAAAAATTGATACTAGTAGAGCTGGCAATCAATGAAAAAAATACAAATATCACCATCAATTTTATCAGCTGATTTTAGTCAATTAGGAAATGAAATTAAACGACTAGAAGAAGGTGGGGCTGATATGATCCATGTAGATGTGATGGACGGTCATTTTGTGCCTAATTTAACTATGGGGCCTCCAATTATTAAGGCTTTAAGGAAATATACAAAACTGCCATTTGATGTTCATTTAATGATTTCACCAGTACATAAATACATTAAAGATTATGCAGAGGCTGGAGCAGATATTATAACTATACATCCTGAGGCAACTGAAGATTTAAAAAGTTCAATAGCACACATCAAAAGCTTAAATAAAAAAGTGGGTGTATCGCTAAACCCTAAAAGTGAAATTAATTTAGTAACAAATTTTCTAGAAGAGATTGATTTAATCTTAATCATGAGCGTCAATCCTGGATTTGGTGGTCAAAAATTTATGCCAGAAGTATTACAAAAAATTAAAGAGTTAAAAAAAATTAAAGATCAAAAAAATTTGAAATTTGATATTGAAATAGATGGAGGAATTAACTTTGATAATAATAAATTGGCTATTGAAGCTGGTGCTAATATTTTGGTCTCAGGCACAACTATATTTAAAAATAACAATGGAAATATAAAAAAAAATATAGAGCTTCTAAAATCAAGTTAAATAATGATTTTTAATAACTCATTTATTTTTTTTAAAAAAAAAATTCTTTCCCTTTATTTAAATTCAAGTATTTATAATAAAAAAATTAATCCCACCATCATCAGTTCTTTAGAATATCAACCAAGTCCTAATCTTTTAGATTCTCTTATTAAATTTGAAAAAAAAAAAATTAATATTGAAAACTACTCGTTAGGTAACATCTGGAATGATAAAAATTTAAAAGATAAAGATTACAAAAATTTAAACAGTTTTTTTTGGTTATTTAGTTTGGATTTAAGATCCTCAAAAAAAGATACTCAAGAAATAATACAACAATGGATAAGTAAGAATTATCGTTATAATCATAAAAGCTGGGAAATAGATATATTGGCAAAAAGAATAATAGCTTGGATTTCTAATGCTAGATTAACTTATGAAGATGGCACTAGCCCTTATAAAAATAATTTCAACGGTGTTATTAAAAAACAAATTAACTATTTAATTGATCAAATTGAACGGTCTGAAAAAGTTGATGATAAAATGATAGGTTGTTCTGCTATAATTTTAGCCGGATTGTGTTACCAAGATGAAGATAAATACTTAGATAAAGGACTTAATTTGCTCAAAAAATTTGTTAAATTTTCTTTAGATAATGATGGTTTTCCAAAATCTAGAAACATAAGACAATTAAATTTTTATTTAAAATATTTTATTCTAATTCGAGAGTGGATCAAAGAATCTCAAAATGAAATACCAGATTATATCAATGAATATATTTATTATTTAGGACAAGGATATGCCTTTACTTGGAAAAATAATAATGTGGATTTATTATTCAACGGTAATCATGAAACAAATAACGACAATTTTGATCATTATTTGAAAAAGTTGGATTATAACTTTAAAACTCAAAACAAAGAAATAGGAGGATATGTAATTCTTAATAATAAGAAATACTCTCTTATAATGGATATTGGAGATAGTCCTGATAAGAAATTTTCATCCGATTATCAGGCAGGTGCTTTATCTCTTGAGATACTAACAAATGGTAAAAAATTAATTTGTAACTCAGGATATTATCAAGACTATAAACATAAATTAAATGATTTATCTAAATCAAGTGCAGTCCATAGCACATTAATTATAGATGACAGATCTTCATGTAAATTTACTAAAACTAAAAATAAGGGTTCCAAACTTTTGCAGGGTTTAAAAATATTAAAAAAAAATATTATTTTTGAAAAAAATTATTGGAAAGTTCATGCCTCACACGATGGTTACCTAAAGCGATATGGTATTATTCATGAAAGAGAAGTTGAATTTTATCCAGAACAAATAAAATTTGTGGGTCATGATAAAATGATTTCAAAAAATGGTATTAAAAATCTAAAATTCGAAATTAGATTTCATTTAGAGCCAAATATTAAGGTAATGAAAACACAGGATAACAAGTCAATACTCATTGATCTTGATGGTGAAGGATGGAAATTTAACTCAGAAAACAATACTATCAATATTGATAACGGACTATATTTTGGTAAGAAAAATTCTTTTTCTGATAATCAAAATATATTTATTTCAGGAATGACTAATGATGAAAATCAAACTATAAAATGGGAAATTACTAAATTATAATGAATAAAATCAAAAAAGCATTAATTTCTGTATCTGATAAAAGTAATTTAAAAGACCTTTTAAAAATTTTAACTAAATATAAAGTTGAATTCATAAGTTCAGGTGGCACTTACAAAGAAATTAGGAAACTAAAATTTAAATGCTTAGAGGTCTCAGAATACACAGGATCTCCTGAAATACTTGGTGGAAGAGTTAAAACACTGCATCCAAAAATACATGCTGGGATATTAAGTAAAAGAGAAAATAAAAAACATAAAAATGATTTAAAAAATAATAATTTTCATGAAATCGACCTTGTTATAGTTAATTTCTATCCATTTGAGAAAACTTTAGAAAAAACAAATAATCATTTAAAAATAATAGAAAATATTGACGTTGGTGGACCAACTATGGTGAGAGCTGCAGCAAAAAATTATAAGGATGTAACTGTTATTACCTCCTCAAATCAATACTCTGGGCTTATTAATGAACTGCAATTAAATAAAGGTTCAACATCTTTGGAATTTAGAGAAAAAATGTCTTTAGAAGCTTTTTCTGAAACAGCTTATTACGATGCAGTAATTTCAAATTATTTTAACAACATTAAAGATAATAAATTTCCTAAAAAAAAAATTATTTATGGAAATTTAGTAGAGAGTTTAAGATATGGGGAAAATCCACATCAGCAAGCTGCTGTTTATTCAAAAACTAATAGTTTAAATTTGGATCAAATTCATGGAAAGCAATTAAGCTATAATAATTATAATGATATATTTTCTGCTTTAACTATTTCAAAATCACTGCCCTCCAATACTGGAACGGTTATTATAAAACACGCTAACCCTTGTGGTGTATCTATTCATAAAAACGCTCTAGAAAGTTATAAATTAGCACTGGCTTGCGATCCTATTAGTGCTTTTGGAGGAATAATTTCATGCAATTATAAAATAAATAAAACTTTAGCAAAAGAATTAAAAAATATTTTTTTAGAGGTTATTATTGCTAATGGATTTGATAGAGAAGCCCTTAATATATTAAAAAATAAAAAAAATTTACGGCTAATAGACTCTTCAAATTTTAAAATAAAAGATTTAGTAAGATTTAATTCTGCAAATGAGGCAATTTTAACTCAGTCTGAAGATATAAATAAATTTAATATTAAAGATTTTAAGATAGTTTCCAAAAAAAAACCTACTAAATCACAATTTAAAAACTTAATCTTTGCTTTTAATATTTGTAGATATGTTAAGTCAAATGCAATCGTATTAGCTGCTAATGAGGCAACAGTAGGTATTGGTTCAGGTCAACCAAGTAGACTAGATAGTTGCCAAATTGCAATTGATAAAATGCATAAATTTGAAAATTTTAGAGAAGACGTAGTTGCAGCTTCAGATGCATTTTTTCCATTTGTAGATGGAATAGAAAAATTAATTCAAGCTGGAGTTTGTGCTGTTATACAACCTTCTGGTTCTATTAGAGATAAGGAAATAATAAAATTTGCAAATCAAACTAATACGATATTAGTTTTTTCTAAAACTAGACATTTTAGACATTAGCAATTTGATCAATTTTAGCTGCTAAAATAAAATCATTCTCAGAGAGACCTTCTATTGCGTGTGTGGTAATTATAATTTTTGCATAACCCCATCCAAAAGAGATATCAGGATGGTGGTTTTCACTTTCAGAAATTTCCCCAACTTTGTTTATAAAATTTTGACTATTAATAAAATTTTTAAATATAAAATTTTTTTCTAAAAAAAAAATATCTTTATCATTTTTTTTTACATCCCATCCATCAACTTTTTTTTGATATTTATGAATTTCACTTATATCAAATGGTAATATCCCACCTTCACATGGCACACATTTTTTACTTAAAAGATCACTCATTTAATATTATAACTTAAAATTTATTGGAGCGGGTCAAGGGAATCGAACCCTCTACCTAATCGTTGGCAACGATTCGCTCTACCAATGAGCTAGACCCGCATATAAATATAATAAATAGACGGTTTTTTTAACGCAAGCAATAATAAAGTTTTTGATTAGTATATAGATTATCAAAAATTTGATAAAAGAAATTATGAAAAAACAAGATTTACCAAAAATTATACCCGTGTTTCCCTTAAGTAACTTTATTATTTTTCCAAATACAACTGTTCCCTTAAATATATTTGAACCAAGATATATAGAGATGATAAATGATAGTATGAAAACCAATAAATTAATTGGTTTAATTCAACCAAAACAAAAAAAACTAAGTAATATACCTGATTTATATGAGGTTGGATGTTTAGGGAAAATTTCAAATTTTGAAAAAGTTGATGGCAGATATTTAATTGAGCTGAATGGATTAACGCGATTTAAAGTAATTAAAGAAATTAAAGCTGATAAAGCTTACCGTCTATGTGAAGTAACTTTTGATGATTTTTCAGATGATTTAAACATTTCAAAAAAAGAATTAAAATTTTCAGATCTTGAGTTAATTTTTAAAGACTTAAAAACCTTGTTTGAAAAAAAAGGATACATAATCAATTGGAAATCTCTTGAGAAACAAGATTTAAATGAAACAATTAATGCTCTTGCAATGGCGTCACCTTTTTCATTAGAGGAAAAACAAATATTATTGGAAAGCCAAGATTTAGAAATTAGAAAAAATAAAATTGCTGAAATTTTAAATACTTATAATTATGATAACTTTGATAATACAACCATTCAATAAATTACAGATTTATTCCCCTATCTGCAATTTTAATCAATAAATTATTAAAATTATTATTTTTACCAACTGCTTTAAGAATTTTGGTGAAATTTCTTATTTTCAATTTTTTTTCTAAATTAAAAAATTCATAAATAAAATCTATTCCATTTGAAAACATAAAATTTTTATTTCTAGCTTGATTTTCAAAATCTTTTAAAATTGTAGAATCCAACTGTAAACCCAAATCAATTTTATTTTGAATAATTTCAGAGAAAATTTTTATATCTCTAATAGTCATATTAAAACCTTGTCCAGCCAAGGGATGAATTCTGTGCAATAAATCTCCAAAAGCTAAAATATTTTTTTGATAATATTTCCTTAAAACAGACGAACTTAAGTTAAAACTATTAATATCAAAAATATTTTTTATTACATATTTAGGGTTATTTTTATTAATCAATTCTATTATTTCAGAGTTTGAGAATTTTTTACTTTTTGTATCCAGCGAACATACCACTGAGGTTTCATTTTTTGAAATAGGTAAGAATGCAACAGGACCAAACTCGGTGAATACCTGAACTGCAGTATTATTTTCTATTTTTTTATGTTTAAAAATTGCTGTGTAGGCTACATTAAAATAATTTTTTTCTATCTTTTTTGTAAAATATTTCTTTGCAATAAAATTATTTGGGTCACTATTTATTATCAAATCGTAATCTTTTTTATTAAGATTTTTCTCATTTAATTTTTTATTGATTACTATTCTTTTAATAAACTTACTTTTTAAAACTTCTTTTTTTAACAATTCATAAAGTCTCTCATTTTTAACCATATAAAATAAATCATCTTTTTCATTATTAAAATTTAAGATATTTTCATTTTTAATTTTTTGTGAATAAATTTCTATTTTTTTTATTTTCCAATAATTCATTTTGGTAATTTCAAGAATTTCTTTTTTAAAAAATTCTAAGTTATTTTTTGATATACCAATAGTTCTGCTAGATATTTTTTTTTGAATTTTGTTTTTATAATAAATATGAACATTTATTTTTTTATTTATAAGATTTTTAGCTAAAGCTAGACTGGTTAATCCTTCTCCTATAATGCATACATTCATAATATTTTTTAATTTTAACAATAAAAATTAGATGATACAAAGTGATTAATCTGATTAATTAAATTATGGAATTTAAAAAACTAGCAAACAATACAATTAACTTTGGAATAAATAGAGTAATTGAGATTTTGGGTTTGGGTATCATAGTTGCAGGTGTTTTTTTGTTAATTTCATTGGTTAGTTTTTCGCCTGATGATCCAAATTTTATTTTTCCAGATAACACGGTAATCAAAAATCTACTTGGTTTTCAAGGAAGTTTTACTTCTGATCTTTTTTTTCAGTCTTTTGGGGTTATATCCTTATTAATTCCTTTCAGTCTTATGATTTGTGGAATTAATATTTTTTTAAATAGAAAAATTTTATTTATAATAGAAAGTATTTTCTACACTTTAATTTATTCTTTAATTGGATCTTTGTTTTTTTCTTTTTTTTATCCTACGGCATTTAATCTTTACATTAATGGTAATGGAGGTTTTATTGGTAAGTATCTTGAAACAACTTTCCTAACAGCAATAATAAATATCAATTCACAAATATTTTATTATTTATTAATTTTTTTAATTTTGACTATTTTTTTAATAAGTATTCAATTTAAAATTAGTTTTTTATATAAAATTATAAAAAAATTGTTCAAATTTTTGTTTTCTAAAAAAGAAAAAAATTATACTAATGAAAATGAAATAATTAGTGAATTTA
Source organism: Candidatus Pelagibacter sp. (assembly GCA_016778675.1). Classification (GTDB taxonomy): domain Bacteria; phylum Pseudomonadota; class Alphaproteobacteria; order Pelagibacterales; family Pelagibacteraceae; genus Pelagibacter. The sequence continues at coordinate 22,810 of JADHPA010000005.1, read as the reverse complement.
TACCACAAGATGAGATAAAGAGCTTAATTCAAGATGATCTTCCATTTATTAAAAGTGAAAATAAAAATGTTGACAAAAAAGTAAGATTTAAATTACCTTCTGTAGATTTATTAAAAATTCCAGCTGAAAAAGAAAGAGCTAAACTTCAAGATGAAGATTACATTGATAGTGAATTCTTGGAAAAAATCCTTTTAGACTTTGGAGTTAGTGGAAATATTAAAAAAGTTAGCCATGGGCCCGTTGTAACTCTTAATGAATTTGAACCAGCAGCAGGAGTTAAGGTTTCAAAAATTATTAACCTCTCAGATGATATCGCTAGAAACACTAGCTCTGAATCTGCGAGAATAGCAACTATACCAGGTCGTAGTACTATTGGTATAGAATTACCCAACTCTACTAGAGAAAATGTTTTTCTTAGTGAAATTCTCTCACATGCTGACTTTAATAAAAAAGACGTAAGACTACCAATAGCACTTGGGAAAAATATTTCGGGAATACCTATTGTTGGTGACTTGGCATCTATGCCTCATTTATTAATAGCGGGCACAACTGGCTCTGGAAAATCTGTATGTATCAACACTATTATTCTCTCCTTACTTTACAGGCACGCACCTGATAAATGTAAATTTATATTAATCGATCCTAAAATGTTAGAGCTGTCTACGTATGAGGGAATTCCCCATTTGTTATGTCCAGTTATTACAGAGGCAAAGAAAGCTGCTTCAGTTTTAGGTTGGGTTGTTAAAGAAATGGAGAATAGGTATAGACTTATGACAAAAGAAGGTGTCCGTAATATTGATGGATATAATGCAAAACATACTTTGTCTATGCCTTACATTGTTGTGGTTGTGGATGAAATGTCTGATTTGATGTTAGTAGCAGGAAAAGAAATAGAAAATTATATTCAAAAGCTCTCACAAATGGCCCGAGCTGCTGGTATTCACATTATAATGGCCACTCAAAGACCCAGTGTTGATGTAATTACAGGCACTATTAAAGCAAACTTTCCTACAAGAATTTCTTTTCAAGTAACTTCAAAAATTGATAGTAGAACAATTTTAGGAGAACAAGGAGCTGAACAATTACTTGGGAAAGGAGATATGCTTTATATGTCATCTGCTAATCGAATAGTGAGAATTCATGCACCCTTTGTTTCTGACAATGAAATTGAAAAAGTAAATAACTATTTAAGAGTCCAGGCAGAACCAGACTATATAGATGAAATCTTAAATTTTGTGGATGAAAAAGATAGTGGTGATACTGGATCTAATAATGGAGATAAAGATGAATTATATCAAGCAGCCTTAGATATAATTAGGTCAGAAGGTAAAGCCTCAACTTCATTTTTACAAAGAAAATTGCAAATAGGATACAATAGGGCAGCTAGAATTATTGATATGATGGAAGCTGATGGAATTGTTAGCAAAGCAAACCATGTTGGTAAAAGAGATGTCCTATAATGCCTAGGATATTAATAATATTTATTTTGCTAAACTTTTATAATCCTGCATTACCATCTATGAAGGAAGATATAATATCAAAAATGAAAAGCACTAATAATTTAAGTTTTAATTTTACTCAAACAATCAATGATAAAAGTGAAAATGGAATGTGTGTCTTGGAGTATCCAAAAAAAATTTGGTGTAAGTACAGTGGAGCAAATAAAAAAATCCTTGTTTCTAATGGAAAATCTTTGGTTATTAAGACTAATAACAACAATAATTATTATATTTATCCACTTGCTAAAACACCGTTGCAGTATTTGCTAGATAAAAAGTATCTAATTTCTAAAATACAAGAGTTAGAACCAAGGAATATAGATAATAAATATCTTAATTTTAAAATTTTTGAAAATAATAATGAAATAAATATTTTTTTTGATAAAAAAAATTTAAACTTAATTGGATGGCAAACGGAAGATATATATCAAAATTTAAGTATTACATTTATTTCTTCAATTGAGATAAATCAAAAATTAGATAATAACAAATTCAATTTGCCAAAAAATAATTAAAATTCTACCTGATTAGAGTTTCTGTTTTAAAAACTTTCATCCCTCTTGCTAAATAATTTTTTAAGGCATTCTCATGGTCAAGTGAACAGGTGTGTACCCAAACTCTTTTTGCTCCCTGATTAAATGAATTTTTGATTGCTTCACTAAGTAGATATCCACCTAATTTTTTTCCAAAATATTCTTCTAAAATTCCAAAATAAGCAATTTCTGCCTCTTTATTATTTTCATAAAATAACAATTCATAATAACCAGCAATCTCATTTTTTTCTTTTAAAACATAAGTAAAAAGTTTTTTATTAGATACATATTCAATCCAATTTAAATCTGTCCAAATCAATCTATCAATCCAACGATGATTTTTCCCTACATTTTTATAGAAGAATTTATTTAATTGAAAATCTTTAGGATTAAGTAATTCTACAAAACTATACTGCGAGGGTGCTTCTACTTCTTTAAAATCTTCTAGGGATTTAATTTCTAAATAATTTCTAAAAATTTTTTCTGTCACTCAACCATTTTTCCTATTTTTTCACCACCAAATAAATGAAAGTGTAAATGAGGAACTTCTTGTCCTCCATGTTCCCCCAAGTTAGTAAGTGCTCTATAACCTTTGCCTGTATCTGTTGATATATCTAATATTTTTGATACCTCTGTAATTGCTTTACTCAAAGCAACAATTTCTTCATCTGAAGCTTTTTGATTAAAATCATCTAGGTCAATATATTCACCTTTTGGTATTACCAGAGCATGAATTTTTTTTTGAGCATTAATATCATAAAAGGATAAAACATGCTCATTCTCAAAAATTTTTTTATAAGGAATTTCTTTTCGTAAAATTTTCGCAAAAATATTATTCTTGTCGTAAATCATTTTCTATTATTTTTTTCCTCAATTCCTGATTGGTTTTTCCTGTTTTCTAGCTCTTGTAAAACATCCTCAAATTTAATGTTGGCTGCTTCTAGTGTGACTAATATATGATAGATTGTATCTGCTGCTTCATGAACCTCATTCGACTTATCATTTAAAGCTTCTTTAAGTTCACCAAATTCTTCCTCCATTTTGTCTATACATTTAGATAAACCACCAGATAACAATGATGATGTGTAAGATTTATCTTTGTCTTTATTTTTTCTTTCTCTAATTATATTTACTAAATTTAATAGATTTTCTGACATCTTTAATTTCTAACGGGAATCCCTTTTGAATTCAAATATTGTTTGGCTTCCTTTATTGAATGGGTTCCATAATGAAAAATGGATGCAGCTAGTACAGCACTAGCATTTCCTAATTTTATACCATCTACTAAATGATCTAAATTTCCTACACCACCTGAGGCAATAACAGGTATATTTACTGTTGATGATATCTTAAACATTAAATCATTATCATAGCCAATTTGGGTACCGTCTCTATCCATCGAAGTGACCAGCAACTCTCCTGCTCCACTATCTTCCATTTTTTTTGCAAAATCTATTGCATTTATGCTTGTATTATTTCTTCCTCCATGAGTAAAAACCTCCCATTTATTGTCATTTTTTTTAGCATCTATTGCAACAACAATGCACTGTGATCCAAATTTTTTTGAACTTTCAATTATCATTTTAGGATTTTGAACTGCTGCAGTATTGATCGAAACTTTATCTGCTCCGCTATTTAATAATTTACTAATATCATCAATGCTTCTAACCCCTCCACCAACTGTTAAGGGCACAAAACATTTTTTAGATGTTCTTTCAACAACATCATAAATTGTGTCTCTATTTTCATTGGAAGCAGTAATGTCTAAAAAGCAAATCTCATCAGCACCACCCTCACTATAAATTTTAGCTTGCTCAACTGGATCACCAGCATCTTTTAAATCTATAAAATTAATTCCTTTAACAACTCTTCCATTTTTTACATCTAGACAGGGAATAATTCTATTTTTAAGCATCAATTTCTTTTATTAATTCATCTAAGCTAATATCACCATCATAAATGGCTTTACCAACTATTATTCCTTCAATATTTTTTAAACCTTTTGCATTTTTAATATCATCAATTGAGGATACTCCTCCTGAAATAATCACTGGACAGTTTGAAACATTAGCAACGTTTATCGTTTCTTCAAAATTAGGACTTTGCTTCATGCCATCTCTATTTATATCTGTATAAATTAATCTACTAACACCAAAGTCATTAACCTCTTTTAAAAAATCTAACGTTAATTGATTAGAGTTTTCCTTCCATCCTGAAACAGATAAATATCCATCTTTAGCATCTAAACCTAAGGCAATTTTATTTGAAAATTTTTTACATGCTTCTTCTAAAAAATTTTTATCTTTTATGGCTGCACTTCCTAAAATAACTTTTTCAACTCCTATATCTGTATATTTTTGAATACTATCAATGGTTCTAATACCCCCTCCTACTTCAATTTTTAAATTAAAATTATGAACTATTTGTTGAATAATATCTAAATTAACTGTCTTTCCAGTTAGAGCACCATCTAAATCAACTATGTGTAAATTTTTAAAGCCATGTTCTTTATATTTACCAGCTTGGTCAACTGGTGATATTTGATATTCAGTTTTGTTACTAAAATCTCCTCTAATTAATCTTACACACTTTTTATCTTTAATATCAATCGCTGGAAATATTTTCATTTCTATAAATTCAAAAAATTTTCTATTAACTTTAATCCAATTCTATCACTTTTTTCAGGGTGAAATTGAGTTCCAAAGATATTTTCTTTTTCAACAGAGCAAACAATATTTGACGAATATTCTGTTGTTGCTGAAATTGTACTTTTATCATCTGGAATGAATTCATAACTATGTACAAAATACATGTGTGATTTATTTTCTATATCCTTAAAAATCCTGCTTTCTTTAATGATTTTTATATCATTCCAACCAATGTGTGGAAGTTTGAATTTATTATTTTGATTATCAATCTTTGAAACTTTGCCTGAGATCCAACCCAGGCCTTTTGTTTCAATTTCTTCATAACCAAGATCTGCAAACATTTGTAAACCAACACAAATCCCAAGAAGAGGTTTTTTATTTATTATTGCAAACTCATTGAGTGTTTCTATCAAACCATTTATGCTACTTAATGCATCAACACAGCTCTTAAAAGATCCCTGTCCTGGCAATACAAGTTTATCACTTGATTTTATTTTATTTAGATTAGAGGTTACTTCGATTTTAACTTTATCTTTTGCAGCTTCCTTAAAAGAATTAATTACAGAGCTTATGTTTCCTGAATTATAATCAACAATTGTGACATTCATTAAGCTTATAATGAGCCTTTAGTTGATGGTATGCTTTTTTTATTTCTAGGATCTATTTCTAAAGCGGTCCTCAGTGATCTTGCTAGAGCCTTAAAGCAAGACTCAATTATGTGATGACTATTGTCTCCATAGATGTTTTCCATATGAAGTGTTATGCCTGCTGATTGAGAAAATGCTTGAAACCATTCTTTAAAAAGTTCTGTATCCATTTCACCAAGTCTTTCTACTTTAAGCTTAACTTTCCATATTAAATATGGTCTGTTAGAGACATCAATTGCAACTCTTGTTAAGGTTTCATCCATTGGTATCATTGCATGGGCATATCTTTTTATCCCTGCATAGTCTTTCAATGCCTTCTTTAAGGCCTCGCCAATAGCAATTCCGGTATCCTCTGTTGTGTGATGAAGATCAATGTGTGTGTCCCCTTTTGCCTTAAGATTGATATCAATTAGTGAATGTTTGGATAATTGCTCAAGCATATGATCTAAAAAACCTATGCCTGTATCAATATTATATTTACCTTTACCATCAATATTTAAATCAACATTAATGCTGGTCTCTTTCGTTTTTCTTGAAACTTTTCCTTTTCTGCTCATAATATTTAATAGGTATATAGAGATTAGCTAACTATATCAATATTAGTAATCGAGCACTTGAAGAAAAAAAATTAATATCCATTTATAATCTATGACTACAATAGTACTTATTAGAAAAAACAACGAAGTTGTGGTTGCTGGAGACGGTCAAGTTAGTATGGGAAATACTGTGATCAAAAGCACAGCGGCAAAAGTTCGAAAAATCGAAAAAAGAAATGTAATAGCAGGATTTGCAGGGTCTACTGCTGATGCTTTAACTTTGTTTGAAAGATTGGAAGCAAAACTTGAAAAGCATGCTGGAAACCTGCCCCGCGCTGCTGTCGAATTAGCTAAAGATTGGCGCACTGATAAATATTTAAGAAGATTAGAAGCTTTAATGGCAATTGGTGATAAAGAAAACAGTTATATAATTTCTGGCACAGGTGATGTTCTTGAGCCAGAAGGTGATGCAATTGGCATAGGTTCTGGTGGAAACTATGCATTAGCAGCTGCTAAAGTTTTATTAGAAACAGATTTGGGTGCAGAAGAAGTTGCAAGAAAAGCTATTAAGATAGCATCAGAAATTTGTGTTTTTACCAATGACAATATTAAGATAGAAAAAATTTAATGAAAGACACAAACGTTACTCCATTTCCAAAAGAAAAGATTCAAAACAACGATGGATCGTTAGTTAGCTCTTTATCTCCGAGAGAAATAGTATCAGAATTAGATAGATATGTAGTTGGTCAAAACAAAGCCAAAAAGGCTGTTGCGATAGCTCTAAGGAATAGATGGCGAAGGCAAGCCCTACAAGGTGAAATGAAAAATGAAGTTCTACCTAAAAACATTTTAATGATAGGACCGACAGGTGTTGGTAAAACTGAAATCTCTAGAAGACTTTCTAAATTGGCAGAAGCCCCTTTTGTGAAAGTAGAAGCAACTAGATTTACAGAAGTTGGCTATGTTGGAAGAGATGTTGAGCAAATTATAAGAGATCTTCTTGAAATTGCTATTGCTATGGAAAAAGTAAAGAAAAGAAAAGAAGTATATGCAAAAGCACAAAAGCTTGCTGAGGAAAAAGTTTTAGATGCTTTGGTGGGTGATAAAGCAAGCCTTGCAACAAGAGAGAGTTTCAGAAAAAGACTAAGAGACGGAGATTTAGATGATAATGAAATTGAAATCGCAGTGAATAATAGTGGTTCCCAAGCTTCATTTGAAATTCCTGGAATGCCTGGGGCTAATATTGGCATGATTAATATTGGCGAAATGATTGGTAAATCAGTTGGCAATAAACAAAAAAAGAAAAAGATGACTGTTAAAGAATCTCATGAAATTTTAATAAATGATGAGGCCGATAAGTTAATTGAAGAAGACAAAATTATTAAATCTGCAAAAAATTCAACTGAGAATAATGGAATAGTTTTTTTAGATGAAATTGATAAAATTTCAGGTCGGACAGATAGAGTTGGGGGAGATGTGTCTAGAGAAGGTGTACAAAGAGATCTTCTTCCTTTGATTGAAGGAACAACTGTAAGTACAAAATATGGTCCAATTAAAACAGATCACATTTTATTTATTGCTTCTGGAGCATTTCAATTAGCAAAACCCTCAGATCTGCTTCCAGAATTACAAGGAAGACTCCCTATAAGAGTAGAGCTTGAAGCTTTAAATAGTGATGATTTTAAAAGAATACTTAAAGAGCCTGACTATAGTTTAATCAAGCAATATGTTGCTTTACTTAAAACAGAAAATGTAGAGCTAGAGTTTTCTGATGATGGAATTGATGCAATTGCCAATATAGCATCTGAAGTAAATTCTACAGTAGAAAATATTGGTGCAAGAAGACTTCATACAATTATTGAAAGAATTTTAGATGACGTAAGTTTTACTGCAACAGATAGAGCTGGGGAAAAGATTATAATCAATTCTCAATATGTTAAACAGAATCTAGATGAACTAGTTAAAGATACAGATCTCTCTAAATTTATTCTTTAATAATTACTTAAGTTTATTTTTATTTCTAAGAAAAATATAAAATGCACCACTACCACCGTCTTCAATCTTAGCATCAGTAATTTCTATAATCATTTTCATTAGATTATTATTTGACTCAATAAATTCAGGAACTGAATATTTTAATATACTTAAATCTTTTGAGAGATAGGGGTTGTGAATATTTTTAGACCTTAAGCCTTTTCCAGTAATTACTATAATTTTAGTGACATCTTTATCAAAGGACTTTTGAATAAATTGTTCTATAGCTTTGTTTGCTTCTTGAAGTGTAAAACCATGAAGATCTATTTTTTTTATTTTTTCATGTCTTATTTTTTTATTAACAATGAAATCTTTATTGGGTATTTTTTCTTTATCTTTTAAAAAATTTTCCCAATCCTCTTTATCTTTATCTGAAATTTTTTTATTCAATTATGTAAGTGTATCAATTAACAGCCAGTTAGGATTATTTGACTTAAGGTCTCTTGAAAAAACCCATGTATCATAAACAGTTTTTATTTTTTCACTATCACCAGAAATTATTTTTTTTTCTTTATCTTTCACACAAGTAATTATTTCACTAACAAAATCCACCGTAACCTCAAAACTATTTTCTACTTTTTTATAAGACTTTACTAATGCTGACTTAATTCCTATAAATGTAATTTCTGCGAACTGACCCCTTCTTTCTCTTTCTTCAAGTGCTTCTTTAAACTGGTCAAAAATCTTTTTACTTAAAAGAGGTTTGCTGGCTATTAATTTATTATCACTATCACTAAAGTCTGTAATAATTGTCTCATAAGCTATTTTTGCACCTTTTAAAAATTCTTTTTGTGATTGTTCATCAAAATTTGCTCTTACTGGTTTTGGGTTTATGTTTGTTTCCTGGAATTCTTTTTCGATTAGTGAGGGAATTTTACCCTCAAAACCAGTTTTTTTTCCAAGTATTCCTCGTAAACGTAAAAATATGAAACCTGCAATCATTGCTAAGAGAATAATATCGATATATTCAAAACTATAATTCATAACTTAATAATATTTACTAAGTTGATTAATTACAACTAGCAATTTAGACTAAGGACAAATGAACACATTTTTATTATTACTTATAGGTATTCCGGCTATTGAGATTTATTTATTTATTAAATTAGGTTCTCAAATAGGTGCCTTTTATACAATTTTATTGATTTTTGTTACTGCATTTTTTGGCGTTGTTTATGCCCGCTATGAAGGTTTTAATACATTGCGATCTGGGATGTCTCAAATGGTAAAAAATGAACTCCCAGTTTACGAAATTATTTCTGGAGCAGCCTTAGCTTTTGCTGCACTCCTTTTAATTTTACCTGGATTTGCTACTGATTTTATAGGCTTATTAATAATATTTCCACCAACAAGAAAATTGATTTTTAAAAAAGTATCAAATAAACAAAGACCCATAAATAAAAAACAAGATTTTATTAATGGCGAATTTGAAGATATAGAGGATGAAGATGACAGAAAATTTTAAAATTTTAGCAGAATTCATAAAAGATATATCTAGTGAAACACCAAATATTGAAAGTTATATATATGTAAAAGAAAATATTTCAAAATATCAATTGAATATAGATATTAGCTCCAAACCTCTTAAAAATAAAATGGTAGAGGTTAGTACGACGTTAAAATTTGAAGACAAAGAGTATAATGATAAAAAATCATATTTTGAAATAGTATATGCTTCCGTTGTTCAAGTTGATGAGGCAGTCAAAGATAAAAAAGAACTTGAAAAAATTATATTGTGTGATGTTCAAAATAAAATTTATCCTACCCTTGAAAAAGCATTTTTAAATTTGCTGCATAATTCTGGGTTTCCAGAAATAAAACTCGAAAAAAAAATTAATTTTACAGAGCTATATAAGCAAAGGGCTAATTAAAAAAATTTTTTCTTAAACTATTTTTTACATATTCTTTGTGAAGCTTTAGCTCTTCCTCGGTAGGCTTAACAACTTTTTCATAATATTGGTTTGTATTACTTGTATTAATTGTTGTTCTTTCATTATCTTCATTTTTGAAATTAAGTGTGGGCTCTTTTTGATCTAACAAATTAATATAAACTTTCGCTAATAAATCGCAGTCTATAAGGGCAGTGTGTTGAGTTCGATTTGAATTGTCTATACGATATCTTTTACAAAGTGCATCTAGACTGGTGGGTGAACCAGGAAACTTATCTCTAGCTAAGGCAAGTGTATCGATGGTATTTTTACTCTCTATTTTTTCCCTACCTAATAGTGTCAATTCATTATTTAAGTGCGATAAGTCAAATTCAGCATTATGAATTACTAATCTCTTATTTTTAATAAAGCTTAAAAACTCTTCTACAATCTCTGAAAATTTTTTTTGTGTAGATAAAAATTCATCTGTGTATCCATGTACTTCTAGCGCTCTTTCAGAAACTTTTCTTTCAGGATTAAGATAACAGTGAAACTTATTTTTTGTTGGAATTAAATTATCTAACTCAATACAACCAATTTCTACAATCCTGTGTCCCTCTTTAACTGATAGTCCTGTTGTTTCTGTATCTAATACAACTTCTTTCATTTATATAATTTTTTTTAGTATTCTTTCTATTCTTTGTCTAACTAATTTTTTTGTAAAGTTGTTTTTAATTATATAATTTGATTTTTTTTTTTTAAAACTCAAAGGAAGTTGAATTTTTTTAAATTTTTTAAATAAATCAATATTAAAATTATCTCTTTTTTTTAATCTTTTAATGGTTTCTGATTTATTTGATTGAATGAAAATTAAAATATCATCTTTTTTATTTAGTCTATTTTCAAGAAAAAGGGGGATGTCTAAAACAACCGCTTTTTTTTTATTATTATTTTTTAAAAATATATGCATTTTTTTTTTAATTTCTGGATGAATAATTTTGGTTATTTCTTTTAAGTTTTTCTCATTATTTGTTATTGCCCTTATAATTTGATCTTTTTTTGCTGGGAATGACGGAAAATAGTCAGGGAATTTTTTTTTTAATTTCATAAAACATTGCCTGTTGTTTTTATAAATTTTAGCAACCTCTAAATCTGCATTAAAAACAGGAAAATTAAAAAGTTTAGCTATGTGAGTTTTCCCTGACCCTATACCTCCCAAAACAGCTATTCTAATCATAAATTAAGTAAATTAATGGCCTCTGTATCTATTTTTGGTAAAACTCCATGCCATATAAAAAAAGCCTTTTGAGCTTGATATAAAAACATTGTTTTTCCATTTTCAGTTTTTCCGCCGAACTTTTTAGCCTCTTTTAAAAAATTTGTTTCTTTGGGGTTATAAATTACATCATAAAAAAATTTATCTTTACTAATTTTTTCATAGTCTAATTTAATCACATCTGCTTTGTCCAGGCCAACACTAGTTGCATTTATAATAATATCAAAATCAATTATTTCTCCCCATTTTATTATTTCTACATCAGAAAAGGTCTTTTTAATTTCGGTTGCTTTTTTTTCTGTTCTGTTGGTGATAAAAATTTTATCTATTTTTAATTTTTTCAAAGCAATAATTATTGATGAAACTACTCCACCCGCCCCCAAAATAAGTGCTGTTTTATTTTCTATAGTTTGTTTTGTCTTTTCTAAAGCAATTTTAAAACCATCAATATCTGTATTATCTCCTATAATTTTATTTTTCACTTTATAAATTGTGTTTACAGACTGTGATCTATCGGCTTCAGAGGTTAAAGAGTCCAACAAAGGTATAATTTTATTTTTAAATGGAACCGTTATATTTGCTCCATGGATGTTTTCTTCTTCGATGTCAGAAATGAATTTCTTTAATTCGTTCTCTTGTAATAGTTTTTTTTCATAGGATGCGTTTATTTTATTCTTTTTAATCCAATAATTGTGTAAATCTGGCGATAAAGAATGTTGTATTGGATTGCCAATAACTAAAAATTTTTTAATCATTAAAATATATTTAAATATTCCTTTATTTGTTTAATGGGTAATCCCATAATGGTGTCCTCATCTCCATCAATTTTAGAAAATAAACTTCTCCCCGCTCCTTCAATTTGATAAACATTATAAGCATAAAGCGCTTCGTCTGAAATTTTAGCCAAATAATCTTCTAGCTCTAAAAAACTCATATATTTCATGGTTAATGAAGCTTTGTCTGTATGATTCCATATCATCGAACCTCCTTTTGAAATACAGACTGAGCTAACTAATTGATGGGTTTTACCATTTAATTTTTGAAGTATTTTGATGGCCTCAGTTCTATTATTCGGTTTTGATATTATTTGTCCTCCTAAATCGATAACACTGTCTGCTCCCAAAATTATTTCACTGGTAAATTTTTGACTTATTTTATTTGCTTTTAGTTCTGCTAAATTTTTTGATATAATTGTTGGTGTTGCATTTTGTTTTAAAAGACTTTTTTTAATGCTATCTTCATCAACATTAGATGGTTCTACTCTGCAAATAATTCCATGATCTTCCAAAATTTTTTTTCTTACTCCACTTTTTGATGCAAGTATTATTTTATCGATCATTATTTTTAAATATTTCATGAATTTTAATTATCGAGGCTGCTGTTTCTTCAACTGATTTTCTCGTAACATCAATTATTGGCCATTTATATTTTACAAATGTTTTTTTTGCTTCCATAATTTCTTTTTCAATTTTTTTTATATCTGTATAGCTTGTGTTTTCTGTCTCTTTTAGTGTGTTCATCCTGTTTTTTCTTATATCTGCTAATCTTTCAGGTTCAGTTGTGAGTCCAACAACACACGATAGTTTTGGGTTTGTTTTTAATGTTTCTGGAATTGAGTTTTCATTAACCAAAGGAATATTTAGCGTTTTGAGTCCTCTATTTGCAAGATAGATTGATGTGGGAGTTTTGCTGGTCCTGCTTACTCCTAACAGTACTAAATCAGCTTTATTTATGTCCTGAACTAAATTGCCATCATCGTGGGCCATAGTAAATTGAATTGCTTCTATTCTTTCATAATACTCTTCATTAAGCTCATGTTGTCCGCTGGGTTTGTGTGATGCTTTTTGATTTAAAAGTTTAGAAAAATTTAAAATTAGATTTCCCAAAACACTAAAGCAGGGAATTTTTTTTTCATCACTTTTGTTACCTAAAAATTTAGCAAGTGAACTATCAACAATTGTATATAAAATTATAGCATTTGGATTTTTTTCTGCTTCTTCAATTATTTTAATGATCTGATTATTGGTTCTTGTAAAAAAATAAGATTTAACATCATATTCTATATTTTTAAATTGTGCTTTAATTGCTAAAAACACTCTATCTAAAGTTTCACCTGTAGAATCAGAAATGAGATATATTTGATATGTATTACTCATGAATAAAATGTTGATAATTAAATATTATTTTTATCATTTTTTTCCATTAATGAAGTTTATTATTTTTTATTGTAAAACAACGTTTTTACGAACATTAATAAACATGTGAACTATTTATATACAACTTATCGAACAAGATTAAAAAATATATTAATTATACTATTTAAAAAGAGATCTTAAATATTATTAATTGTTAATAAAAAGTGTATAAAGTTGGTAAAACAACTTATTACCATTATTCACATACTATATAACTAATACTATAATTAAATAATTACTTATTATTATGACTCCTATTCAGGAAACAATATTAAATAAAAAAACCACAAATACACCTATATGGTTAATGAGACAAGCAGGAAGATACTTGCCTGAGTTTAGAGAAATTAGAAAAAATAATCCAGATTTTATAAAATTATGCTTAAATGAAACATTATCATCTGAAGTTACTTTACAACCTTTAAAAAGATTCGAGTTAGATGCTGCAATAATTTTTTCAGATATTTTGATGTTGCCTTATGGACTAAATCAAAAAGTAGAATTTAAAAAAGATTTTGGCCCTCAGTTAGGTGATTTAAATATAGAGGATTTGGTAAAAATTAATGAAACAGAATTTTTAAAAAAATTGGATCCAGTTTACAAATCTATCAAGAAAGTAAGTGAACAAAATTTAATTAACAATAAGAGTTTAATAGGTTTTGTTGGCGCACCCTGGACACTATTGGTTTACATGATTAATAAACATTCGCCAAAAAAAGAATTGGAAAAAAAATTTTTTGAAAATAAAAATCTAATAAAAAAAATACTATTAATCTTAGATAAATTTTTAAAAATACATATTGAGCAACAAATAAAAAATGGAGCAAACGTAATACAAATTTTTGATAGTTGGGCTGGATTGTTGGATGAAAATGATTTACCTAATTACATATACAATCCAACATTAAGTTTGGTGGACTATGTTAAATCGCTTAGTGTTCCTGTAATTTGTTTTCCTAGAGGAATAAAAAATTATAAAAATTATTGTGATGTAGTTAATCCGGATGTAGTCAATATCGATTATGATGTAGATCCAATATCAATATCTAAATTAATTAATATTCCTGTACAAGGAGGGCTGGATCCTAAAGTTTTGCTAACAGATATAAGTAACCTTAAAAAACAAGCCTTAAAATACCTAGATATATTTAAAGACCATCCTTATATTTTTAATTTAGGCCACGGTGTCTTACCACAGACCAATCCTGAAATGGTTGATTATTTAGTAAAGATGGTAAAAGATTATTAAATGAAAAAAGCAATAATTTTATTTAATCTTGGAGGCCCAGATAAAATAGAAAATGTTGAGCCTTTTTTATTTAATCTGTTTAATGATCCAGCAATATTAAATTTGCCAACTTTTCTAAGATTTCCTCTTGCAAAATTAATTTCTAATAGAAGGGCACCTGTTGCAGAAAAAATTTATGAAGAGCTTGGTGGCGCATCACCAATATTAAAACTAACAAAAGAACAATCAGACGCCCTTGAAAAAAAAATTAATCAAGATCAAGAGATTGACGAATATAAATGTTTTATTGTTATGAGGTGTTGGCACCCAAGAGCGGAGCAAGTGATTAAAGAAGTACAGTTTTTTAATCCGGAAGAAGTTATTTTAATGCCTCTCTATCCTCAATATTCTGCAGCAACTTCTGGGTCTTCAATTAAAGAATGGAAAGATGTTTGTAAAAAAAATCAGTATAAAGTTAAAACAAGTACCATTTGTTGTTATCCAACTGATCAAAACTTTGTAAAAGCTCACACCAAAGAAATACTTAAAAAGATAAAAGATTTAAAAAATTTTAAATTAATATTTTCAGCACACGGCTTGCCAGAAAAAAATATTAAAAAAGGAGACCCCTATCAATGGCAAGTGGAACAGTCAGTAAAAAAGATAGTGGAAGAATTAAATATTGAAAACTTAGATTGGATATTAAGCTATCAAAGTAGAGTTGGTCCACTTAAGTGGATTGGACCCTCAACAGAAGATATCATTATAAAAAACTCTAAAATTGGAAAACATATAGTCCTGGTGCCTATTGCGTTTGTCTCTGAGCACTCAGAAACGCTTGTTGAACTAGACATAGAATATAAAGAGCTTGCGGATGCAAATGGTTGCAAGAATTACACAAGAGTCCCTGCCCTTGGAACAAATGAAGATTTTATTAAAACAATGTCAGATTTAATAATTAAAAAAAATGAATATGAGTTTAACGATGGTCTTTATCCTCCAAAAACTCAATGTCCTTTAGAATTTAAAAAATGTCCTTGTTTAAATCATGAATAGTTATTTATTATTCAAAAGTTTACATTTGATAGCCGTCATTTCTTGGATGGCAGGACTTTTATATCTACCAAGAATTTTTGTTTATCATGTTGAAAACTTAAACGATCAAAACTCTTCTTCAATTTTTAAAACCATGGAACGAAAGTTATTTTTTTACATCATGATGCCGGCCATGATTTTAAGTTGGATTTTTGGACTCATTTTAATTCTTATTATAGGAACTGATGTTTTTTTTACACTTTGGGTAAAGTTAAAATTATTATTTGTTATCTTATTAACGATTTATCATTTCTATTTATCTAAATTGCTTAAAGACTTTAACTTGAACAGAAATACAAAATCATCAAAATTTTTTAGAATACTTAATGAGGTACCAACAATATTGTTAATTTTGATTGTTTTTATTGTAATATTTAAACCCATTTAGACTTGTAATATTTTAAAGAGTATATATATTCAATTTATCTTACAAATCTCAAAAACCCCTCCACAACATGAATATACAAGAACTTAAATTAAAATCATCTGAACAATTAATTACACAAGCAGAAGAGCTTGGAATTGAAAATGCGAGCACACTTAGAAAGCAAGAAATATTATTTGCCATACTAAAAAAAGTTGCAGAAAAAGAGGAAATTACAGGTGCTGGTGTTTTGCAATTATTACAAGACGGTTTTGGTTTTTTAAGAGCCATGGAGTCAAATTATTTAGCTGGTCCCGATGATATATATGTTAGTCCAAGTCAAATAAGAAAGTTTGGTTTAAGAACGGGTGATACTGTTGAGGGTCCTGTTAGAGCGCCAAAAGAAGGTGAAAGATATTTTGCATTATTGCAAGTTAGTAAAATAAATTTTGAGGAACCTGAAAAGGCTCGTCATAAAATCGCATTTGATAACTTAACACCTCTCTACCCAGATCAACAAATGGTCATGGAAATTGAAACAACTAAAATAGAAAAAAAACCAGACTTAACACCCAGATTAATTGATCTTGTAAGTCCAATAGGCAAGGGTCAAAGATCAATTATTATTTCACCTCCTAAGGCAGGTAAAACTATGATTTTACAAAGCATAGCAAATTCTATCGCAAAAAATTACCCTCAAAGTTATTTAATGGTTTTGTTAATTGATGAAAGACCAGAGGAAGTCACGGACATGCAAAGAACAGTTAAGGGTGAAGTGATTAGCTCAACATTTGATGAGCCCGCTTCAAGACATGTTGCTGTTGCTGAAATGGTTATCGAAAAAGCAAAAAGACTAACGGAACATAAAAAAGATGTAGTTATTTTGTTAGACTCAATTACTAGACTGGGCAGAGCCTATAACGCAGTAATTCCAAGCTCTGGAAAAGTTTTAACAGGTGGTGTTGATGCGAACGCGTTACAAAGACCAAAAAGATTTTTTGGAGCAGCTAGAAATATTGAAGAAGGTGGATCTTTAACAATTATCTCAACTGCTTTAATTGATACCGGTTCAAGAATGGACGAAGTAATTTTTGAAGAATTTAAAGGAACAGGAAATAGTGAAACAGTTCTTGATAGAAAAATTGCTGATAAAAGAATTTATCCTGCAATCGATATAACCAAGTCTGGAACAAGAAGAGAAGAATTACTTTTTAACAAAGACGATCTTTCAAAAATGAATGTTCTGAGAAGAATTATTGCTCCAATGGGCACTATGGATGCAATTGAATTTATTAACTCAAAACTTAAAGAAACCAAAAGTAATGCAGATTTCTTTAATTCAATGAACAAACCAGCCTAAAAAATTTATTTCATTAATTTAAAGTTTTACATGAGTGTAAAATTGGAGCTATAATAATTGCATGACAATTTATGCTCTATCAACTGGTCCAGGTATTTCAGGTATAGCTATAATTAGAGTTTCAGGTGAAGACACAAAAAAAATAATAAAGTTATTGACCAACGAGAATTTGCCAAAAGCCAGAGTGGCCACATTAAAAAAGATCAATAAAATTAACACTTCTGAGCTTATAGATGAGGGTATAATATTATGGTTTCCCGGCCCTGAGAGCTACACAGGCGAGGATATGGCAGAATTTCATGTACATGGTAGTAAAGCTGTAATTGACGCTCTACATTCATCTATTTCTCAAATTAAAAATTGCCGCTTGGCAGAACCTGGCGAGTTTACAAAACTTGCATTTCAAAATGGAAAAATAAATTTGCTTAAAGCCGAAAGTATAGCAGATTTAATTTCAGCAGAGACCGAAATTCAAAGGCAGCAAGCGGTAAAAATAATGAATGGTGAATCATCAGAAATATTTAATGATCTTCGAGAAAAACTTTTGAAAATTTTATCAAATGTCGAAGCAAAAATAGATTTCCCCGATGAAGATTTGCCATTGGATGTTTTAAAAAATATTAAAAAAATTTCTAATGAAGTCATTTTAAGCATTAAAAAAATTTTAAACGATCAAAAAGTTGGAGAAAGGATTAGGGAAGGTTTTAAGATTGCAATTATAGGACCAACTAATGCTGGAAAATCTAGTTTACTAAATCATCTATCAAAAAGAGATGTTGCAATAGTATCCGAGATAGCGGGGACCACAAGAGACGTAATAGAAACTCACTTAAATATTGATGGATATCCAGTTGTGGTTTCCGACACTGCAGGAATTAGAGACTCTAAAAATGAGATAGAAAAAAAAGGAATAAAGTTAGCCCTTGATAAGGCGGAAAATGCAGACCTAAAGTTGATCATTGTAGACGCTAAAAGTATTGATTTTAAAGGAGTTTTGAGGAAATTGATGGATGAAAATGCAATACTTGTAGTCAATAAATCTGATCTTTTAAAAAAAGATTTAAGCTCTGAAATAAAAAATTTTGAACATGTTTTAATTTCAGTAAAAAACAATCTCAACATAGAAAATTTAATTTTAAAAATTAAAGATAAATTAAAAAATAAATTTATCACAAATAAAGATATTTTAATTACTCGCGAAAGACACAGACAACATCTTGAACAAAGCTTAAATTATTTAAAAAACTTTGAAGAAAAAAATGAAGCAGAGGATTTCGATAAAGCTGCAGAGGATCTTCGTTTAGCAACACGACATTTGGGAATGATAGTTGGAAAAGTAGATGTTGAAGAGATATTAGGTAGTATTTTCAACGATTTTTGCATAGGCAAATAAACAACATTTTGCGGGGTTTTTCAGCACATTTTCTCCATTTTTGTTGATAAACATAACTAATTCGTCAATTTAAATCATAAATACAGTCAGAATTGCTTTAGATAAATATCTTTAAAAAAAATACTGTCTGCTTGTAAATATTTATATCAGTTATAAATTTAGCTTATGAAAAATGATTTGTCATTCGAGGTAGTGGTTATTGGTGGAGGACATGCTGGTTGTGAGGCTGCAACAGCTTCTGCGCGTCTTGGAGTTAATACCGCCCTATTCACTCATAAGATTGAAACGATAGGAGAGATGTCTTGTAACCCAGCGATAGGTGGTCTTGGTAAAGGTCATTTAGTTAGAGAGATAGATGCATTAGATGGTGTAATGGGAGAGATTGCAGATAAATCAGGCATACAATTTAGACTGCTAAACAGAAGTAGAGGTCCAGCCGTTCAAGGTCCAAGAACTCAATCAGACAGATATTTATATCGTAAATATATGCAAGAAAAACTACTAAACTATTGTAATTTAACAGTTTTTTCAGATCCTGTAATTAGATTTATTTTTTTAAAAAACACTATAACTGGATTTATAACAAAATCTGGAAAAAAAATTTTATGTAATAAATTAATACTAACAACAGGCACTTTTTTAAATGGATTGATACATATTGGTGAAGAGAGAACGCCAGCTGGAAGATACAATGAGAAACCTTCTACAGGATTAAGCGAGCAGTTGAAGAAATATAATTTTAAAATTGGAAGATTAAAGACAGGCACCCCTCCACGATTAGACTCAAGAACAATTAATTATAAAAATTTGGAAGAACAGTTTGCAGACGAGGATCCTTATTTTTTTTCTTTTTTAACTAAAAAAAATATTAACAAACAGGTTTCATGTAGAATGACCTATACTAATGAGAATGTTCATAACATTATTCAAAAAAATTTAAAACGAAGTGCCATGTACTCTGGTAGCATACAGGGGGTTGGCCCGAGATATTGCCCATCAATAGAGGACAAGATCGTAAAGTTTGCTGATAAAGGTCGCCACCAGATATATTTAGAGCCAGAGGGCCTAAATGATCACACAATATACCCTAATGGTATATCTACGTCACTTCCCGAGGAAGTTCAACAGGAAATATGTAATAATATCAGTGGTTTAGAAAATGTCAAGATAATTAGACCTGGATACGCTATAGAATATGATTATATAGATCCAAGAGAGCTTTTTTTAACGCTTGAAACAAAAAAAATACCTAATTTATATCTTGCGGGACAAATTAATGGAACAACAGGTTATGAAGAAGCTGCAGCACAGGGGCTCATTGCAGGAATAAATGCTGCTCTATCTTTTAAAAATGAAGAACCTTTTATTCTAGATAGATCTGATGCCTACATAGGCGTTATGATAGATGACCTTGTAACCAAAGGCGTAGCTGAGCCATATAGAATGTTTACCTCTAGAGCTGAATATAGACTAACCCTAAGAGCCGATAATGCCGATCAAAGATTAACTGAGAAAGGTATTTCAATTGGTTTAATAAATGAAATAAGAAAAGAGCTTTTTGAGGAAAAGTCAAAAAAATTAAAAATAATAGTAAAAAAAATGTCAGAATTATCAATTTCACCAAATAAAATTAGGAATTTTGGGATAAATATAGCTCAGGATGGAGTTTTACGAAAATCAAATGAAATATTGTCTCAAAAAGGAGTTAATATGCAAAAAATAAGAGAAATATGGGCAAATATTCCCTTTTTTGATAAAAAAATAGATGAGCAAATTGAAATTAATGCCCATTATATGGGGTATTTAAAAAAACAAAGATCAGATATTTTAGCCTTTAAAAGAGATGAAAATTTATCCATACCTGAAGAATTTAACTATGATAACCTCTCAGGTCTTTCAAATGAGGTAAAATCTAAATTTAAATTGATCAGGCCAAAAACCTTGGGTCAAGCTTTGAGAATTGACGGAATTACCCCAGCAGCTGTATATATTTTGTTGTCACATGTCAAAAGAAAGTCTATTAAGCTTATAGCTTAATGGAAGAAATTTTAGATAAATATCCACTATTAAAATATCAAAATGTTTCACGTGAAACTTGTGTAGATTTTGAAAAATTTATTATTCAATTAAAAAGAAATAATGAAGAAATTAACCTAATAAGCAAGGAAAATGCCCAGGATAATACAATAAGAGAACGACATATAGTAGATTCAGCTCAAAGTATTGATTTTGTTGATTTTAACAGTAATATTGTAACAGATATAGGTTCAGGAGGTGGATTCCCAGGAATAATAGTATCAATTTTGATCAAAAACTTAAAAAAAAACATAAAAGTTAACTTATATGAAAAAAGTCATCATAAGAGCGTTTTTTTAAGAAAAATATCTAGAGAATTAAAATTAGAAACAGAAGTAATACAAAAAAATATTTTTGAGATAAAAAATATAAAGTCAGGTACAATAATGGCAAGAGCATTTAAGCCCTTACCAATAGTTTTAGAATTAGTTTACAATAATTTTAATAATTATAAAAATTTAATTTTATTTATGGGTAAAAATGGTGAAAAAACTTTAGAGGACACTTTAAAAATTTGGGATTTTGATTTTGAAAAAAAAAAAAGTATCACAAGCCAAGATTCATTTTTATTAAACATAAAAAATATTAAAAAAAAATAGATGCAAATTATATCTGTAATAAATCAAAAGGGTGGGGTAGGAAAAACTACAACTGTAATTAATCTTGCTGCAGGATTGGCTCAAAAAGAAAAAAAAGTTTTAATTATTGATCTTGATCCACAAGGTAATGCTACAACAGGACTTGGTTTATCAAATTTAGAAAATTCTAACGAAACAATTTATGCTGTTCTCAATGGCTCTAAGTCAATTTCTAATGTAATTAAAAAAACAAACTATCAAAATTTAGATGTAGTAACTTCAAATGTTGATTTGTCTGGTTTAGAGGTTGAGACCGCAGGAGATAGCAAACGAGCCTTCATTTTAAAAGGTGAATTAACCGCTTATTTAAATGATTTTAGAGGACAGTATGATTATATCTTAATTGATTGTCCTCCATCCCTAAGTTTACTCACTGTCATGGCTTTAGTTTCATCTCATTCCCTAGTTGTTCCATTACAGACTGAGTTTTTTGCTCTAGAAGGATTAACACAGCTAATGAAAACAATAGAAAGAGTAAAAGCAAATTTAAATCCTGATTTAATAATTAGAGGAATTCTTTTAACAATGTACGATAAAAGAAATAAATTATCCTCACAAGTTGAAAAGGAAGCTAGAGATTTTTTTAACGACAAAGTTTATTTAACAGTCATTCCAAGAAATGTAAGATTGTCAGAAGCTCCATCTCATGGAATGCCTGTTTTAATTTATGATAAATCTTGTCCTGGAAGTAAATCATATTTTAACTTCACAGATGAATTTATTAATCAAGAAGAAACAATTGGGAGTGCTGCATAATGGATACAAATAAAATTAAGAAGGGTCTAGGTAGAGGATTATCTTCATTAATAGGCGAGACAAAAACAGAGGTTAATATTAATAAATTATCTATCAGCAATTTAGTTAGTAATAAATTCCAACCTAGAAAAATTTTTGATGAAGAAAATTTACAAGACTTAACTAATTCAATAAAAAAAAGAGGAATTATACAGCCGATAATTGTCAGAAAATCATCTGATGATAGCTCCAAATATGAAATAATTGCAGGTGAGAGAAGATGGTTGGCAGCTCAAAAGGCAGGTCTTCATGATGTGCCTGTAGTCATTACAGATGTCGATGATTTAAAATCATTAGAATTTGCAATAATTGAAAATGTTCAAAGGAATGATCTTAACGCATTAGAAGAAGCTCGTGGTTATCAAAGATTGATAGATGAATTTTCCTATGATCAAGAAAAAGTAGCTGAATTTATTGGAAAAAGTAGAAGTCATATAACTAATTTTTTACGACTGCTTACACTTCCAAATGGAGTTTTGAAATTAATTGAGACAAAAAAAATAACTCCAGGGCATGCAAAAATTTTAGTAGGTCTTGATAATTCAGAATTTGTTGCAAATAAAATAGTTGAGAAAAATCTCTCTGTTAGACAAGCAGAAAATTTTGTAAAAATTTTTAAGATAAA
>JADHPA010000054.1 GCA_016778675.1 Candidatus Pelagibacter sp. | reverse complement strand
CTGCAGTAAAATCTGATAATTTTTGAGCTATTTGCATTACTTGTTCTTGATAGATTATAACACCATATGTTGGTTTGAGAATGTCTTCTAAAAGAGGGTGTAAATAATCAGGCGTTTGTCTTCCATGCTTACAATCATTATATACAGGAATATTACTCATAGGTCCTGGTCTATATAAAGCAACTAATGCAATAATGTCTTCAATATGATTTGGTTTCATTTGCATTAAAGCTTCACGCATACCGGCACTCTCCACCTGAAATAAACCAACTGTATTACCTGATGAAAGTAATTCAAAAACTTTTTGATCCTCAAAATTTATGTCTTCGATATTAAAATTTTTATCTTTCTTTTTAATTAGTTTTTGAGCTCTATTAATGACTGTTAAAGTTTTTAGACCTAAAAAATCAAATTTTATTAAACCTGCATTTTCAGCAGAATACATATCAAATTGAGTTGATGGTAATAAAAGATCTGCGGAGGCGTCTTTATATAAAGGAACTATTTCAGTTAATTTTCTATCGGCTATAACAACACCTGCAGCATGAGTTGCAACATTCCGATTTAGTCCCTCTAACTTTAGTGATAAATCAGTAAGTTTTTTAACTCGAGGATCTTCATTTACTAATTTTTGAAGTCTTGGCTCACTATTTATGCATTCAATTAAACTTTGTGGACGTGAAGGATCAAATGGTATCATCTTAGAAATGCTATCTACAAAACCATATGGTAAACCTAAAACTCTACCAACGTCTCTTATAACCATTCTTGCTTTTAATTTTCCAAAAGTAATTATATGAGCAACACTATCTTTGTATTTTGTAGTTAAATATTCAAATACAAGATCTCTTTTTTCTTCACAAAAATCTATATCAAAGTCAGGCATAGATATTCTATCGGGATTTAAAAATCTTTCAAAAATTAGATTAAACTTTATTGGGTCAACATCAGTAATTGATAAACACCAGGCTACTAAAGAGCCAGCACCAGAGCCTCTACCGGGTCCTACCGGAATATCATTTTTCTTAGCCCATTTAATATAATCAGAAACTATTAAAAAATAACTTGGGTATTTCATTTCAATTATAATTCTTAGTTCATGATCTAAACGATCTTTATAAAATAAAAATTTTTCATCATTAATGAGGTTTTTTTCTTCTATTTTAAAAACTTTTAAAAATTTTTCTTTCAATCCATTTAATGAGTCCTTTTTCAATATTTCATCGGCACTACCATCTTTTTCTGTGCTTATATTAGGAAGAACAGGTTTAGAAAATTGAGGTCTAAAACTACACCTGTATGGTAAATTAAAATTATTTTCTAAAGCTTCAGGTAAATCAGAAAATAGAGCACACATTTCTTCTGAAGACTTAAAATAGTGTTGATCGCTATATTTAATTCTATTTTTATCATTAAGATATGTTTTTTCACCAATGCAAGTAAGAGCATCATGGGCTTCATGCATGTCTTTGGTTAAATAATAAACTTCATTTGATGCAATAATTGGAATTTTTAATCTAAAAGATTGTTCTAAATTAAACTTTTCAAAAGATATTTCATTTTGATCACCATGTCTTTGAATTTCTAAATAAAAATTATCTTTAAAATTTTTTAGTAAATCTTTGTAGATTTTTTGTATTTCATCAAATCTTCCTTTTTCAAATAACTTGCCAAATAAGCCGTGATTGGTTCCTGATAAAAGAATAACATCACTAATATTATCTAGTAATTCTTTAATATCCAAATGTGGTTTTGATAAAACGTCATTTTCTAAATATGATTTTGAAGATAATTCAATAATTTTTTTGTAACCATTTTCATTTAGAGCAATTAAGGGGAGTAAACCTGTTGTGTCTTCATATTTAAAATTAATTTGAGTTCCAATAATAGGTTGAGTGCCCACTTTAGAGATATTTTCAGAAAACTCTAATGCACCACATAAATTTTCAGTGTCACAAATTCCAACAGAAATTAATTTATTTTCTTTACAAAAATCTTTTAAACTCTCAATTTTGACAGCACCTTCACAAATGGAGTACTGAGTATGAACTTTGAAATGAGTAAAATGTTTATTGTTTGAATTTTGCATTGATAGTTTTTATATTACCATCAATCATTTCTAATTTGCAATCTGCCATATTGGCAAAATATCTATTATGAGTTGCATATATAATTAATCTATTCTTGTCCTTTAATTTATAAAGAATATTAAAAATTTCTTTAGCCGTACTTTGATCTAAACTTCCAGTTGGTTCGTCTGCTAATATTACATCAGGTTCATTAATTAGAGCTCTAGCAATTGCTGTTCTCTGCATTTCACCACCAGATAATTCTGATGGATAATGATCTTCTCTTGATTTTAAACCCATCTTTTTTAAAATTATTTTCGCCTTATGTTTTGCCTCTTTTTTATTATTAGTTAAAGATAAATGAGCCATGTAAACATTCTCTAAAGCCGTAAAGTCAGTTAATAAATTATTTTGTTGATAAATAATGCCAATTTTTTCTGATCTAATTTTATCATTGTCTAAAGTTTCTGAAAAATTCACTACTTTATTACTTATAGATAAACTTCCACTAGTCGGCCTATCAATCATTGATAAAATATTAAGCAAAGTTGACTTCCCAGAACCAGATGGTCCTACCAAAGAGTAAATTTTACCTCTTGTAAATGAATAATTTATTTTTTTTAATACTGAAATTTTTTTATTATTATAAAATGATTTAGAGATATTCTTTAAATTTATAAGATTATTCATATTTCAAACCTTTTACTGGATCAAGCTTAGAGGCTTTTATAGCAGGATATATTGAAACAATTATGGTTATTAAAATCGAACAAACGGAGATTATTAATATAGAAACAAGATTTATTTCTGTGGGCATTTTACTTAAAAAATAAATTTCTTCAGGAAACAAACTTATATTAAAAGTATAACTCAAAAACTGTCTAATATTTTCAATATAAAGTGAAAACAATACACCCAATAAAATACCAAATATTGTAGCTGTCGTCCCAATTGTAACTCCTACTAAGAAAAAAATTTTAGTAATTGATTTATTTAAAACACCTATTGATTTAAGAATTGCTATATCTCTAGTTTTATTTTTCACCAATATTGTAAGACCTGAAATTATATTAAATGCTGCTACTAATATTATTAAAGACAAAATTATAAACATTACATTTCTCTCAACTTTTAATGCTGAAAATAACGAACTATTCATATCAGCCCAGGTATAAATAAATTCATCTTTAAATACTTCTTTAACTTTATTTTTTGCAATAACTATGTCTGAAGGATTTTTAAGATAAATTTCTAAATTTCTATCATCTTTATTAAAATCAAAAAAATTGTCTAATGTATTTATATTTATAAAAGCTATATTTCTATCAAAGTCAGCTAATCCACTTTCAAAGATTGAACTAACAGTAAAAACTTCTTGTTTGGGTAAATTACCAATAATAGTTTCTATCCCAGATGGAGAGATAATTGATAATTTATCTCCAATCTTAAGTTCTAAATCAAAACTTAATTCCTTACCGATTGAAATATTATTTTTATAAAGTTTCTTTGAATTGCCAGAAAATCGACCTTTATTTACCACGTTAAGCTTTGAGAAATCTTTTTGACTGTACCCTCTTAAAACAATACCTTTGGTAAAATCTTGACTAATAATAATTGCTTCACCTGAATTGCTATATAGCAATTCTTCAGAAATCTTCTTTAACTCTTTATTATTAAGTTTATCTATAGAGATAGAATTTTCATAAGGCTTAATAGTTATATGAGGATTAAAACCAACAATTTTGTTTATAAGTTCTGTTCTAAAACCATTCATTACCGACATAACGATAATTAAAACAGCAACACCTAGACTTATTCCAATAAAAGAAAATATTGAAATTATATTTAAAAAACCATCTTTTTTTCTAGTTTTTAGATATCTAAATGTAATCTCTTTTTCTAAAGTAGAAATCAATTTTTTTCTTTTTGTTTAATTAAAATTTTTAATATTTGATCTAAAGTTAAATTTTGAGGATCTTTGCCAATTTCTTTAAATTCTAGTAAATCACCATCTGACTTTTTTCCAATAATAATTTGATAAGGAGCGCCAATTAAATTAAATTTTTTAATTTTAGATGATAGGTTTTCATCCATATCATCAATTATTGCATCAATACCATTGACATTAAAAAATTCAAAAATTTTATTTGCTTTTTCTAAAGTTGAATTATCATTTTTGTTAATCATTGGTAATATTGCAAGTTCAAATGGAGCAATAGCAAATGGCCATTTCATGATTTCTTCTTTATCATCATATTTAGCCTCAATAATTGCACCAACTAATCTAGATACACCGATTCCATAAGATCCCATTTTAACAAAATCCTTCTTACCCTCAGGCAAATCTACTGATGCATTTAATGGTTTAGAGTACTTATCTCCAAAATAAAATATATGTCCAACTTCAATTCCTTTTGTTATCAATCTATTTTCAACCGAAACTTCTTTTTCAAATTCTTCTTTTTTGAATTTTTCATCTGTAACAGAATAATATTGTTCAAATTTTTTTCTTAAATTTTCTAAAGAATTTTTTTCTATTATTGAACCATCGCTATTCAAGTCAAAAATTCTTTTGTCTGTAAAAATTTTACTTTCACCTGTGTCAGCAAGAATAATAAATTCATGTGAAAGATTTCCTCCAATAGGACCTGTATCGGCAGCCATAGGAATTGCAGTCAACTCAAGTCTTTTAAAAGTTTTTAAATACGATAAGAAGAATTTATTGTAAGAAAATACAGCCTCTTCATCACTCACATCAAATGAGTAAGCATCTTTCATATAAAATTCTCTACACCTCATTATTCCAAATCTTGGTCTTACTTCGTCTCTAAATTTCCATTGAATATGATATAGTAATTGTGGCAATGATTTATATGATTTAATACTAGATCTGAATATATCAGTGACTAACTCCTCATTTGTTGGACCATATAACATTTCTCTATTCTGGCGATCATTTATTCTTAACATTTCTTCTCCGTAATCGTCATAGCGTCCACTTTCTTTCCAAATTTCACTAGATTGAATAGTAGGCATTAAAATTTCTTGAGCACCAATTTTGTTTTGTTCTTCTCTTACAATTTGTTCAATTTTTTTCATCACCTTAAATCCTAAAGGTAACCAAGAGTAAATACCCGCCGAGGATTGTTTTATCATACCGACTCTTAACATCAATTGGTGTGATTTTATTTTAGCTTCAGAAGGGTTATTTTTTAATATGGGTATAAATGATTTTGATATATGCATATTTAACTAATTATATTTCTTAAATTTAAGTATTCATATTTAATTAAAATATAAATTATTATAAAAATTAAGGATGTAATACCAGTACAATAAAAAAATTTTTTTAACATCTTTGGATTTTCAGGAGATCCAGCATCTTCACCTTCAATCTTAATAGTCTTATTTCTATTAACATCTATTGGTAAAATTGCAAAAAACACTATCCACCATATTATGATATAAATAATTGCTAGTCCTGTTGCGCTCATCTAAATTTTTACTAAATTGATATTTGTAAAAGGTTTTTTTCCTGTCATTTCTTTAGTATATTTTTTACAAGTGATCTTTAATGCATCGATTAAGTTATACTCTTGTTTTTTATTACCTAAAGAAAAGGTTTTAATTGTACCTTCAATAGCTTCCTCTAAACCATAAATAAATTCATCTACATCATAAACTGGAATACCTCTAAAAGTTAATACTGGTCTTTTATGTATATTTCCTTTTTGAGAAATTAAAATTGTAACTTCCATATATCCATTTGCACTTAAATTTTTTCTATCTTTTATCGATTGTGAATCTTCGTCAACACTCATATTTCCATCAAGATAAAGTCTACCACTAGGTGCTTTATCAAATACATGAGGTTTTCCTGGAAATAATTTTACAATATCACCATTTTGTACTTGTACTGGATGTGGCACCTTCATTTCATGTGCAAATTTCATATGTTCAATCATATGACGATGCTCTCCATGTACTGGTATTACACAATTAGGCTTCACCCAATCATACATTTCTCTTAAGTCGTCTCGATTAGGATGACCAGAAACATGTACAAATTCACTTTCTTCTGAAATAACTTCGATACCATCTTTGACTAATTGATTTTGCAATTTAAACAATTTTTTTTCATTTCCTGGAATAATTTTAGATGAAAAAATAACTGTGTCATCTTTTTCAATATAAACATCTGGATGTGTGTAGCTAGCAATTCGCATCAAAGCTGCCATTGGCTCACCCTGACTACCTGTACATAAATAAACAATTTTTTCTCTAGATATTTTTTTTGCCTCTCTAGCATCTATTGGTTCAATTACATTTTTTAAATAACCACATTGTCTAGCAGCTTTAAAAATTCTATGCATTGATCGACCAACTAAAGAAATTTGTCTGCCAGTTTTTTCTGCACAATAAAAAGCTGTCTCCATTCGTGCAACATTTGATGCAAAAGATGCCATGACAATTCTTTTTTTTAGACTACCCATAATATTTAATATGCTCTTTCTAACATCTAACTCTGAGCCTGCTTTACCCATGCTGAATACGTTTGTTGAGTCACATATCATTGCAAGAACACCTTCTTTACCAACTTCTTTTAGTCTGTTTGAATTAGTTTTTTCACCAATTAAAGGTTCTGGATCGATCTTCCAATCTCCAGTATGTAAAATTATACCAGCTGGTGTTTCAATTCTTAGTCCATTAGGTTCAAGTATAGAGTGGGTTAATGTTATATATTCTATCTTAAATGGTTCTAAATTTACTGTACCATTAAGTTGAACAATCTTTAAATGATTAGTTATATCTATATTTTTTTCTTTAAATTTTTCTTTAATTAAAACAGCTGTAAAAGGTGTTGCAAAAATTTTACACTTAAGCTGTGGCCATAGCAGAGCTATTGCACCAATATGATCTTCGTGCGCATGTGTCAAAATAATTCCTAGCAGATCTTTTTTTTTATCAACAATAAAACCTGGATCTGGATATATTAGGTCAACACCTGGAATTGTATCGTCAGCAAATGTTACACCAATATCTACCATAATCCATTTATGTTCACCCGGTTTTCCATAAGCAAACAGATTCATATTCATTCCAATTTCACCAGAGCCACCTAAAGGGCAAAATAATAATTCATCTTTCATATTTATTTAATTAGAATTGAGGCTTTGATTAAGCCATTAATAG
>JADHPA010000053.1 GCA_016778675.1 Candidatus Pelagibacter sp. | reverse complement strand
TTAATTACTTTTGGTTGTTCAGTAAAATCTTCTGTAGAATTTACAAATCCGGTTAACTTCACACATGATTTAACTTTAGAGAGGTCATCATTGCATGCTTTTTTTACTTGTGAGATAATATTTAGACCACATCTTTTAGCCGCTTCATACCCATCTTCAGTGCTTAATTCTTTACCAATTTTACCTTTAATTAGCTCACCATCTACATTAGTAGAAATTTGTCCTGATATAAAAAGCATTTTACCTATTATTTTTGATGCCACATATGAACCTACAGGATCTCTTGCTTCTGGTAATTTTAATTTTAATTCCTTAATTTTTTCTTCATAATTCATTTTTATTTACCTTTTTTCTTTTTTTTATTTTTTTTATTTCTATCGTATTCTTTTCTTTTCTCAATTAATATTAAAGCTTCTTCCATATTTAACTCCAATGGGTCTTTTTCTTCAGGAATAGTTGCATTTAAAGATTTATACTTAATGTAAGGTCCATATTGACCCTTCATTACTTTAACTGGTTTTTTGTCCTCTGGATGTTCTCCTAGATCTTTAATTATAGATGCCGACATTCTTCCAGGTTTAGCTTCTGCTATTAATGTTATTGCTCTATTTAAGCCTATAGAAAAAATTTCTTCTACATTTTCAATTCTTGCAGACTTATTTTCACATTTTAAATAAGGGCCAAATCTACCAGAATTTAATATAATATCTTTTTGATTTTCAGGATTTATGCCTAAGCTTTTAGGTAATGAACATAAGAATTTAGCTCTATCAAGATCTATACTATCTAATGTAATTCCTTTAGGTATAGAGACATTTCTTAAATTGTTATCTTCTTTTTCTATTTTCTTTTTTTTTGTTTTCTTTTTCTTTTTCGTTTCAACAATAGCTTCATCTTTTAATTCCTCAATTTTTTCATATTGTAAATAGGGACCAAATCTTCCATTTTTAAGATACATGTCATTACCATTTTCATGTTTTCCTATAAACTTTGGTTCTGCTAGTTGAGATTGAGCAGCTGCTTTAGCTTTAGATAAAGGTCTAGTAAATTTACACTCTGGATAATTTGAACAACCTATAAAAGCACCACCTCTAAAGCTATTTTTTAAACTTAATGATCCCGTATCACAAAGTTTACATTGTCTATTTATATTACCTTCTTTATCTCTTTCAAAAATTAAACTACCAAGACTGTCATTTAAAAGGTCTAAAACTTCTCTAGTTCTTTTTTCTTTAACATCAGACACATTTTGATTGAAATCCTTCCAAAACATTTCAAGAACTCTAATCCATCCTTCTTTGCCTGTAGTTATGTCATCTAATTGATTTTCTAATCCAGCAGTAAAATTATAATCGACGTATTTAGAAAATAATTTTTCAAGAAATGCAGATATTATTTTTCCTCGGTCAGTAGGATGAAATCTTTTATTTATAGTTTCAGCATAACCTCTAGTTGATATGACTGATATTATGCTTGCATATGTTGATGGTCTTCCAATTCCTAATTCTTCTAGTTTTTTTACTAAGCTTGCCTCAGAATATCTTGGAGGAGGTTGTGTAAAGTGTTGTTCGTCTAATAAAGCTTCAATATTTATTGGCCCTTTGTTCATTTCTGGAAGAATATCTTCATCTTCTTCTTTCTTATTATCGTTCATAACTTTTAAGAATCCGTCAAATTTAATCACCGAACCACTAGCTTTACAAATGGTTCCATTATCATCTGAAGTTATTGTAATAGTATTTCTGTCAAATTGAGCAGGCTGCATTTGAGAAGAAAGGGCTCTACTCCAAATTAAATCATATAATTTATGCTGATCAGGACTTAAATATTTTTTAACAGACCCAGGTGCACGCATAATATCTGTTGGACGGATTGCTTCATGTGCTTCTTGAGCATTTTTTGCTTTTTTGCCAGAATAACTAGCTGGATGATCAGGCAAATATTCACTTCCAAATTGATCCTTGATATATTTTCTGAAAGTATCTACAGCATCTTTAGATAGATTTGTACCATCTGTTCTCATATAGGTAATTAAGCCAATAGTTTCTCCCTCAATTTCTATTCCTTGATACAATTTTTGAGCGATTTGCATTGTACGTGATGCACCAAATCCTAATCTACCTGAAGCAACTTGTTGAAGAGTAGAAGTTGTGAATGGACCAGAAGGATTTCTATTTACAACTTTGCTAGAAATATCACTTATTTGAAATTTTTTAGATTGAACGGTATTCATTGCTTTTTCGATTTCATCTTTATTTTTGAATGAAAATTTTTCAATTTTTTTATTCTCTAGTTGAGTGATGCTAGCGAGAATACTATTTTTATTATTATCATTAAATTTAATACTTAGTGTCCAAAATTCTTCTGGATTAAATAACTCAATTTCATGCTCTCTTTCAGTAATAAGTTTTAAGGCTACTGATTGAACTCGACCTGCAGATTTTGATCCTGGCAATTTTGTCCACAGTATAGGTGATATGTTAAAGCCAACTAAGTAGTCTAGAGCTCTTCTAGCCATATAAGCATCAACAAGTAAAGGTTCAATTTGCCTAGGATTTTCAATGCCATGCACTACTGCTTTTTTGGTTATTTCATTAAAAACAACTCTTTCAACATATTTATCTTTTATTAATTTTTTTTCATTCAAATATTCTTTTACATGCCATGCTATTGCTTCACCTTCACGATCAGGGTCTGTTGCCAAAATTATTTTTGAAGAAATTTTAGCAGCATCAGTAATTTCCTTAAGATATTTTTTAGAAAAACTATCAACTTCCCATTCCATTTTAAAATTATTTTCTGGATCAACAGATCCATTTTTTGATGGAAGATCTCTAATATGTCCATAACTTGCTAAAACAATATAGTTATCACCTAAATACTTATTTATAGTTTTAGCTTTAGCAGGACTTTCTACGATGACTAGATTCATTATAAAACAAACTACTCAAAAGCTTTTGATAGTCAAATCAATAAATTTTTGTCTTTGTTTCTTCTTTATTTTTAAGGCGTTTAACGTTTTCTCTGTGAGTATAGAGTATTAAAATAAACATTATCATAAAAAAAATTGAATTATGATTTCCAAAAATGAATAAATAAAGTGGAATAACCAAACTTGCAATTATTGATGATAAAGATGAAAATTTTGAAATGACAAATATAATTCCCCAACTAACAACAAAAATAAAACCTAGAATAATATTTATAGAGAAAAGTATACCAACATAAGTTGCAACACCTTTTCCACCTTTAAATTTTAGCCATACAGGAAATACATGACCCAAAAATGCACTTAAAGAAGCTATAAAAACATATTCTGGATAGTTAAATTTTACAAATAAAACTGGAATAACTGCTTTTGCTATATCTAGGGCTAATGTCGTATATCCTAAAGCCTTATTACCAGTTCTTAGGGCATTCGTTGCACCAATATTCCCTGAGCCAATATTTCTAATATCTTTTTTTAAAAATATTTTTGTGAGTATAAAACCAAAAGGTATAGAACCAAGAACATATGATACTAATGCAATTAATAAATATTCCATTATTATAATTTAAATAGTTCTTCACCTTTTACAAATGTATTTGTTACTTTACCTTGGAGTTTTTTATCTTCTATCGAAGTATTTTTAGATTTTGATATCAGTTTTTCTTTTTTTACAATCCACGGTTTATCAATATCAACTATACAAAAATCAGCTTCATTTCCGACTGAAAGATTACCTTTGTTTATTTTTAATATTTTAGCTGGGTTTGATGTAAGTGCTTTAATTATAGTTTCTAATTTTACTGATCCGTTATGATATAATTCTAAGCTTAATGAAAGTAGTGTTTCAATACCTGATGCACCGGTAGCAGCTTGAGCAAATGTTAATCTTTTTTGTTCTTCATCTTCAGGCTTATGATCTGAAACAATTACATCGATAGTACCATCCTTTAACCCTTGCACGAGTCCAATTCTATCTTCTTCTGTTCTTAATGGTGGTGATAATTTTAAGAAGGTTCTGAAATCACCAATATCATTTTCATTTAATGAAAGATTGTTTATAGAAACACCAGTTGTAAATTTAACTTTTTCTTTTCTTTCTTTAATTATTTCAATTGATTTTGCAGCAGATACTTGCGATATATGATATCTACACTTTATGTTTTCTAGTAACGTTAGATCTCTCTCTATAATTATTCTTTCAGCCACCGAAGATATTCCTGATAGTCCTAGTTTTGTTGCAATAATTCCTGAATTTATCATTCCATTTTTAGATAACTCATAGTCTTCAGCATGCTGCATAATTAAAGTTCCAAGATCTTTAGCAGAATTCATTATACGAGACATTAATCTAGTATTTTGAATAGTTTTTATACCATCTGTAAATCCAATTATACCTCTGCTTTGAAGTAGACCAAATTCTGTCATTGTAATTCCTTCAATGTTTTTTGTAAGGGCTGCACTAGGAAACACGTTAATTTTAGATTTATCTCTTCCACGTCTTTTTAAAAAATCTACAATTGAAACATTATCTATAATAGGATCTGTGTTTGGCATAGTGACAACTGAAGTTACGCCGCCAGCAAGAGCCGCATTACTTAAAGTTCTAAAATTTTCCTTGTATTCATAACCTGGCTCCCCTGCAAAAACTCGCATATCTACTAAGCCTGGAAATATATATTTTCCCTTTAAATCAATAATTTTTTCTCTTGAAGGTATATTGTTTGTGTTTACTTTTTTGCCAATAGCTTCAATAGAACCATCTTCAGCAATAATCATTCCACCATTTTCATTAATTGAATTATGAGGATCAATTATATTAGCATTTATAAAGTATTGTTTTTTCATTTATTCACAAAATATTTTTAAACAAGCCATTCTTACAGCCACCCCAAGCTCAACTTGTTCTTTAATTACACTCCTGTTGATATCGTCAGCTAACTTTGTATCTATTTCAATACCTCTATTCATTGGCCCTGGATGCATTATTAATGCATCATCTTTTGCATGTAATAGTTTGTCAGGAGTTAATCCATAATATTCATAGTATTCTCTATTTGAAGATAAAAATG
Source organism: Candidatus Pelagibacter sp. (assembly GCA_016778675.1). GTDB lineage: Bacteria > Pseudomonadota > Alphaproteobacteria > Pelagibacterales > Pelagibacteraceae > Pelagibacter. Next base: position 2,317 of record JADHPA010000053.1, on the reverse strand, counting down.
AGCTAGTCATTCTTTCATTTTGTAATCTTAACATCATCACAATGTCACAATCCTTTAATCCTTTTTTCATGTCTGTAAAAGTATTTACACCAAATTTTTCTATCTCTTTTGGCATTAAATTAGATGGTGCAATAATATTAACTTCTGCCCCTAACATATTGAGCAGATAAATATTTGATCTTGCAACACGTGAATGTGTTATGTCACCACAAATTGCTATCCTTAAACCTTCAATTTTTTCTTTTCTATTTATAATCGTTAAAGCATCTAATAAAGCTTGAGTAGGGTGTTCACGACTTCCATCACCAGCATTAAGTACAGCACAATTTACTTTTTGAGACAAAAGATTACATGCCCCAGAGTCTTGATGTCTAATAACAATAATATCAGGATGCATTGCATTCAAGGTCATTGCTGTGTCTATAAGTGTTTCACCTTTTTTAATTGCAGAATTTGCCATATTCATAGACATGACATCTGCACCAAGTCTTTTACCAGCTAGTTCAAACGAACTTTGTGTTCTCGTAGAAGGTTCAAAAAATAAATTGATTTGTGTCTTACCATTTAAAATATTTGTTTTTTTGCTTTTACTTTGATTTAATTTAATAAATGATTTTGCTTCATCTAAAATTAGATTGACATCATTGATGGATAAATCTTGAATACCTAGGAGGTGTTTTTGAGAGATTTTAATAGCTTTATTTGTTTTACTTGCCATTAAAATTAACTCTATAACTATTAATAGGCACTATGGCAAGTATTAATTATTCAAATAATCTATTGCCCCTTGTAAAATAAAGGCAGCAGCATTTTGATCTATAGTTTTTACTCTTTTAGATACATTAACATCCAATAAACTAGAAAGATTAAATGCCCCAACTGTTGAAAGTCTTTCATCCCATAGTATCACTGGCAGATTAATTGATTTAGATATATTTAAAGCTACATCATTAACAGATTGAGCTGATCTGCCCATGCTACCGTCCATATTGACAGGGTTCCCAATAATTATCCCTCCAATATTATTTTCTTTGATAATAATTTTAAGTTGGTCGATTAGTTCATTGGTGTTTGTTTTATTGATAGTTTTAAATGGTGTGGCAATTGATTGCCTCTCATCACATATGGATACACCAATTCTTTTAGAACCCAAATCTAAACCAATAAATCTGACTTTATTTGCTTGTTTTAATTTGAATTCTTCAATTGTGATCATATTGTATATTTTAAACTTAAGTGATAGTTTGCCGACATATTTAATTATCACATGACTATTGATCTTAAAACAATAAAGCACATATCAAAATTATCAAGGATTTCTGTAGAAGAAAGTAAAGCTAAAAAATTGGCTGGAGACCTGAATTCGATATTTGATTTTATAGAAAAATTAAATGAACTTGACACTGAAAATATTGAACCTTTAACCTCTGTTGCTGAAATAACTTTAAAATTAAGATCTGATGAGGTTAAAAGTGAAAATATTAGAGAGCAAATATTGAAAAATTCACCTGATGAAAATGAAGATTTTTTTGTCGTACCAAGAGTTGTTGAATAATGACTAATATTACTTCATTAACATTGTCTGAATTAGTAAAAAATATTAAAGATAAAAAACTATCCTCAGAAGAAACTACAAAAGCTTACATAGAAAGAGGAGAAAAATCTCAAGATTTAAATACATATATTACTGAAGATTTTTCTAATGCTCTCAAAAAGTCAAAAATTTTTGACCAAAAACCAAATTTTGATTTAAAACTACCTGGAGTGCCCATGGCGGTTAAAGATTTATTTTGCACTAATGGAGTAAAAACAACTGCGGGAAGTAAGATGTTAAACAATTTCATTCCTACATACGAGTCAACAGTCACTCAGAATATTTGGAACGAAGGTGCCATTTTACTTGGTAAGTTAAATTGTGATGAATTTGCAATGGGATCTTCTAATGAAACAAGTTTTTTTGGAAATGTTCAAAGTCCAATAGATAAAGATCTTGTCCCTGGTGGTTCATCTGGTGGTTCAGCATCAGCTTTAGCTGCTAACTTAACTCCAATTACAATTGGTACTGATACAGGAGGTTCTATTAGACAGCCTGCATCATTTACAGGAACTGTAGGATTAAAACCAACTTATGGAAGCTGCTCAAGATATGGGATAGTTGCTTTTGCATCTTCTTTAGATCAAGCAGGTCCAATGTCTAAAAATGTAAAAGATTGTGCTTTGCTTCAAGAAGTTATTAGTACCTACGATGAAAAAGACTCAACATCAATAAACTTTAAAAGAAATGAGTACAGCAAGGAGTTAACAAACAATATTAAAG
>JADHPA010000052.1 GCA_016778675.1 Candidatus Pelagibacter sp. | reverse complement strand
CATGAGCTTCCATTCCTTCATATCTAGAAATTCTTGCTGCTGCAGCTCCAACTAATTCTGTAGATTCTTTTGTCATTCTTTGGAAACTTAAAGTTTTCACAAATTTACCAACAAACAAACCACCCGTATATCTTCCAGCACCTTTGGTTGGAAGAATATGGTTAGTTCCTGAACACTTATCCCCATAAGCAACAGTCGTTTCCTCACCAATAAATAAAGAACCATAGTTTGTAAGTCTTTTGTGAAACCACTCTAAATTCTCCGTCTGAACTTCTAAATGTTCAGGAGCATACTCGTCACTAATGGTTGCCATTTCTTCATCAGTATCACAAAGAATAACTTCTCCATAATCTCTCCAAGCCGCATCAGCGTTTGTTCTTGGAACTTCAGGCAATTCTGTAATTAATTCTGGAACTCTTTTCATCACTTTTTCTGCTAGTTCCTTGCTTGTTGTATATAACCAGCAGGGTGAATTATAACCATGTTCAGCTTGACCCACTAAATCAACAGCAACTATTTCAGGATCAGCTTTCGCATCTGCAATAATTCCAATTTCAGTAGGACCTGCAAATAAATCAATACCAACTTTTCCAAATAAAATTCTTTTAGCTTCAGCAACAAATTGATTTCCAGGACCAACAATAATATCAGCAGGAGGATTATTAAATAAACCATTAGTCATTGCAGCTATAGCTGGAACACCACCTAAATTTAAAATTACATCAGCACCACAAAGATCTGCTGTATAAATAATTGTTGGATGAGCACCCACACCTTCTTTAGGAGGGCTGCATGCAATAACATTTTTTACACCAGCAACTTTAGCAGTAGTTACACTCATCACTGCAGATGCAATGTGTGCATAACGACCTCCTGGTACATAACATCCAGCAGTATTAACTGGTATTAACTTTTGACCAGCAAATAATCCATCTGAAAGCTCCACTTCAAAGTCCTGACCATAGTTTTTTAATTGTGCTTCAGCAAACTTTCTAACTCTTTCATATGAAAATTGAACATCATCTTTTGTTTTTTGGTCTAATGTTTTTTTGATTTCTTCAATTTTTTCTTTGGAAACAATAATATCACCATCATATTTATCAAATTTCTTTGTAAGATCGATACATCCTTGTTCTTTGGTAGTTTCAATATTTTTTAATAAATCTTGAACAATTCCAGTTGTTTTAGTGTCATCTGTTGATGATGTTTTAGGTGATTTTTTTAAATAAGTTATAGCCATTGTTTTTCTCTTTAATTTTGAAGCTTTATTTAAAACATTAATATGATTATTTCAATGAAGAATCAGTCTAAAGCAACAACAGCAGCAGCAATAGAGGCCAATCTAGCTTGTGCCTCATCAGATCTACTTGTAATTACTATTGGAACTTTACCACCAACAACTACACCAGCTGCACAAGCTCCCATAAAGTAAATCATCATTTTAACCAAACTATTTCCAGTTTCAACACTTGGAACTAATAATACGTCTGCATCACCAGCAACAATATTCTTAACACCTTTTATAGCGGCAGATTTTTTTGAAATACTATTATCAAATGCCAGGGGACCAAAAACATCAGCATTTAAATTTTCTTCTTTTGCAAGTTTTGTAATTTCATCTGCTTCGATTGAGCTTGGTACACTATCTAAAATTTCTTCTGTCGCTGACAGAACTGCAACTTTTGGTCTTTCAATTCCTATACGATTTGAAAAATCAATTACATTTCTTAAAATATGCATTTTGGTTTTTACATTAGGCAAAACATTTAAAGCACCATCAGTAATTATAAGTGGTTTGTCGTCTTTAGTATTTGTCATATGCCATATGTGGCTTAGTCTAGTTTTTCCAAGTAAATTATAATCTCTTTTTAAAACTTCTTTCATTAAAATATCTGTATGAATATGACCTTTAACAATAATCTTTATCTTTTTTTCACTAGCAAGCTTTGCAGCAATAGCAGCTGTATTATTTTCTACAGGCTCATCAATAATTTCAAATTCAGAGATATCCCATTTTAAATTTTCTGCACATTTTAAGATCTCTTTTTTATTTCCTATAAAGATAGGTCTGATAAGACCTTCTTTTACAGCATCTTGAACAGAGAGCATGGGCAAGGGAAGACCCGCATTAACAATAGCTGCATTAACGCCTCTTTTTTTATTGGCATGGTCCAAAAGGTTATTTGGACAAACAATTTCTTTATTAGAAAGCATAAGGTATTTTTATCCTCAAATTTACAAAAGTATATAGTGTAAAAATATCAAGATAAATGCTTTTAAATTTCAAATTTTAGATCAATAGTTAGTTAATTTATAAATATCACTTTATGGACTGAGATAACAAATGAGAGACTTTTTGCTGTTTTATAGGAACCAAGGCTTTTAGTTAACGATCCTTTAAATACTCCAAGTCTTTTAAAACAGCTTTTGAGATATTAATTTCTTTTTTAAGATTATTTTTAAATCTTTTGAATTTACTTTGTCCTGGATAAAGAATTTCTTTTACACCTTTTATTTTAGGTAGTTTTTTTATAGTTTTAATATTATCTTTTATTCTTTTATTAAAAGAATTACCGACAAATAAATTAGGCTTTAACACAAAAAATAAATGACCAATATTTTGTGGTCCACTAAAATCAGTAAATGGATCTTTAACTCTTCCGGCATGATTACCACCAGTTAATACCCCACTTAAAATGTCAACCATCCAGGCTAATCCTGAACCTCTAAAACCAGCTATTGGTAATTGAACACCTTCTAATACTTTTTTAGGGTCAGTAGTGGGTTTACCAAATTTATCTAAAGCAACACCTTCAGGAATTTTAGTTCCCTCTCTTGCTGCTACTCTAATTTTTCCTCTATTAATCATTGAAATAGATGTATCTAAAATAAAAGGAACCTTTGATCCAGTGGGAGTTCCAAAACAAATAGGGTTTGTTCCAAATAAACTTTTTAATGCACCATGAGGTGCAACTGCTGGAGGTGCATTTGTAAACACCATAACCATTAAACCTTTTTTAACGGCTTGCTCTGCGTAATAGCCGGACAAACCATAATGACCACTATTCTTAACTGCAACTAAGCCAATCCCTGTTTTCTTAGCATTATTTATGGCAGTTTTAATGGCAGTATCTGCTGCAACAAAGCCAATACTATTATTCGCATCAATATGAGCAATTGATTGAGAAATCTTTTTAATTTTAATTTTAGCTCTTGGATTGATCACTTTTTTTGAAATTCGATCACAATACATTTTAAGACGAGATAACCCATGTGAGGGTGCACCAACTAATTCAGCATTAATCAATGCCTCAGCACAGATCGAAGCATGATCTTTACTTAATTTATATTTTATAAATATATCTTTAATTATTACTTTTAATTTTGAAGAATTCATGATTTTTTAAAAAGATAGTGCGATTATCCTTTTCCTCTCCAAGGAATATATTTGTCTATAAGTTTTCTTAAAGTGACATCAAACAATAATCCAAGCATTCCCATTATAAAAATTGTAATCCAAATAACCTCATATTGAAAATATTTTTTAGCAACATTTTCAACGAACCCTATACCAGTTGTTCCTGCTAGAAATTCAGCTGCAACTAGAGTTCCCCAACACATACCAACCGCAACTCTTATACCCGTTAATATTTCAGGCAAAGAATTTGGAAATATTACATATCTTAGTATTTGTTTTTTTGATGCTCCTAGAGAGTGAGCTGCATGTATTTTTGACAATTGCGTTCCAGATGCTCCAGCTCTTGCTGAGATAATCATAATAGATAAAGAGACCATGAATAATAAAAAGATTTTTCCTGAATTATCAATTCCAAGTACAGAAATAATTAAAGGAGCCCATGCTAGAGGGGGTACCGGTCTATAAAGCTCGATTAAAGGATCAAAAAATCCTTTAGCAAATCTATTAAGACCCATAAATAATCCTAAAGGAACACCAATTATTATTCCAAAAATTAATCCTAATAAAACTCTTAAGAAAGAGTCCCAGATATGTCCGTAAGGAACAGGAACTTTAAATAAACTAAAGTCACCTGTAACAATTTTTAAAACATTTCCTTTAAAGTTCTGCTCAACAATACCTTCTTTAGTGTGAATAGGGTACTCACCAGGTATAATATCTGCAATCCAATCAGGCAAAATGAAACCAATTATTTGACTAACATCAATTAATTGTATCCATAAAAGAGGAACATCTTTATAGCCAATGCTAGGATTAGACATCAGTATAAATTTATTAAAAGTATCAGATGGTTTTGGAAGCCATCTTCCTGAACCTTGTTCTGAACAACTTTGACCACTAGCTACAATAGTTCCTGCAGGAAATAAAAAAATATCAACTAATCTTAACCCACCTTGAATTTCATTTTTTGCGTTGTCAAAATTAACAACAGCTTCTTGTAAATTATCAAGAGCATTAGGTGGATAGATGCTTGCAAATTCTATACGTCTTGCAATTTTAACAATATTTTTAGCATATTCAGAAGCAACATCTTCACTTTCATTTAACTCACCTCTATAAATTTTTATTTGATCTTTAATCTCATTAATCTGATCTTTGAATTGTGAATTATGATTTCTTAATTTAAAAAACTCTTCACTTATTAAACCTATTTTTTCTGCAGCCACATGAAATTTTAAACCTAAATCGGTTGAGGGGATTAATGGTACCTCTAAGGTATTTTCAATAGATCCAGATCCGGCATCAACTTTTACTATACCCCAACCACCTTCTTTATTTGCTGCATCAAGTCTTTCTTGAAGTTGTAGTTCTGTTTCAAAAGGATATTCAGGCTTTTTAAAATTTTCAGTTAATAGATTAATTTTTCCTGTTATTTCATTTATTTTTTCTTTTGTTTCATTTTCAATTAAATCTTCATTAGTTAATAATGGGATTAATTGAGAAGTTTTATTAAGAAAACCAATTAAAATTTCTTTTTGCTGAGCACTTACACCTGAATTTTGGATTTCAGTTGATAAGCTTCTAATATTTTCATTTTCTTTTTTTATTTGGGCTGTACTTTTTAATTCTCTTTGTTCTATTGGAAATTGATATTTCAATCCTAAAAGAGAATCGTTAATTTTAGCTACCTGACAAAGCTCATTAGCAGATTTTGGATAAAAACCTCTCGCAATATCCCAAGAATAATACATCCAAATTAAAAGTAATGAACAACTTCCTAAAACTACCCAATGTGTACCACCTTTAGATCTTTCTGGATTTCCAAAAACTGCATCAATTTTTTCAGTTTGAATTAATTTTCGACCATAAACAATAGATCCAATAATTGTAATTAAGATTAATATTGTAAGAATCTGTGTAATCATTTCATTCTTTACCCATAATTTCTTCTTCCATATTCCAAATCATAGTTAAGATTTCTTCTCGTGTTTTCGAAAATTCTTTATCTTTTTTAATTTCTCTTAAATCTTCTTTTAATCCTCTGTTTGCAAAAGGTAATTTGTATTCTTTATGTATTCTTCCTGGTCTTGGAGCCATTACATATAATCTTTCACCAAGTAATAATGCTTCTTCAACAGAGTGTGTTATTAAAATAATTGTCTTTCCAGTTTCTTTCCAAATTTTTAATACTAAAGATTGCATTTTTTCTCTTGTCAAAGCATCTAATGCACCAAGAGGTTCATCCATTAAAATTAAATCAGGGTCATTAATCAAACATCTTGCAAGCGCTACTCTCTGCTGCATTCCACCTGATAATTGATAAGTTGGAGTATTGCCAAACCCTTTAAGACCAACAATATCAAGCCATTCATCAACTTTTTTTTGAGTTATTACGGGATCTTCTTTTTTCATACGAAGACCAAAGTTAACGTTCTCAGAAACTGTTAACCATTCAAATAAAGCGCCTTGTTGAAAAACCATTCCTCGCTCAACACCAGGTCCATCAATTTCATTATTATTTAAAGTAATCTTGCCTGATGTTGGTCTAATAAATCCTGCAGTAATATTTAATAAAGTTGTTTTTCCGCAACCAGATGGACCAAGGACAGTTAAGAGCTCACCTTTTTTTAAAGTGAAATTTACATCTTTTAAAGCATGAACAGTTTCTCCTTTAGGAGTTTTAAAAATCATGTTCAGATCTTGAGAAACTAATTCGCTCATTGAATAATTTTATATTAGAATTTTTAATAAAAATAGACACCAAAAAATTTTGGTGCCTATTAAACTTTTATATCTCTGTAATATTATAGAGGTAAGAAACTAGTATCTACATTTCCTCTAGGTGTACCCATACCTTGAAGGAACTTATGTAAGTTACCACTTTCCATAGATGCTTTTGTTTCTTGTGCATCTAGAAATTTAAATCCACCAATGGTTTCTTTCATATCACCAAGTTTCATTTCAGCATCTTTTGCTATAACATTTAAGTCAGATTTACCTGCTTTGTATCTAGCATTAGCTTCGTGAGTTACTTCAATAAAAGTTCTAACCATTCCAGGATTTTCTTTCATAAACTTTGTAGTTACAGAAGTAATATCGATACCTAATATTCCAGCATCTCTAGCTTCTTGGACTGTTAAAAGTCTAGAACCAACTGCTGTTGCAGCTTTGATAGAATTACCACCAAATAAACAAGCCATTACAACATCGCCACTAACTAATGCAGCAGCACCTTCTTCAGGGTCCATTTGAATGATATCCATTTTTTTTCTGTCAGCACCAACAACTTTCATACTTTCATCAAAAACGTATTCAGCCATTGTTCCAAGTGGAACAGCAACTTTTTTACCTTCTAATTCAGAACCATTTGCTTTTGTGATTCCTGAAGCATTTGATGTTACACAAGTTGTTCCACCCATCCCGTATTCCATAGCGATATCAATTAATTTGATAGGCGCTTTTGATTTTACAGCATTGATAAAAGGAACTAAACCTTGCGAGTAAGAGATATCAATATCTCCTGCTAACATTGCATCAGTCATTGCACCGCCGTTAGTAAAGTTTGTCCACTTAACTGGTACACCCAATGCTTTTTCGTACATTCCTTTAACTTTATCTTCTTGGTTTGGAGTAGGCCATTCTAAAAAGAATGCAACTCTAACTTCTTTAGCAGCTGAATTTGCAACTGATATAGATAAGTTAAGAGCAATTACCGCACCAAGAATAAAACTAAGTATTTTTTTCATTATTATTCCTCTGTTAGTAATTTAATTAAATTACATGTATTTAAATTGAAATTCGAAAGGATGTAAAACAAATTTTTTACACTTGTAAGTTGTATTTACTTAAGAAAGATTCTAAAAAAAATAATTCTAGAAAACATTATGATTTAGTCTAATACTTAAAAAATAGAATTTATAAAACAACAAATAAACAGAGAGAAATTTATGAGCTCAGAAAATAGAACTGCCGTACCTAATTCACTAAATGAACATTGGATGCCTTTTAC
>JADHPA010000051.1 GCA_016778675.1 Candidatus Pelagibacter sp. | reverse complement strand
GCCCTCAGTTAATTGATAGTGTTTATCTAACGCCAACATCTAAAGATCCATATAGTCCGTATGAAATTATGTGTGAAAGAAATCTTGGAAAGTACACACATCCAAAGCTAGTTAAGATTATGGCTAAAGCTGAAAAATCTAACAAGTGGTACAAGAATAGAATTGGACCAACTTGTAATTGGAGAAACTGGACTAATAAGTTTGACTGGTTTGGACCAATGAATTAAATATTGATAATTAATTTTTTTGAATAGATTTATCAGATTGTTGATTTCTAAAATATTTTCGGTATTCAGAAGGTGTTTTATTATAAATTTTTTTGAATGAATTAATAAATACAGAATTATAATTAAATCCAGCAATACTTGAAATTTCATTAATTTTACGATCATCATAAAAAAGAAGATTTCTGGCAAATTTTACTCTTAAATTAACATAAAATTTAATTGGAGACATTTTATACAGTTTATAAAATTTTCGTTCTAATGTTCTTAAAGATATATTAAGCTGTTTTGCTATCTCATTTATTTTGATGGGTGTTTCAATATTTTTTTCCATTATTAAAATTGATTTTTGACATACATTATTCATTGACAGATTATATTGCTCACTTTTTTGCGTTATTGATTTTTCTCTAGGTCTGTAAATCAAAGCATGTGCGATTTCATCAGAATAATCTTTACCTTTTATTTTTTTTACACACTCAAGTATTAAATCTAGAGTAGATATTCCTCCTGCAGCAAACATTAGTCCATTAGTATTTATAGTATAAATATTGTCTACAATTTTGATTTCTGGATATCTTTCTATAAAATTACTTTTAGTTTCCCAATGAGTACAAACAACTGTTTCTCTATTAATTAAACCAGACTCAGCAATTAAAAAAGCTCCAGTATCTACTGCAATTATTTTAGATCCATTTTTATGAGCTGTTCTTAATATAGAAAATAATTTTTTTGATTTTTTTTGTACAGGTAAATTACCACCTATCACAATTATAAAATCTGGATTTTTAATAGCTTCTAATCCACCATCAGCTTTCCACCACTGGCCGTTGCTCGATCTAATTTTCTTTGCATTAACAGTTATAAGTTTACTCTTAAAAATTTCATTAATTCTGTATTGATTAGATATTCTTAGCGCCTCCTGTATTAGGACAAGTGCATTAGATGAAAACTCTGGTTGAAGAATAATATCAAATGAAAATGTTTTTTTTCCCATAATAATAATTGATTAAATTGGTAGTCATTTACGACATAAATTTATTCATTTATGACAATATCATAGAATTAAACACGAATTATAACAATTTATTTTTTGTCTATAATTAATGATAATTTGTCGTTTTAAATAGTTTATTTTGTAAAAATTATTGAGAAACTATTAAAATATAACAACAGATAGGAAACAATATGATTAAACTTTTAAATAATATCTGCAAAGTTGCAGTTATTTTTTTATTAACGGCTTCAACTTCATTTGCCGCAGATAAGGTTAAATTAAGATTGAATTGGATGTATTACGGATCACATGCAGGCTTTGCATTAGGGTTTGTTGACGGAACTTATGCTAAGCATGGTATTGATTTGGATATTAGATCAGGGAATGGATCAAGTTCAGCACACAGATTAGTTGCTAACAAAGATAGTGATTTTTCTTATGGTTCATGTGGAGCTATGACAGATCTTGTATCTAAAGGAGCACCATTAAAGTCAATTGGTGTAATTGATGCTATGGGAACGGAAGCAGTTCTAGTAAGACCTGATGCGGGAGTTAAGACAATTCAAGATTTAAAAGGAAAAAAAATATTAACAACAGCTAATGCTGGAGTAAATACTTTTTTCCCAATTGTTTTAAAAAATGCTGGCCTTAAGGAATCAGATGTTAATATAACAGTTGTTCCAGACGGCGCTCTTGTATCAAGCTACTTACAAGCCAGTGGTGGTTCTGTAGGAATTTTAGGTGGATTAGATGATAAACCAGCTGAAATTAAAGCAAACGGTGGTGCTCAACCAGTAGCTTTTCCTTACTCTGATTTTGGAGTTAATCAAGTTGGATACTGCATAGGTGCTCATAATGATACTATTAACAATAATGCTGATGTAGCAAAAAGATTTATGAAAGCTACAATTGAATCTTACGCTAAAGCAGAAAAAAATCCGGATGCTGCAGTAGATGCAATCGCTGATATTGTTGGTGGTTCAATGGCTGAAGATGCTGGTAAAGCTCAATCTAGAGAAGTTTTAGATGTAACTTTAGGAATATTATATTCTGGAGCAAACAAGAATAAAGTTCTTGGTCTAAATGTTCCTTCTGATTGGGATAGTATGGTTAAATTGATGAAAGAATATAATGACTTAGACAAAAACGCTAAGGCATCTGACTTTTATACAAATAAATTCGTAAAATAATTAACACATTAAATTACTAGCCGAGTATAAATAATATTCGGCTAGTTTTAAATTTATATAAATGAAAAATTTCATAGAAGTAACAGAATTAAAAAAAGTATTTGGAGATGGTGAGGACGAAGTTCATGCTTTTGGACCTGCAACTATAAATATCAATGCGGGAGAGTTTGTTTCAATTTTAGGACCATCTGGGTGTGGAAAATCAACCTTAATGCTTATGGTTGCTGGATTGTTAGATTCAACAAGTGGAAAAGTAGAATTTGAAAACAAACTAGTAAATGGACCAAAGACAGATATTGGAATAATGTTTCAAGATAATACCTTAGTTCCTTGGCGAACTGTTAAGGGCAATATTGAGCTACAACTAGAGTTAAGAGGGTTAAATCTTAAAGATTATCAAGAACAAATTAATAATATTTTAAAGTCTGTAAACTTAGATGATTTTGCAGATAGGTATCCCAATGAATTATCGGGAGGCATGCAACAACGAGCTGCTTTTTGTCAAGCAATGATACATGATCCCAAAATAATTTTACTTGATGAACCTTTAGGTAAGTTAGATGCAATGACTAGAGAGAAAATTAGAGCTGATTTTCAAAAACTATGGATGGTTAAAAAACCAACAGTTATATTTGTTACTCATTCTATTGAGGAAGCAGTACAATTATCTAATAGGGTTATTTTGATTACACCAAGACCTGGTAAAATTGATAGAGAGATAAATATTGACCTTCCATACCCAAGAGATTTAAAGATAAAAAGATCACCTAAATTTACTGAATACGTTAATTCAATACAAGAAGTTTTCCACAAATATGGAGTAATTTAGAAAGCAAAATTAAAGATGAAAAAATTTATTAAATGGATAGCTAGTGGATGGATGTTAATTTTATTTTTTGTCGGTTTTTTTTTATTTTGGGAATATTCCATACCTCTATTTGATATACCAAGGTATATTTTACCATCTCCCTCAGAAATTGTTTTAAAAGGCTCTGCTGATCTAGACAAATTAATTTATTATACAGGTGTAACTGCTCTAGAGACAGTACTCGGATATATTATTGCTTTAATTTTAGGTGTAGGTTTTGGAATAGCAATTTCTTTTTCATCAATATTAAGAAGAACTTTATATCCTTTTTTTGTTAGTATTGAAATGACACCCAAAATTGCATTTGCACCATTATTTATATCTTGGTTTGGATTTGGGTTAATGCCCAAAGTAATTATTGTGGTATTAGTTTGTTTTTTTCCAATAGTATTAAATGCTATTCTGGCATTTAATTCATTAAGTAATGAACTTACTTTGTTTTATCAATCTACTGGCGCAAGTAGATTAAAAACTTTTTTTACAATTCGTTTACCAGCTGCTCTACCTCAATGTTTTGTTGGTTTTAAATATGCAGCGATCAATGCAACAGTAGGAGCAACTATAGCAGAATTTATTGGATCAGATAAGGGACTTGGTTTTTATATCTCTATTGTAACAGGAAATATGAGACCAGATTTAGCTTTTGCAGGAATATTTTTCTTAACCGTTCTAGGTTTGACAGTATTCGGCTTTGTTACAATGATGGAAAAAATATTAATACCTTGGCATATATCAATGAAAAGAATTAACAAATAAGGGATAAATTATGGATTATGAAAAATTAAAAAAAAAACTAGAAGGTTGTTATGTAACTGTTCCAACACCCTTTAAAGATATAAAAAATTTACCCCTTAATTTTGATGCACTTAAAGATTATGTAGAGTTTCTATTAGGTAATGGTTTAAATAAAGAAAATTGTACATTGCTTTTTGGTGGTGCTGCTGGTGATTTTTCAGCGATGAGTTTTGATGAAAGGTTATCTTTAGCCAAAGAAAGTGCAAAAATAGTAAATGGAAGAACTCCAATTGCTTTAGGAGGTCAAACAACAAATACTCAAGAATTAGAAAAACTTACAAATGTAGCTAAAGATTTTGGGTATGATTTCCTTCAAGTTTCCTGTCCTTTTTACTTCAAACACACAGAAGATGATTTCATTGAATATGTAAGAGCTGCGTCAAGTGCAGCAGAAGGTGGGCCAGGCATTATTTTATATAATACTTTTTGGACTTCAACTAGCGTTTCCAACCAACTTATTGAAAAAATAAAAGATCTTCCAAATATTGTTGGATTAAAATGGGCAACACCACGAACTGATGCAATGGAATTTGAAGATGTGACTTCAACTTATTCTAGCAGGTTCACAATAATCGATAATAATTTATTTTTTCCTTACTCAGCAATGAAATCATTAAATGCAAAAGCCTTTGAAGTTCATATGTGTAACTTTTGGCCAGAATGGGGAGCGAAATTAATTGATGAAGTTAAAAAGAAAAACTTTGAGGAGATCGCTAGAATGATGGTTGAAGAAGCTATGCCTTTTTATAAGCTTTGGGTAGAAATTGAAACTAATTATACTTCTGGAGATGGATATTTAGATAAACTTTGTATGGAATTAGTAGGTCTTCCTTCAAGTAGATGTAGGCCCCCAACAAGAGATATGCGTGAAAAATATAGACAACAAACTCTTGATTACATGAAAAAAATTAAAGTTCCTCATTTAAAGTTTTAATGAGTAAAATTGAAAACATTAGATCAATTCTACTAAGCGCAGAATATGGTGATGTAAAACACCCAGAGATTTTAGAGTGCTTTCCTAATGGTCCAAAAAGAACGATTGGGTTAGTTGAAGTGACATTAGAAAATGGAGTGAAAGGTTATGGAGAAGGTTATTTAGGAGTTTTTGCACCCCAAGTTTTTAAATCCATTGTTGAACTCTGTGCGCCTTATCTTATTGGAAAAGATGGGTTTGATATTCTAAGAAGATATAAAGATTTATGCAGTGTTTGTGATTATTGGTCACTACAAGGAGCTGCTAGACATACCACAAGTGCAATTGAAATAGCCTTAGTTGATGCTAAATCAAAAACTCAAAAATGCCCTGCTTATAAATTATTCGGAAATAGCACAAAAGATAAAATAGAGGTATATGGAAGTGGAGGAATTTGTGACACAAAAGAACACTTTATTGAAGAGTTAGAACTATTACAAAAATTAGGAATAAAAAAATATAAAATTAGAGCAGTTCCAAGTGATATAAATAAAACTGCTTGGGTACTTAAAGAAGCAAGAAAATATAAAATAGATGTAGGCATTGATATGTGTCAAAATCTTGCAGATCCACCAATAGATGCTGATGAAGTAATAAATTATATAAAAAACGTCAAAAATATTTCTAAAGAAAAAATTTTATTTTTAGAAGAAGCTGTTGGACCAACAGATATAAAAGGATTTAAAAAATTAAAAGAAACTCTCAATATAGATATTTGTGGTGGTGAAGTTATAACCACACCTATAGAAATGATAGAAAGGATAAATTTAGATATTTATAATTTTGTTCAACCAGATGCATCAGTTATTGGAGGAATGCATGCTGTGAAAGAAGTGTTTGACAATGCAAAAACAAAACCTGTTGTACATGCTTGGGGAGGACCTGTGGCTATTATGGCAAATTATCAAGTTGCATTTGGATGCAATGGAAATTTAGTTGAATTTCCTATGATACCATACAAGCTAGAACCAATAATGTTTAGCGATCAAAGAGTTATTAAAAATGGTAATCTTTTAAGGCCTGAAAATCCAGGTATAGGCATTACCATGAATGATAAAATTGAAAAAGATTTTTCATTCGATAAAGAGTCGGTTTATTCATGCGTTGTAGTTGATAGAGGTCAACCAGAGGACTCTTTTTGGAAAGAATAAGCAAAAAAAATGATCTTAAAACAAACTAGACTCAATAACAATAATCATCATCATAAAAATTTATGAACATTTATATTGCATGTGAATTAGAAAGTTCAGAAAAAAAAATTATTAAAAATAATTTAAAAAAACATAATTTATATTTTTCTAATCTTAAATTTAAAAAAATTGCTGATAATAATTTCCTAAAATGTGAAATTGTGTTTGGAAATATTCCACCTGATTGGATAAAACAAAGTAGTAAAATAAGGTGGCTTCAATTAGAATCAACTGGTTTTGCAGAATATTCTACTGTTAAAAAAAACTTTTTAAATAAGGATGTAATTATAACTAATTTAAAAAGTTTTTTTGCACACCAAGTAGCTCAAACAGTTATGGCTGGAATTTTTTCTTTTTATAGAGGTTTGGATAGTTTTGCCTTGTTAAAAAAAAGGAAAAAATGGATTGGGGATCCAATTAGAGCTAAATTAGAAATATTAAATGATAAAAATATCTTATTTTTTGGAAAAGGATCAATAAACCAGGAAATAGCAAAATATATAAAAGTATTTAATTGTAAATATTCATTTATTGACTCAAATTCAAAAAAAAGTTTTGCTATTCAAAAGGTCAAAAAAGCGCAAATAGTTATCTGTGCTTTACCTGGAACTTCCAAAACTAAAATGCTCTTCAATAAAAAAATGATTAATAGTTTATCAAATCAAACTATTTTAATTAATGTTGGTAGGGGAAATTTAATTAATGAAAAATATTTGATAAAAAAACTAAAAAATAATGATCTAAAAGGAGCTGTTTTAGACGTTACAGCTGAAGAACCTCTTAGAAAAAATAACCCGCTTTGGTCTTGTCCAAATTTAATACTTACACAGCATACTGGAGGTGGATACAAAGATGAGATAACAGATAAAGTTAACTTTTTCTTAAATAATTTTCAAAGATATAAAAAAAAAAGCAAAGTGTTAAATAAAATTAATCCTATGAAGGGATACTAAATAATTTAATGATCAAAAAATCTTCAGTTTCTTGTCTAGAGTGTACTGCTAATTTTCAAAATAAAGACTTGATTATTAAATTTATAAATAATAGCTTATAAAATATGTCTATCAATTACAAAGCAATAGCAAAAAAACTTAAGCTTGAAGGTAGAGCTTTCATTAACGGAAAATATGTTAATGCTATTGACGGTAAAAAGTTTGAAACAATAAATCCTGCAACAGGTGAAAAGCTTTGCGCTGTTGCAAAATGTAATCATAAAGATGTTGATCTTGCAGTAAAAGTTTCAAGAAAATCTTTTAATAGTGGTGTTTGGTCAAGATGTTCGCCGGAACACAGAAAAGAAGTTTTATTAAAATTTGCCGAATTACTTCGAAAACATGGGGATGAAAACTCAGTCTTAGAATGTGTTGATACAGGAAAATTAGTTACAGATTGTATTAACGAAGTTGCAAATGATGCCCCAAT
>JADHPA010000050.1 GCA_016778675.1 Candidatus Pelagibacter sp. | reverse complement strand
CTACAAGATTGGCAATCTCTTCACCAAATTCATCTTTAATATTTTCATAAGTTGCGTGAGTATCCTCAATCGTATCATGTAAAAGCCCTGTTACAATAGTAGCACTGTCTAACTCTAGCTCACTAAGTATTGAAGCAACAGCTATAGGGTGATTTGAATAAGGATCACCTGAATCACGTTTTTGATTTTCGTGAGCTTTAACAGCATAATTATATGCTTTACTTAATTTTTCTGGATTTAAAAATTTATTATAAGTTTTAACTTTATTTATTAACTCTTCTGAATTAATCATTTTTAACTATAACACCAATTTATATTTGTTTAATAGATCTTAAATCTTTAATTGATAAAGAATTAATTAAATTTACTATATTAATCTTAGATTCTGGATGCTTCCAACTTCTATTTATCTCAAATAATGGTAGCAATACAAAATTTCTCTTAGTCATCTCTGGATGAGGTATTATTAACTTGTCACTATTTATATTCAAAATTTTTTTATCATAATCAATTATATCAATATCACATGTTCGTGGAGCATTTTTTTTTAGTCTAACCCTGCCTAATTTTAATTCAATATTGTTACAAATTTTTAATAATTCTAAAGGTGTTAAGATTGTCTCGATTTCTATTACAATATTTATGAAACTTGGCATTAAAGGATTTGGCCAAGATTTTGATAAATAGTGAGATGAAACTTTTTTTATCTTAATTTTATTTTTCTTAAGTTCAGACAAGGCTATATGAATGTTGGTAATTTTATTACCTAAATTTGATCCTATTGCTAAATAAGATTGTTTAACTTGATTTTCTAATATGTCTTGCTTTTTCACGATTCCAGTCTCTATTTTTTTTAGTAGCTCTTTTATCAAATTGTTTTTTACCTTTTGCGACTGCTATTTCTATTTTAGCTTTTCCCTTTTTAAAATACATCTTTGTTGGAACAAGTGTAAAACCATCCCTCTGCATTTTACCAATTAATTTGTTAATTTCCTTTTTGTTTAATAACAATTTTCGTTCATCTGTAGGGTTATGATTTGAATAACTGGCTTGCTTAAAAGCAGCAATATGAGAGTTAATTAAAACTATTTCACCGTCTTTCTCTACAGCATAAGAGTCTGCAATATTAACTTTTCCGTCTCTAATGGATTTAATCTCAGACCCTTTAAGAACTATCCCAGCTTCAATTAAATCTTCAAAAAAAAAATTAAAACTTGCTTTTCTATTTAAGCAAATAATTTTTAAACCAGAATTGGCTTTCTTGTTCATTAGAGTAGATTTGCTGATACTAAAGCTTCTTTAACAATATTCTTAGTTGGGTCTGTAACTTTAACCAAAGGCAATCTAACGTCATCATCGCAAAGACCAAGAAGTTTTGCAGCATACTTAACAGGGCTTGGATTGCTTTCTATAAACATAGAGCTGTGAATGGGCTGTAAAATTTTATCTAGTCTGATTGCTTCAAGCTTACTTTCATTATTTTCTATTTTTGAGGCTTTTTGAAAATCAGAACATAACTTAGGAGCAATGTTAGCAGTTACACTTATAGAGCCTACTCCACCTCTGTTATTAAATTCTAAAGCGTTATCATCATTGCCCGTTAGTTGGACAAAATCAGTTCCCATTTTATCTTTTTGTTGATTAACTCTATCTAGATCACCAGTTGCATCTTTAACACCAACAATATTTTTCAATTCAAATAATCTAGCCATTGTATCAACAGACATATCAATTACAGATCTTCCAGGAATATTATAAATTATAATTGGTATCCCACATTTGTCGTTTATTGCTTTATAATGTTGATATAAACCCTCTTGAGTTGGTTTGTTGTAATATGGAGTCACTACTAGAGCCGCATCTGCTCCCGCTTTTTCTGCATGAGTTGTTAAAGAAATTGCTTCTTTAGTCGAATTAGAACCAGTACCGGCAATAACTATAGTTTTTCCATTGCTTTCTCTAACGCATAAATCTATTACTTTTTGATGTTCATCATGGCTTAATGTTGGGGACTCACCTGTTGTTCCAGCAGGAACCAAACCGTTTGTACCGTTTGATATTTGAAAATGAATAAGCTTAATATAAGCCTCAACATCTAGCTCATTATTCTTAAACGGGGTTATTAAAGCAACATTTGATCCTTTGAACATAAATACTTATAACATAGTTTAAAGATTCATTTAGTAAATTTATGCCAAGAAAGATAATTTTTTTTATAAGATCACTATTATTAAGTTTGATAATTATAGGGAATGTATTTGCTACTGAAATATCAATAATTCCTCTAAAAAAACCTATTTTAAATGAAGAAGTAAAGAGGGAAAAGATATCTCAGGGGATCCTTAAGCCTAAGCCTAAACCATCACAAAAAAAAGAAGAAATCGAAATCATAACAGTCAAAAAAAATAAAAAAGAAATTAATTTTCTAATTCCTAAAAGTAAGCCGTTAATAGTTAAAAGTGAAAAATCTGTAGTTCAAAAAAGCTCAAAATACTACAGCCAAAAAGACTATGATATTGCAAAAAAATCTATCCAGGCAATGGAAAAAAGTCAATGGACAACTGCATTGAAAAATTCAAAAAATGCTAAAGATAAATCCATATATAATTTTATACAATGGAGACATTTATTAACAACAGGAAACCAAGCTACGTTTTATGACTACATGACTTTTATACAAAATAATAAAGACTACCCAAGAATAAGTAGAATAAAATATTTAGCAGAACAAAAACTTTCAACGGATAAAATTTCTCCTAAAAAAATTATTAATTGGTTTGGTGTTAATGAGCCCTTAAGTGGCTATGGTATGCTGGTATTAGGTGAAAGCTTTATACAAACTGGAGATAGTGAAAAAGGAATTGCTTTAATTAAGAGAGGCTGGATTACAGCAGAACTTTCTAGAGATAGCATGAAATCTTTAAGTAAAAAATATAGAAAATATTTAGACTCAAAAGATTATATAAATAGAGCTGATTATTTAGCATGGGAAAATAAATATTGGGATTTAAAAAGAATGCTTCCTTATTTACCTAAAGATTATCAACTACTTTATACAGCTAGACAAATTTTGATGAGTAAATCTTATGGTGTTGACCAGGCAATAAAAAATGTTCCACAAAAATTCAAAAATGATGCTGGTCTAAATCATGACCGACTTAAATGGAGAAGAAAAAGAGGCAGAATTGATAGTTCACTTGAAATATTGTTTTCAATTAAAAATAATAAAGATTATCTAGTGAGACCAGATAAATGGTGGGTTGAGAGAGCAATCATGACACGAGCTCTTATTTATAAAAACAAATATGAGACAGCTTATAAAGTTGCTAGCCAACACTCACTAGATAAAGGATCAGAGTTTGCTGAGGCAGAATGGTTGAGTGGTTGGATTGCATTAAGTTTTTTAAATGATCCCATTTTAGCAGTTGATCATTTCAATAACTTTTATCAAAATGTTAGTTACCCTATAAGTTTGGCGAGAGGCGCTTATTGGCTTGGTAGATCTTATGAAAAAATTGGTGATAAACGACAATCAGAAGATTGGTATCGTGAAGCAACAAAATATCTAACAACTTACTATGGTCAATTAGCCTTTTTAAAAATCAACCCTAGTCAAAATTTTGAACTTGAAGAACAAGCTGATGTTAAAGATGACTATCGAAAATATTTTTACAATAAAGAGCTTGTAAAAATTACACATCTTTTAAATGAATTAAATAAAGATAAATATACCAAAAATATACTGAGACATTTGGCTAATGACAATATTGCAAGTGGAAGTGAGATTTTAGCAGCTGAACTTGCTACAAATATATCAAGATACGATTTTGCGATCCAAGTGTCAAAGTTAGCCTCATATGAAAAAAGATTTCATAATACTTTTAATTATCCAATTATAAGTGTCCCCCAGTATGTTAATGGTAGAAAAATACCAGAAACAGCATTTATACTTTCTCTTATAAGACAAGAAAGTGAGTTTGACATGAGAGCAAACAGTCATGTTGGTGCACAAGGATTAATGCAAATAATGCCCTATACGGCTAAGCTAGTTGCTAAACAAGCAAAGCTACCATATTCAAAATCAAGGTTAACTTCTGATCCTGAATACAATATTAATCTAGGTTCTCATTATATAGCTGGTTTAATTTTACAATATGATGGTGCCTACCCTTTTGCTACCGCCGCATATAATGCCGGTCCTAAAAGAGTTAAACACTGGAAAAAAATAAACAAAGATCCTCAAAAAAAACAAATTGATTTTGTAGACTGGGTTGAATTAATTCCATTTAAAGAAACTCGTAACTATGTTCAACGTGTTATGGAAAACTACAATGTTTACAGATATATCTTGGAAAAAAAGCCTATTAAAATGAAAGACTTTTTTAAAGATCAGCCTTTATTTTAATGGCGGAAGAGGAGGGATTCGAACCCTCGGTACAAGTTTCCCCGCACGGTCATTTAGCAAACGACTGGTTTCAGCCTCTCACCCACTCTTCCACTGCGACATTGATATAACCGATTGTATTGAATATTCAATATTTATAAAGTAATTCTTGAATAATATTATGAAAAATAAGTATTCAATATTCTCATTAGTCAAAAATGCTTTTTCCTATCATGAAAATTGGCAAAAAGCCTGGAAAGATCCCACTGTAAAAAAAGAATATGATGCGGTTATTATTGGTGGTGGTGGTCATGGTTTGGCAACTGCTTACTATTTAGCAAAAAAACATAATATGACAAATATTGCGGTAGTAGAAAAAGGCTGGATTGGTGGTGGTAATACAGGAAGAAATACTACGATTATAAGATCTAATTATTTATGGGATGCTAGTGCTGGTCTTTATGATCATGCTTTAAAATTGTGGGAAGGTTTATCTCAAGAAATAAATTACAATGTAATGTTTAGTCAAAGAGGTGTGATGAATCTTGCTCATAACCTACAAGACGTTAGAGATTTAAAAAGACGAACGCATGCAAATAGATTAAATGGTATAGATGCAGTTTACTTAAGCACAGAAGAAGTCAAAAAATTTTGCCCTATTATTAATACCTCACAAGATATTCGATATCCTGTACTGGGTGGAACTTTACAAAGAAGAGCTGGTACCGCAAGACATGATGCTGTTGCTTGGGGGTATGCTAGAGGTGCAGATGAAATGGGTGTAGATATAATTCAAAATTGTGAAGTTAAAGGAATTAAAAGAAATGGTGATGAAGTAGAAGGCATTGAAACAACCAAAGGTTTTATAAAAACTAAAAAAGTTGGAGTGGTTGCTGCTGGTCATTCAAGTGTACTAGCAAACATGGCAGGTTTAAGATTACCTTTAGAAAGCAAACCTCTTCAAGCTCTAGTTTCAGAGCCAGTTAAGCCTATTATTGATACGGTAGTAATGTCTAACGCTGTACATGCATATGTTAGTCAGTCTGACAAAGGTGAACTTGTAATAGGCGCAGGTACTGATGATTATGTTTCTTATTCACAAAAAGGTAGTCACGATATTGTTGAGGGAACATTAAATGCAATCTTAGAACTTTATCCAATTTTTAGTAGAATGAGAATGCTTCGACAATGGGGTGGAATTGTAGATATCTGCCCAGATGCTAGTCCTATTATTAGTAAAACGACGATAAAAGGTTTGTACTTTAATTGTGGTTGGGGAACTGGTGGATTTAAAGCAACACCTGGATCGGGTGATTTATTTGCTCACACAATCGCAAATGATGAACCGCACAAACTAAATGCTGCATTTAATTTAAATAGGTTTATCAGTGGAGACCTTGTTGATGAACATGGTGCAGCGGCGGTAGCTCATTAATGTTTTTAATTACTTGTCCTTTTTGTGGTGAACGAGAACAAAGTGAATTTAAAGCTGGTGGCGAGGCTCACATTGAAAGACCTAAACAACCCACAGAATTAAGTGATGATGAATGGGCAGAATACTTATTTATGAGAAAAAACATTAAAGGTATTCAATTTGAAAGATGGAACCATGCTCACGGATGTAGAAAGTGGTTTAACATGGTCAGGGATACTTCAAATGACCAAATTAAAGCTGTTTATAAAATGGGTGAAAAACCTCCTATAAAATAATTTAATGCTAAAAAATTTAAGAGTTACAACTAGTAAATATATTGATGAAACTTCTAGAGTTTCTTTTAAATTCAATAATAAAACTTATTTTGGATACAAAGGTGATACCCTTGCCTCAGCTTTGCTAGCTAATGGTATTCATCTAGTAGGAAGAAGTTTTAAATATCATAGACCACGAGGAATAATGACTTCAGGATCTGAAGAGCCTAATGCAATTGTACAAGTTCATAATAACACAGCACTAACGGAACCCAATGTTAGAGCAACCGAACTAGAAATCTATCATGGGCTTGAGGCAAACAGTCAAAACTGTTGGCCTAGTGTTGACTTTGATATTGGAGGTATAAATAATTTCTTATCCCCACTTCTACCTGCTGGTTTTTATTATAAAACATTTATGTGGCCTGCTAATTTTTGGGAAAAGTATGAATATGTTATAAGACATTCAGCAGGACTAGGAAAATCTCCAACAGTGCCTGACCCTGACATATATGATCATAAATACATTCACTGTGATGTTTTGGTTATTGGGGCTGGTATTAGTGGAATTATAGCTGCAAAAACTGCAGCAAAAAATAATCTTAAAACTTTATTACTTGATGAAAAAAATGAAATCGGAGGATCTACAATTTTCCAAAATTCAGATCATGTAAAAATAAACGATCAAAATTCTTCTGTTTGGTTAGAAAATGAAATTAATGAATTAAGAAATATTGAAAACCTAGAAATTAAAACAAGAACTAGTGTTGCTGCTTATCATGGATATAACTATTTATTAGCTAGAGAAAATTTAACTGATCACCTTCCTAAAAATGAAAAAAATAAAAAAGTAAGACAAAGATTATTAAAAATTAGAGCTAAAAAGGTTATTGTTGCTACTGGTTCTTTAGAAAGACCTCTGGTATTTAATAATAACGATAGACCTGGTATTATGCTTTCATCTGCAGTTAAAAAATATGCAGATTATTATGGTGTTGCAACTGGTCAAAAAAATATATTTTTTACTAATAATGACACAGCTTATGAAAGTGCAATTTCATTACAAAAAAAAGGTATTAAAGTTGAAGCAATCATAGATATTAGAAAGCAATCTAATACTGCATTTACTAAAGAAGCTGAGGATTTTGGGATTAAAGTTTATAGATCACACACAGTTGTAAATACTGAGGGTTATAAAAGAATTAATAAAATTGCAATAATGGAATTGTCAGAAGATGGTCAATCTTTTGCAAATCCAGAAAAAATAGAACTTGATTGTGATTGCCTAGCAATTGCAGGTGGATGGACGCCAGCCGTTCATTTGTTTACTCAATCAGGAGGTAAATTAAAATTTAGAGAAAAAGATCAAGTATTTATTCCTGATATATACTCATCAGCTCAAATTAGCATTGGTTCATGTAATGGTGATTTTGATTTAGATGATGTTGTAAAAAATTCTACAAAATCTTTAAAAGAATTTTTAAATATAAATGAAACTGAATTTGACAATTTAGAAATAAATTGTCCTAAAGATAATGAGATTAGAAATATTTGGCTACTTCCATCAGATAAAGTTTTAGGAAAAACAAAACCTTTCGTAGACTATCAAAATGATGCAACTGCAAAAGATATTAAACTTGCCTTAAGAGAAGGCTTTAAATCGATCGAACATGTAAAAAGATATACAACAACTGGAATGGGTACCGATCAAGGAAAGCTTGGTAATA
>JADHPA010000049.1 GCA_016778675.1 Candidatus Pelagibacter sp. | reverse complement strand
TATTATTTATTCCACACTCTAAATATTTCACCAAATATAATTTTATTTGGATTGATAATAATATTTATTTACTCATTTTATGCTGTTTCAAGTCATATAGAAAATAGTGAAAATAAGGATCCAGGTGAAATTATTATTGATGAATTTTTAGGTCAATCAATTCCTATATACCTTTATGAGATATCACATGGAACAACAAAAGATGGTGTAGAAGCTATCGTTTATTATACTCTATTTTTTATTCTTTTTAGATATTTTGATGTCATGAAACCATTTCCCGTAAGCTTTTTTGATAAAAACTTTAAGAATAGTTTTGGTGTAATTATGGATGATGTTTGTGCTGGATTTTATGTTGTATTAACACTTGTGTGTTTTATGATTATTAAAAGTTATGTTTTGTAATGAAAAATTTGGTAAAAATATTAACTAAAAAAAAATTAAAGATTGCTTTCGCTGAGTCTTGTACGGGTGGAATGCTTGCATCAGAGATAATATCCATAAGTGGAGCCTCGAAAGTATTTGGTTTAGGTCTTGTCACTTATTCAAATCAAGCAAAAATAACTGTTTTAAAAGTAAATAAAAGCATTATTCAAAAATATGGAGCTGTTAGCCCTCAATGTTGTAAGGCTATGGTTAAAAATTTATCAAAAATTTCTAAAGCACAAATTAATGTTTCAATTACAGGAGTTGCAGGTCCAAATGGTGGAACTAAGAAAAAACCTGTTGGACTAGTTTATATTGGAATAAAAAAAAATAATAAAATATTTATTACTAAAAATGTATTTAAAGAAAAAAGTAGAAAAGCTATCCAAAAATCTACAATTAAGAAAACTTTTAAAATTATAAAATCACTAATTTAGAGATTTTCTGCCTTTTTTTGAAATGCATCAGCTATTTTGTTTAAGCCAAATTGGAAAGATTTTTCCATAATTAAATTTAAAAACTTATTTTTTATTTCAAAATCAACATCAAATTGAACTTCAGTGTAGTTTTCTTTTTGTATAAATTTCCAGTTATTTTCAAGATGATTTAAAGGACCACCAATATTAGTTACATGTATTGAGTCATTTTTTTTATCATAACGAACATCACTTTTATAAGTATCTACAAAAGGTTTTTTACCAATGGTAAGATCTGCAATAATTAATATCTCGTCTTGTTTATCTTCTTTTTCATAGACTTTTGAGTCCAAACAAAAAGGTATAAATTCTGGATATTTTTCGATGTCTAAAACAAAATCAATTAATTTTTGTTTTTCACGAGCTATCTGCCTAGTTACTGAGGCTTTGGGCATTAATGTTTATTTAATCTATTTTGTTGAAGTTTAGCAAAGTCTTCATCAGCATGATAAGAAGATCTTGTTAGTGGTGAAGAAGAGACTAATAAAAAACCTTTAGATTTTGCGATATTTTCTAAATCCTTAAATTCATCTGGATGATAATATCTCTCAAGCGGATGGTGTTTTACTGAGGGTTGTAAATATTGCCCAATTGTTAAAAAGTCTACATCAGCAGACCTTAGGTCATCCATTACCTGAATTAATTCATCTTTACTCTCTCCTAAACCAACCATTAGACCTGATTTAGTAAAAATTTTTTTATTAATTTTCTTTACATTCTTTAAAAGTTCCAATGAACCAAAATATCTCGCACCTGGTCTAACTTTTAAATAAAGTCTTGGAACTGTTTCAATGTTATGATTGAAAACATCTAAGTCTGCTTCTAAAATTTTTTTATAAGCATCCCCTTTTCTTAAAAAATCTGGGGTTAAAACTTCGATTGAAGTATTTGGATTTTTTTTTCTTGTAGCTGTAATTACATCAAAAAAATGATTGGAACCTCCATCATCTAAATCGTCTCTATCAACAGAAGTTATTACAACATGCTTAAGATTAAGTTTGTGAACTGCATTTGAAATTTTGTAAGCCTCAAATGGATCTAAGTTTTCAGGCTTTCCTGTTTTAACATCACAGAAAGCACATGCTCTAGTGCAAGTATCGCCCATAATCATAAATGTAGCATGTCGCTTACTCCAACATTCTGTAATATTTGGACAATTAGCTTCCTGACAAACTGTTACTAAATTATTTTGGTTAACAATAGTCTTGGTTAAGAAGAATTCTTTGCTGTTAGTTAATTTAGACCTTATCCAATCAGGTTTTTTTTTAATTGGATTTACTGGTTTGTTAACTTTTTCTGGGTGTCTTGGTTTAATTGTCATTCTTTTTAATTATATAGAGGGTCTCACCTTCTTTTCCAAATAAAAACTTTTCACGTAATAGTGTTTCAACGTAATCTAAATCAAGATTTTCACTTAATAAAGAATTCTTGAACTCTAAATCTTTAATTTTATTTCTTAAATCTGCTTCTTCTTTTGTTAAATTCAATAAAATTTCTTTTTTTTTAAAGTATGAAAAAAGACCTCTTTCCCCATCGAGTAAATTAAAAAAGAAATAGAGTATTAAAAAAGTAGAGATTAATAAAAAATAATTTTTTTTAATTTTACTCAACATTAATGAATCTTGTTCATTTTTACTTTTTTACCAAGCTGTTCTTCTATACGTAATAGTTGATTATATTTTGCAACTCTTTCAGATCTTGTAAGAGAACCAGTTTTAATTTGATTGGAATTAGTTCCAACAGCAAGGTCGGCTATAAAAGTATCTTCACTATCTCCAGATCGATGAGATATAATTGTTTTGTAGCCAATGATTTGAGCAAATTTTATAACCTCGAGTGTTTCAGAAACTGTGCCAATTTGGTTTAACTTAATAAGAATTGAATTTGATGAATTATTTAAAAAACCTTTTTTAAGTCTCTCTAAATTTGTAACATAAAGATCATCACCTACAATTTGAACATTCTTTGTAGATTTCATTAAATTACTCCATGAAGTCCAATCATTTTCAGCAAAAGGGTCTTCAATTGATTTTATCTTATATTTATTTATAATTTTTAGATATTTGTTAATTGTCTGATCTACTGAAATAAATTTTTTTGAATGAATTGAATATTTTTTACTTTTAAATAGCTCATTAGCCGCAACATCTAAACAAATTGAAACATCTTTACCATTTTTAAAACCTGCAACTTTTATTGCTGATACAATTAAGTCTAAAGCTTTTTCATTACTATCAATCATGGGTGCAAAACCACCTTCATCGCCAACAGATGTTGACAACTTCTTTTTTTTAATAAGTTTTCTTAAACTGCTTATTACTAAAAAACAAATTCTCATTGCTTCAGAAAAATTTTTGGCTTTATCTGGTCTGATCATAAATTCTTGGATTCTCAAACCATTATTTGCATGAGCCCCACCATTAATAATATTCATTAGTGGATAAGGTAAACTAAAATTATTCTTAACTAAAAAAGTTTTAAATAATGGTGTTTTTTTAATTTTTGCTGATAGTTTTTTTGCAGCCATTGATACAGCAAGTATAGCGTTAGCTCCTAAATTTGTTTTTTGTCTTGTGCCATCAAGATTAATTAATATTGTGTCTATACGAATTTGATCATGAATATTAATACCTTTTAGCTTTTTAGAAATTTTAGTATTAATTACATCAATTGCATTAAAAACACTTTTACCAAGATATCTTTTGTTATTTTTGTCTCTTTTTTCAAATGCTTCATACGTTCCTGTAGAGGCACCTGAAGGACAAATAGCTGATGCACTTTGATCCTTAGAATAAACTTCAGCTTCAATAGTAGGATTACCACGACTGTCAAATACTTGACGAGCTCTAATCTTAAAAATCTTACTCATCTATTTTTTTATTAAATTATCGATTTCAAATAGTTGGGATAATAGATTTTCTAATTTATCTAAAGGTACCATATTTGGTCCATCAGACGGTGCGTTGTCTGGATCTTGGTGAGTTTCAATAAATACTCCAGCGACACCTACTGCAACTGCAGCCCTTGCAAGATATTCAACAAATTCTCTTTGACCACCACTAGTTTCTCCTAACCCTCCAGGTTGTTGTACTGAATGTGTAGCATCAAAAATAACTGGATAACCATTTTTTGCCATTATTGGTAAAGATCTCATATCAGAAACAAGTGTGTTGTATCCAAAACTCGCACCTCTTTCAGTTACCAGGATATTTTCATTCCCAGAGTCTGATATTTTTTTGGTTACATTAACCATGTCCCAAGGTGCAAGAAATTGACCTTTTTTAACATTTATAATCTTTCCAGTTTTTGCTGCGGCAACCAACAAATCTGTCTGTCTGCATAAAAAAGCTGGAATTTGCAATATATCTGCATGGCTTGCAACAACTGAACATTGTTCAATATTATGGATGTCAGTTAAAATTGGTACATCTAACTCTTTTTTAATTTTGTCAAAAATTGGTAAAGATTGTTCAAGACCTGCCCCTCTCTTTCCTTTTAGACTTGTTCTGTTTGCTTTATCAAAAGAGGTTTTATAAATAAAACCCATCTTAAATTTAGAGGTAATCTCTTTAATTTTTCCAGCCATATCCATGGCATGTTGCTCTGTCTCAAGTTGGCAAGGTCCAGCTATAATACAAATCTTATTATTATTAGCAATTTCAATATTTCCACAATTAACTTTTATATTTTTCATTTATATTTTTTTGCAGCTCTAATAAATGAAGAGAATAAAGGATGAGGATCTAAAGGTCTAGATTTAAATTCAGGATGAAACTGAACTCCTATAAACCAAGGGTGATTTTTGAGTTCGATAATCTCTGGAAGCTTTTTATCTGGGGATAAACCTGAAAATATTAACCCTTTCTTCTCAAATTTTTCTTTATATGAAATATCCACTTCGTATCTATGTCTATGTCTTTCTTTAATTAATCTAGATTTATAAATATCTCTAATTTTAGATTTCTCTTTTAAAATTGCATCGTAAGAACCAAGCCTCATAGTTCCACCAAGATCTTTATCTGTGCCTTTAACTTTTCCTCCACTTTTTTCCCACTCATGCATTAAGCCAATTAAGTGAACTCCTTTTTTGTCAAATTCAGAAGAGGTTGCTTTTTTAATCTTTAATTGATTCCTTGCAAACTCTATAATTGCCATTTGCATACCATAACAAATTCCAAGAAAAGGAATTTTATTTATCCTTGCATATTTAATGGCCTCAATTTTTCCCTCTGTTCCTCTTTTACCAAAACCTCCTGGAATTAAAATTCCCGAAACATTTTTTAGTTTCTCTTTAATTTGTGAAACTTTTAGTTGTTCAGAATCAATTCTTACTAAATTAACTTTAAGATTATTAGTAATGCCTCCATGAGTAAGTGCTTCATCTAAAGATTTATAAGCATCTTTTAATTCAACGTATTTTCCAATAATTGCAATATCAACTTGTCTCTTTGTATTTAGGGTAACTTTGGTTATTTTTTTCCATGGTACTAAATTATTAGATCTTTTAGATTTTAGTTTAAAATGATTTAAAACCTGAACATCTAATTTTTCTTTTGCAAAACTAATTGGTGCTTCGTAAATTGTTTTTACATCAACGGTTTCAATTACATTTCTAATATCAACATTACAGAACAAGGATATTTTTTTTCTGTGCTCTAAAGGGATAGGTCTTTCTGATCTGCAAATTATTATATCAGGTTGAATACCAATACTTCTTAATTCTTTTACAGAGTGTTGAGTTGGTTTTGTTTTAATTTCGTCTGATGCTTTTAAATAAGGCACTAGAGTTAAATGAATAAATAATGAATTTTTCTTACCAACATCGTTAGAAAATTGTCTTATAGCTTCTACAAATGGAAGGCTTTCGATATCACCTACTATGCCTCCTATTTCACAAATTACAAAATCTTCTTTGGTAGTGTCATATTTAATAAACTCTTTAATTCTATCAGTGATGTGGGGAATAACCTGAACAGTTTTTCCAAGATACTGTCCTTTTCTTTCCTTTTTAAGAACATCACTATAAATTTTTCCAGTTGTAATATTGTCTGTTTTCTTTGCAGTTACTCCAGAAAATCTCTCATAATGACCTAAATCTAAATCAGTTTCAGCACCATCATCTGTTACAAACACTTCCCCATGTTGAAACGGACTCATTGTTCCTGGATCTACATTTAAATATGGGTCTAATTTTCTTAAACGAACTTTGTAACCTCTAGATTGTAATAAATAAGCAAGAGATGCAGAAGAGAGACCTTTACCAAGAGAGGAAACCACGCCGCCAGTGACAAATATAAATCGCGCCATGGAATTATCTTATAGCGATTATTTTATTAATTGAAAAGACTTAATTGTTATTTTCTGGAATCGACGGTGTATCATCAGATTTTTCCTCAATTACATCTAGTACAGAAGATGTTGGAGTTAGCTCACCCCGAGATATAATAGTAAGTAAGAGGCTACAAACTATAAAAAGAGTCGCAACAATTGCTGTTGCTTTGCTCATGAAATTACCTGCAGATCTTGAAAGCATAAAATTATCTTGAGACATTCCAATACCTAAAGCTCCACCCTCTGATTTTTGAGTAAGTATTAAAAGAACCAGAATAAAAGCTAGTATAAGATTTACTACTAGAAGAATATTTTCCATTGCGTTTAACTATACGTTTTTTTAACTATATCAATAAATTTTTTAGCACTTTGTGATGCTCCACCAACTAAAAAACCATCAAGATTATTAACTTTTTTAAGATTAATAATATTCTTAGGATTTACAGAGCCACCATATAAAACTCTTAGAGGCTTATCTCTAAATTTATTCTTAATAAACTTAATTGTATCAAAAAGATCCTTGTGAGTTGGAATAACTCCACTTCCTATAGACCAAACAGGTTCATAGGCAATAAATATGTTTGCTTTGTTTTTAATATTTTTTAATCCAAAATGAATTTGTTTAGATAAAGTTGATTTTGTTTTTTTTTGTTTTTTTTCTTTTAAGGTTTCACCAATACAAAAAATGACTTTTAATTTTGATTTAAGAGCACTTTTAATTTTAAGATTGATAACTTTATCAGTCTCACCCTCAGCTCTATTTTCGGAATGACCAATGATTACAAATTGTGCACCAATATTTTTTAACATATGTGAATTGATAGAGCCTGTATAAGGTCCATAATCATCACCTTCATGACAATTTTGACCACCAATACCTATTTGACAATTTTTGAATTTTTTTGAAAATGCATCAATCAAAGTAAAGGGAGGACAATAGATCAATCTACCTTTCTTGATATTTTTTGATTTTGAAAATTTAATAACTTTATTCAATGAATTTAATGAAGTTAGGCTTCCATACATTTTCCAGTTAGCTACAAAATACATATATTTATTTGTCATTATGAAAGAATTAATCTATAGATTTATTTTAGTTCAATAAATATATAAAGCAATGATTAGTACTTTTAAAAATCTTACAAAGAAAAAAATTGCTGGATTAGCATTAATAATTGTCATTATTATTGCATTTGGTTTTGGAGGATTTGGTGGTGGTTTTAACACCAGCAATCAAAATAATATAGCTAAGATTAATAGTACTAAAATTTCAACTCAAAACTATGTTGATTATTTAAATCAATCTGGATTAAGCAATCAAGTAATAAAAAACAATATTGATAATGGTATTATTGAAGAACTTTTATCAGCATTGGTCTCAACTACATTATTAGATCTAGAAATAAATGATTTGGGTCTTTCTGTCTCTAAAGAGATCATTGCAGAAAAAATTATGTCTAACAAGAATTTTATAGATGATAAAGGTAATTTTCAAAGAACCTTATATGAAAAATTTTTACTAACAAACAATTCATCTGCACTAGCCTTTGAAATCAAATTAAAAAATGATGAATTACAAAAACAACTGTTTACT
>JADHPA010000048.1 GCA_016778675.1 Candidatus Pelagibacter sp. | reverse complement strand
TTTATTCCCCAAAGTTCAAGGACAGCAGCTAAACCTAATATAAAAATTAAGATTTTTAACGATTTAATAATCCAACCAATCAACTCTTTAGTTAACATTTTGTCTAAACCACTTAAGATATAAGAAATGGGTTCAACAACCTGATGGATCAACCAAAAAATAAAAATAGTAATCAGTGTTCTATTTATTGTATCTATGGCTAACTTGCCCTCTTCTCCAAAAGACATGTAATAACTTGCAATAAAAAAACCTAGAACGATTGGTAAAAATCTTGCAGGCCCCACCATTGCATGAACAAATGTATCATCTAGTTTATTTGTAGTTCTTTTAGAAATTATTTCTAATTTTTTTATAATAAGTTTACTAATTAAACCTCTAAAAACTAAAAATATAAAAAATATTCCAATTCCAATTAAAATTTGAAAAATATCAATTCCATAAATTCCTCTTGACCAAACTGAAAAAAATAATTCACTGAAATTATTAAATATGTCCATAATCAAATTTTATATAGCAAAAATTCTTCTTCTCCAGGGTTAAAAAGAAAAATTTTTTTCCATTTTATTTCATTAAGTACCGCAGAGGTTTTCTCACCCACACACATCAAATTAGTATTCATCCACAGCGTTTCTAGCTGATAATTTTTAATTACCTTTAAAAAATTAATCGCACTATTTTTTGAGTATATGTAAGTAATGTCTGGCATATTTAGCTTTAATTTTTCGATAAAATTTTCGTCATATTTCTTTATCTCATTAGCTCTGTAGTTAATTATTCTATCTATGCTATAGCCGTCTAAAATTAATTCTTGATCTAAATCACTAGAGACAACTTCTCCACTAACATAAATCAATTTTCCATCCGAGGGATTAAAATTTTGCAAAATCAATTCTTTGAGATTATTTACATTTCCCTCTGCAGCAAATACATTTTGAAAACCAGCATCTCTTGCTTTTTTTTCAGTGGCGCTTCCTACACAAAAACATTTTAACTTTTTATTAATACTTTTAATGTCCAAAAATTTGATAGCGTTAGAGCTTGTAAAAATAATTCCCTTAAATTTTGAATAATCAACAGATTTGTACTTAATACCTTGAATACTAATTAATGGTAAGTGAGATATTTCATTTCCTAATGATTTAAATCTTATCATCATTTCATGACAATCTTCCAATGGTCTTGTAAATAAAATATGCATATTATTTTTTATAAGAATTATTTGACTGTTTTTTAAGAGCACTACCTATCTCTATACCTAATTTCTCAGCCTCCTCTATTCCTTTGGAGGATTTTAAATAAAATCTATTTTTTCCATCTAAGGAAAAAAGCTCTACCTCTAAAGTGATTTTTTCTCCTTCAATATTTGCAAAAGCACCTACAGCTGTTTCACAATCACCTTCTAAAATCTTTAAAACACTTCTTTCTGCTTTTATACAATCGTATGTTTTTTTATGATTCACTAAGTCTAACAATTTAATCAATTCAATGTCGTTGTCTCGACATTGTAAAGCTATAACTCCTTGTCCTGCACAAGGAATAATTTCTGAAGTTGAAAAAGTTTGAGTTATGCTTTTACTTAAACCTAGTGAGTCAATTCCAGCATAGGATAAGATAATTGCATCATATAAATTTTCATCGAGCTTTCTTAATCTAGTGTCTATGTTTCCTCTAATTAATTTACACTGAAAATCACTTCTTATTTTTCTAATTTGAAATTCTCTTCTAAATGATGAAGTTCCAATAACAGAGTTTAATTTTAGATCTTTTAAATTTTTATTATTTTTACTAATCAAAATCTCTCGTGGATCATTTCTTTTTAAAAAACAATTAGTTAACAGCCCCTCAGTTTCTTCCGAAGGCATGTCTTTTAAAGCATGTACAGCTATATCAATTTTATTATTCAATAATTCTATTTCTATCGATTTTGAAAATAAACCTTTACCACCAACTTCTGACAATCGTTTATCTTGAACTTGATCGCCTTTAGTTGCAATTTCTTTAATATCCACATCCTCAATTCCAAAATCTTTTGCATGTTTAAGAATATTTTCTCTAGCTTTTTCAGCATAGATCAGTGCTAATTTGCTTCCTCTTGAACCTATAATAATTTTTCTATTTTTCATTTATTTGCTTTATACTTCATACTTATATTGAGAATGTATTATTAATAAAAACTAATTTAATGATTAAAAAACCTATAATTTTAGGAATTGAATCGAGCTGTGATGAAACTGCTGCTTCTATTGTAACAGAAAATGAGCAAGGTATGCCAACAATTTTATCAAGTATTGTCTCAAGCCAGGTAGATGTTCATAAAGAATTTGGCGGTGTTGTCCCTGAACTTGCTGCAAGATCTCATATAGAAAAAATAGACTTAATTACAAAAAAGGCACTAGATGAAAGTGGACTAAAAATGGAACACCTAGATGCAATAGCAGCAACTGCAGGGCCTGGTCTTATAGTTTGTCTATCAGTGGGTTTAAGTTTTGGCAAAGCTGTAGCTTCATCACTCAATAAACCGTTTATAGCCGTTAATCATTTAGAAGGACATGCATTAAGTCCAAAATTAAATTCTGAATTAAACTATCCATACTTATTGCTTTTAATTTCTGGGGGCCATACTCAATTTTTAAGCGTGCAAGGATTAGGAAATTATAAAAGATTAGGAACAACTATTGATGATGCTGTTGGTGAAGCTTTTGATAAAACAGCAAAATTATTAGGTATAGAATTTCCAGGTGGGCCCCAAATAGAAGTGTATGCCAAAAAAGGTGATCCCAATAAATATGTGTTACCTAAACCAATTTTTCATAAAGGAGGATGTAATTTATCATTTGCGGGCTTAAAAACTGCTGTTTTAAAAATTTCAAAACAAATAAAAACTGACCAAGAAAAATATGATCTTGCAGCATCTTTTCAAAAAACAATTGAAGAAATACTATATAAAAAAAGTATGATTGCTTTTGAAGAATTTAAAAAAATGAACCCAGATAATAAAAATAAATTTGTAGTTGCGGGGGGTGTTGCAGCAAATAAAAAAATTAGAGAAATTCTAACCAACCTTTGTGTTGAAGAAGGTTTTGAGGCAATTTTTCCACCCATTGACTTGTGTGGTGATAATGCGGCAATGATTGCAATGGTTGGATTAGAAAAATTTAAATTAAAACAATTTAGTGATTTGGACAGTCCTGCAAAACCTAGGTGGCCATTAGATGAAGATGCTATTTTTTTAAAAGGTGCTGGAGTGAGATTATAATGCATTACTGGCTGATGAAATCAGAACCTGATGTTTGGTCAATTGATCAGCAAAAAAAAGCTGGCACAAATGGGGCTCCTTGGGATGGAGTTAGAAATTATCAAGCAGCAAAAAATTTAAAGAGAATGAAAAAGGGAGATTTATGTTTTTTTTATCATTCAAATATTGGCAAAGAAATCGTTGGTATTGTTGAGGTCATCAAAGAAGCCTTCTTAGATAAAACAGATAAAAAAGGGCGATTTGTAGCTGTCCAAGTTAAGTTTAAGGAAAAATTAGACAAGAGCGTAACTCTTAAAGATATTAAAAAAAACAAAGAACTTGGCCATTTATCGCTTATTAGACAAAGCAGACTCTCCGTTATGCCAATTGACTCTAAAAGCTGGAAAATTTTATATAAGATGGGTAGTATTTAAAAAAATTAAATCATGCCAAAACGAAAAAAAACAAAATCTAAAGCTAAAAAAAGAAGCTCTAAAAAGCCTAAGCTTAAAAAAAAAACAAAAGCTAAAAAAAAGAGTTCTATAAAATCCAAAATTAAAAAAAAAGTTTCAAAAAAAAAAGTAAAAATACAAAAAGAAAAAGAGCTAGTTTTTAAAACTAGACCAGAATGGGTCAAAAGTGCTTTAATTAATAAGACCAAGTATCAAAAAAAATATTCTGACTCAATTAAAAACAATAATGAATTTTGGAAAAATGAGGGAAAAAGAATAACTTGGATTAAGCCGTACAAAAAAATTAAAAATGTTAAATATAGTAAGAAAGAAGTTAGAATTAAATGGTATGAAGATGGAACATTAAATGCTTCTGCTAATTGTATAGATCGTCATCTAAAAAATAAAAAAGATAAAACTGCAATTATCTGGGTTGGAGATAATCCAAAAGATACAAAAAAAATTTCATACAATCAATTACACAGAGAAGTATCAAAAACTGCAAATGGTTTGAGAAGATTGGGAATTAAAAAAGGTGACCGAGTTACAATTTATTTAACAATGATACCAGAGCTTGCAATCACAATGCTTGCTTGTGCTAGAATTGGTGCAGTTCATTCTATTATTTTTGGAGGATTTTCAGCAGACTCTATTTCTGGAAGAGTTAATGATTGTGAATCAGAATATATCATAACAGCTGATGAAGGAGTTAGAGGTGGAAAAACTATTCCATTAAAACAAATTACAGATGAGGCTTTAAGAAGCTGTGCTAATATTAAAAAATGTATTGTAGTCAAGAGAACGGGGGGTCAAATTAGCTGGAATAATGATAGAGATATTTGGTACCATGATTTAATTGAAGGTGTTCCCAATTACTGTGAACCTGAAGAGATGAATGCTGAAGATCCATTGTTCATTCTTTATACCTCTGGTTCAACTGGCAAACCTAAAGGAGTTCTTCATACAACTGGTGGATATATGGTTTATGCCTCAATGACTCATCAATATATTTTTAATTATAAACCTAAAGATATCTATTGGTGTACTGCTGACATTGGGTGGGTTACGGGTCATAGTTATATAATTTATGGTCCACTGGCTAATGGAGCCACAACTATAATGTTTGAAGGAATTCCAACATATCCTGACAGTTCGAGATGGTGGGAAATTATTGACAAGTACAAAGTAAATATTTTTTATACTGCTCCAACAGCCATTAGAGCTTTGATGCGTGAAGGTGATGGTCCTTTGAAAAAAACTTCAAGAAAATCCTTAAAATTACTAGGTACGGTAGGTGAGCCAATAAATCCAGAGGCATGGATGTGGTATTACAAAGCTGTAGGAAATTCAAATTGTCCTATAGTTGATACTTGGTGGCAAACTGAGACGGGGGGAATATTAATTAGTCCTCAAACAGGAGCTATAAATTTAAAACCAGGTTCGGCCACAAAACCATTTTATGGTATCAAGCCAGCAATTGTTGATAAAGAAGGAAATGAAATTAAGGGAGCTGGCGAAGGAAGGCTGTGTATTTCTCAATCTTGGCCTGGACAAATGAGGACAGTCTATGGTGATCATCAAAGATTTATTGATACTTATTTTTCTCAGTTTGATGGTAAATACTTTACAGGGGATGGTGCTAGAAGAGATGAAGACGGTTACTATTGGATAACAGGACGTGTTGATGATGTAATTATTGTCTCTGGTCATAACCTTGGAACTGCCGAGATAGAAAGTGCATTTGTTGCCCATCCAAAAGTTGCTGAAGCTGCAGTAGTTGGTTATCCTCATAATATCAAGGGTAACGGACTTTACTGCTATGTTACTTTAAATGTTGATGAGGTAGCTGACCTTGATCTAGAGAGAGATTTAAAACTTTGGGTTCGTAAGCAAATAGGTGCTCTAGCAACACCAGATATTATCCATTTCTCACCTGGGCTGCCTAAAACGAGATCAGGAAAAATTATGAGAAGAATTTTAAGAAAAATTGCAGCAAATGAACATGATCAATTAGGTGACACTACCACATTGGCTGATCCAAGTGTTGTACAAAGTTTAGTTGATAATAGAAGAAATATTTAAAAATTTATTAACTCTTTAAATTCTTTTTCAACATTATCCCATTTTAAAATCATAGAGTTTAATACAATTTTTCTATCTAAAGTTTTTAATTCTTCAGCTATTGGGGCCCATTTATATAATGATAATGCGCTAGGATTAAATGGCAGATCTTTATAATAAGTTTCCCAGTTTATATTTTGAAGTCGCTCATTAAAAGTTTTTTTTGCTTCCTCAATAATATCAACTGGCATCTTATTAGAAGATTCACTATCTAAAATTTTAAAAAAAATTTCCTTAGACTGATTGATATTTTGATGGTTAAAATTAACTTTTAAATATGAGAACGTAAATAATGTCAGATCCTGTAAAGCAACAGAATAAATATTCCATCTGGCAATATCAAGAGATGCCATAAACACGTCATTGTCAAAATGAAGAACGTATCTTGTACCCATTCTAGTTTTTAAATAATTATATAAAGTAACTTGCGTTACCCAGGCAGATTTTGTTTGAATAAAGTGTTCAAGGTCATTTACATTCTTAATTTTTTTCTTTGGGATAAAAGCCTTAAACATCGCAAACAAGTAAACTTTAAAATCATTGAGTGATATATCTCTCCAGGAAAGCTTATATTTTTGCATAAAAGTTCATATATATGCCATTATAGCTTAAAAAAATAAGCAAATAAGTACCTAATTTGAACAATTTTAACCTTTTAAAAACCATCAGAATGGGTATGTTTTCGGTTAGTTATAACTAAAATAGAGAGGTATAAATGTCAAACGCAACAAAACACTGGGAAAAAACTAGGTCATTGTTATTCGTAACATTGGCTATTTGGTTTGTTTTCTCAATCGGCATCTTCCTTTTCGCAGCTGAAATGAACGAGGTTACAGGACCTTTCGGTTATCCATGGACATACTGGTTTACATGTCAAGGATCTCTTGGAATTTTCGTAATCCTGATTTTTTGGTTTGCTAATAGGCAAGAAAAAATCGATGAAGAATTTGGCTTCAACGAAAAAGGAGATCAATAATGATAAAAGGTAAATTTATAGACAATTTGCCAAAAGTTTACGGAATCTATACGGGAGGTTTTATAGGTTTCATAATCTTAATGGCAATTGGTGAGCAGATGGGTATGACTGCTAAAGCAATAGGTGTTGCTTTTGTAGCCTTTACAATATTCATCTATGCATTGATAGGTTATCTATCAAGAACAGCTCAAGCAGATGCGTATTACGTAGCTGGAAGGCAAGTTCCAACTGTATTCAACGGTATGGCGACAGCAGCAGACTGGATGTCTGGTGCTTCATTCGTTGCAATGGCAGGTGGTATTTACTTTAAAGGTTACGGATATATGGCTCTACTTGTTGGTTGGACTGGTGGTTACATATTAGTTGCAACTTTATTAGCACCATACTTAAGAAAATTTGGCTGTTACACAGTTCCAGATTTTATAGGTACAAGATATGGTGGTAATCTAGCAAGGTTCTGTGCTGTAGTAGTTTTGACTGTAGCTTCATTCACTTATGTGACTGCTCAGATTAATGCTACAGGTACTATTGCATCTGTTGCTCTAGATATCGACTTTAAATACGCTGTATATATTGGACTAATTAGTATTTTAATGTGTTCAATGTTAGGTGGTATGAGAGCGGTAACTTGGACACAGGTTGCACAATATATCGTGCTAATTATAGCTTACTTACTTCCAATTTTTTGGATCAGTAACAAAATGGGTGCAGGGTTCTTCCCTCACTTTATGTTAGCTGATGAAGTGGCTAGAATTGGTGAGTTAGAACAACAGTTTGGTTTTGTTAAAAACTCTGCTGCTGATCTTGCAACAGTACCTAAAGGGTTAGCTGGAATAACTAAAGCACACTCTGCAGTAAACGCTACGCCTTGGGCATTTATTTCATTAGCATTGGCGATGATGATGGGAACAGCTTCATTACCACACGTGATGATGAGATACTTTACTACTCCAAGCGTTAAAGCAGCTAGAAAATCAGTTGGTTGGTCATTATTCTTTATCTTCCTTCTGTATTCTTCTGCGCCAATGTTAGCAACACTATCTAAACTATCGTTGATCGATCCAACACTACCAACAGGTATTATTGGTAAATCATTTGCTGAAGTTCAGTCAATAGATTGGTTCCAAAACTGGAATCAAGCAAACTTGATGTTCATCAGTGACTTTAACGGCAATGGAACTCTTGAGTTAAACGAGTTTTTCATGGG
>JADHPA010000047.1 GCA_016778675.1 Candidatus Pelagibacter sp. | reverse complement strand
CCAGCTCTTGAAGCAGGAACAATTGATGCTGCTGAATGGTGTTGTCCAAAACCTGACATGGTATTTGGTTTCCAGAAAGTTCTAAAACATTACTACCTACAAGGTCTTCACCAAGTAGTAGTAAATGCTGACTTCTATATTACAGGCTCTAAATACAAAAAGATGTCTGCTTTAGAGAAAAAAGCTTTAGAAGTTGCTGCGAATGCATCTCTATCAAAATCTATGAGTTATAGAATATATGAAAACGGAAAAGCTTTAGCTGAGTTGACTGGAAAACACGGTGTGATTTTACATGATACTCCAGCTGATTATTTCCCAGCATATATGGCTGCTGCAAAAGCAAGTTTAGAAAAAAATGCTAAAGAGAACAAATTTTTTAAAAAGGTTTGGGACTCTCAAAAAGCATTTGCTGATATTGCAGTGCCTTTCTGGTCTGGATCTCAAATGTCTAACGCTAAGCTAGGAATGGCTCACGCTGAAACATTAAAGTAGTATTTAGAAAAAAAAATAAATATAACTAAAGCGGATTTAACGGTCCGCTTTAGTTTTTTTTTAGAAAATTTATTATGGCAAACGAACCTACCAAATTAGATATATCCGATGAAATGATAGCTGAAAGGCGAAGTGGTTCAGGATCAATGCCTGAAGATATGCCTAAATGGATGGCATTAACTATTACAAAAATTGATTTAGCAAGTAAGTGGATTGGTAATGTGGTTTGTTGGATCACCATCCCTTTAATATTTGCGATGGTTTATGAGGTTTTAGCAAGAAAACTTTTTAATGCTCCTACAATGTGGGCGTATGACATGAGTAGATTTATGTATGGAGCTCTATTCATGCTTGGTGCTGGTTATGCTTTATCAAAAGGTGTTCATATAAGAGCTGATTTTTTATACAGAAATTTTAAAACTAAAAACCAAGGTAGAATAGATTTCTGGTTATACCTTATATTTTATTTTCCTGGATTAAGCGTATTTTTGTATATGTCGACTGGGTTTTTACAAGAATCTATAATGAGAGGTGAAAAAGGGATGGACACTGCTTGGATGCCATATATGTGGCCAATTAAAGCATGTTTATTTTTAGGAATTATATTTTTATTAGTTCAAGGTGTATCTGAATTATTAAAAAGCTATTGGGCTGCAACTAAAGGCAAGTGGCCAGGAGAACAAAAATAATGTTAGCTGAATTTATGGATCCAGCTGTTTTAGGTTTCATTTTAATAGGGGTAATGTTGTTCTCTATTTTTGTAGGTTTTCCAATTTCATTTACTTTAATATTCCTTGGATTTGTTTTTGGATACCTTGGATTTGGTAAATTAGTATTTTATTTAATGACTCTGCAGTTTTCTATGGTCATGACAGAGCAAACTCTGGCTGCTGTTCCCCTCTTTGTTTTTATGGGAATTATGATGGAGCAGGCTGGCTTGATGGAGAGATTATTTTCAGCATTTCAGCTAATGTTATCTAAAGTAAGAGGCTCTTTATACTATGCTGTTCTTTTTGTTTCAGTTGTTTTTGCAGCTGCTACAGGAATTGTTGGTGCCTCTGTAACTATACTTGGAATAATGGCAGCCAAATCTATGAATAAATCAGGTTATAATGTGAGATTGGCCGCTGGAACAATTACAGCTGGTGGTACATTGGGTATTCTAATACCACCAAGCATTATGTTAGTTGTGATGGGTCCAATAATGGAAATTCCAGTAACAGACCTCTTTGCTGCAGCAATTATTCCTGGAATATTACTAGCAACCTTATATGCGGCTTACACAACAATTAGATGTTGGATTGACCCAAGTCTTGGACCGGTTTTACCAGTAGAGTTGAGAGCTACTAGCATGAAAGCAGTTTGGATAGAATTCTTTCTAGGACTAGTTCCACCAGCCGCCTTAGTCTTCGCTGCGCTAGGAAGTATTTTATTTGGTTTTGCAACTCCAACTGAAGCTGCAGGCTGTGGTGCAATGGGATCCTTGGTTTTAGCGGTCGCTTATAGAAAATTAACTTTTAAAAAGTTACAAGAGGCTTTAGTTAAAACTCTAGAAATTTCAGCTTTGATAATGGTATTGGTTGCAGCATCAAATTTTTTTGGGGCAGTGTTTTCTAGATTAGGAACACCGATGCTTTTAACTGAATTTTTACTAAGTTTAGAAATGAATAGATATTTAATCCTTGGCATGATTATGGTTATAATTTTCTTATTAGGTTGGCCTTTAGAATGGGTACCAATAGTAATGATTATAGTTCCAATAATTATACCATTAGTTGAAGCTCTAGGATTTAATTTAACTTGGTTTGCAATACTTGTTGCAGTTAATCTGCAAACCGCATGGCTCTCACCACCTG
Organism: Candidatus Pelagibacter sp.; assembly: GCA_016778675.1. Classification (GTDB taxonomy): domain Bacteria; phylum Pseudomonadota; class Alphaproteobacteria; order Pelagibacterales; family Pelagibacteraceae; genus Pelagibacter. The sequence continues at coordinate 5,662 of JADHPA010000047.1, read as the reverse complement.
TAGCTCTATCTGCTTATTTCTTAAAAGGTGTAGTTCCAGAATGGGATCTTAAAGATATTTATTATGGAATGATGCAATTTATGGTGATTCAAGTTATTGGACTTATTTTAATAATAGTATTTCCACAAATTGCTTTATGGCTACCAACCTATCTATATGGACAGTAGTATTTATTAGTTTATTATAAAACTAGTGAATCAAATCAAATCAAACAATGCTTTAATAAACTGGGAGTTAGTTAGTGTTAATCCCAATGATAAAAATTGGACTTGGAAAGAGTTATTTTATTTTTGGGGATGTAATATCCAAAGTGTAATTGCTTTTTCTTTAATTGCTTCTCTTTATTTAGTTTATGAACTTAATATATTTGTAGTTTTATTTGGTAGTTTGATTGCATCTATATTTGTTTATTTTTTTGCTAATTTAATAGGTAAACCCTCCCAAAAATATGGATTACCGTTTCCAGTAATTTTAAGAAGTGCTCTTGGAATTAACGGAGCTAAATATTTTGCTTTAACAAGAGGAATTGTTGGCATCTTTATGTTTGGCATTCAAACTTATTTTTTATCAAAACTTTTTAGTTATCTGATTAGAATTTCAATTTTTTCTATTGATAGCTCTTTTCTTGATGAAGATATTTTTTTAATTTTTATTTTAGGATTAAATTTAATCGATTGGATTGCTTTTATTTTCACAATTAGTTTGCAGCTTTTTTTATTTAGCAAAAGCCATCAATTTAATAGAAGTATAATAAAATTTTCAGCAATTACTGTTTATAGCGGGATGTTAATATTTTTTTTAGTTGTATTACTCTATGACGTTAAAGTTATAAGTTCAGCTTTTGTTGATATTTTTTCTATAAATAATCTATTTGATAAAACCAATATAGCTCCATTAATTGCTGTTGTTGGAACAGTTTTTGCATATTTTTCTGTTATAATTGTAAATTATGGAGACTTTAGCAGATATGTTAAAGACGAAAAGGAATTAAAAAAAGGTAACTTAAGCCTATTATTAAATTTATTATTATTTTCTTTTTTTACAGTTTTTATTGTCATTGGGGCAGATATTTTTCTAAATAAAAATTTGGAACTTATGGAAAGAATTTTAACAAACCCAACTGATATAGTGGGTAAGATCGATAATATACAATTAACTGTGATTGTTTTATTTTTTATTATTTTTTCATCTGCTTCAACTAATTTAATTGCAAATTATATTCCAACTCAAAATTCACTAATAAATTTTATTCCAAGTGTTCTAAATTTAAGAAGTTCAGCAATCATAATTGGTTGCATTGGTTTTATAATTGGTATTTTTTGGTTACCTTTATTAAGTCAGATCGGCATTTTAGCATTTATTGACACCCTAAGCTCTTTTTTTGGACCAATATTTGGACTTATAATTATTGACTATTACTTTGTTAAAGAAACTAATTTAGACAATAGACAAATTTTTTCATCAAATACTGAAGGGCTATATTTTTATTCAAATGGTTGGAATTTAAGAGGTCTTTATTCTTTGTTTTTAGGCTTTATCTTTTCTGCTTCTACAATTTGGAATGAAAGCTTAATGAGCTTTCATTCTTATTCTTGGATAATCGGCACTTTTATCTCTTCTTTAACTTATTATCTTATTGCTAATAAAAAATCTTAATGCATCAATTTGATCTTAAAAATAGAACTGCAATAATTACTGGTGGCGCCCAAGGTTTCGGTCTAGATATTGCAAAGAGATTTTTAAATTCTGGCGTAAAAACTATAATCTGGGATATTGATGAAAAAGAATTACAAAAAGCTGTAAAAGAAATAAACAATCCAAACCTTGAATATAATATAGTGGATGTATCTAATTTTAGTAATGTTAAAAACACTGTAGGCCAAATAACAAAAATATCTAATATTGACATTTTAATTAATAATGCTGGTATTACTGGTTCAACCTCATCTCTGTGGGACTACGATGTTGATGAATGGAATAAGATAGTTCAGATTAATTTAATGGGCACTTTTAATTGCTGCAAATGCATTGTTCCCAATATGATCAAGAATAATTATGGAAGAATAGTTAACGTTGCTTCAGTTGCTGGCAAAGATGGGAATGCAAATGCGAGCGCTTATAGTTCAGCAAAAGCAGGGGCTATTGGTCTAACTAAATCACTAGGCAAAGAATTAGCTGATAAAAATATTGCTGTTAATGCAATAACACCAGCTGGTGCAAAAACTAGAATCTTAGACCAAATGTCAAAGGAACACGTTGCTAGGATGTTATCAAAAGTTCCAAGAGGTAGATTTCTAGAAATTGAAGAGTTTACTTCATTAGTTTGCTGGTTATCCTCTGAAGAAAATTCATTTTCTACAGCAGCAGTATTTGATATTAGTGGTGGTAGATCTACTTATTAAGCTTATTTAAGGTTATTTTGGTCTCAGTCTTGTAAATTTTTTGTTCTTTAGAAATGACAGGTGCAAGCAGTATTACCGACCAATAGACTAAAAGGACAAATATAGAAATTATTTTCATATCATTAGAATTAATACCTAAAGTTGATTTTTAAATGTTTAAATTTTGTTCAAATATTGTTTTTTGAAATACAATAGCTATATAGACTGCAATGATAAAAAATTTTTTAATTTTATTTCTAACATTAATTCTATTTTCAACCAGTACTGTTGCTGAAAATGTTAGGGTATTTGAATTTACGGACGAGGAGTTCAAGAATCTACAAGTAAAAAAGGTCAAAGGAGAAACCAAATGGACACTTGGGTCTAATGAGAATGGTGCTTATATCAAAGCTGAAGCTGAAGGTGTAGGCTCAGGACTTGGTAAGGAAATAGAAATAGACTTAAATAAAACACCATTTATCAATATCACTTGGAAAGTTGAAAAAGATCTTTCAGGGATAATTGAAAACAGTAAAAAAGGTCATGATTATGCAGCACGTGTTTTTGTAATTAAAAAAACAGGAGCAACACCCCTGTCAAATAGAGCAATTAACTATGTATTTTCAAGCAATAATATAATTGATCAAAATTGGCCCAGTCCGTACACAAAAAAATCTATTGACTATGTTTTGTCAACTACAATCGATAAACCTAATACATGGGTTACAGTTAAAGCTAATGTTAAAGAAGATTTTATGAAGTTACATGGTTTAGATGTCGATAATATTTCAGGTGTAGCAATAATGACTGATACCGATAATTCAAAACTAAAAGCAATATCGTATTATCAAAACATTTATTTTTCAGATAAATAAATTTGATTTAAAGTTTTTTTTTAAGAAACATACTCATTAACGACAAAAGTACAGCAACAACCACATCTTCTAATGGTGTTGCTCTAGGTACCATGAAATTCCAAGCTATAACGGCAGTTAGCCAAATTATATAAACTTTCATTATCATTATTATATCTTACTTTGATGTTAAAAATCATTTTTTTTGTTAGTATACTTACATGCATGAAAATTTTTTTTATGATTTAAAAGTTTATTACGAAGACACAGATGCGGGTGGTGTAGTTTATTATGCAAATTATCTAAAATTTCTTGAAAGAGCTAGAACTGAAGCTTTAGTCGAACTTGGTTTCAGTAATAAAAAGATAAAAGAAAAATTTGGAGCTTTAATAATAGTAAAGTCATGCAATATAGAATACATAAAACCCTCATATCTTGAGGATCAACTTAAAGTGAGATCTTTTATAAAGTCATTTACAAAAACCTCGTTTTTTATGAATCAATTTATTAGTAGGGATGAAGATTTGATAACAGAAGCCAAAGTTCATTTGGTCTTTGTTAATGAAGAAGGAAAACCCATGAAAATCCCAGGAAGTTTATTTGAAGATTTTAAACCTTATTTTTGTGACAGTATTAAAGTTTAAATAATTTTTTAGCTTTTCTTAATAATGAAATCATTTTTTTTGTATTAATAACTTTAGTATTTACATTTCTTGGACTCGGATGATAGCTTGCAATTAAAGTCCTCCCATCTGGCAACTTATATTTTGCTCCATGCTTGAATTTTAATTTTTTTTCAAATTTATAACTTTTATTATAAAATTTAATGCAATTATCAAAAGCTATCTTTCCTAGAGTTAAAATTACCTTCAATTTTTTTAAATTTTTAATTTCATAATCAAAATAACTTGAACAATTATCCAACTCACTTTTTAAGGGCTTATCTTCTGGGGGAACACACTTAAGTATGTTTGTGATGTAAGTATTTTTTAATTTTAAACCATCATTGATGTTTGTAGATTTAGGTTGATTTGAAATTTGAACTTTATAGAGACAATTAAATAAAAAATCACCCGACTTATCTCCAGTAAAAGCTCTACCTGTTCTTGTTCCTCCATGTGCTGCAGGAGCAAGTCCAATAATCATTAATTTGCCATTAATGTCACCAAACCCGGGCACAGGTTTTCCCCAATAAATTTCGTTAATATTTTGCTTTCTTTTGTCTTTTGAAATTTTTTTACTATAACTAATTAAGCGAGCACATTTTTTACATTTAATTATTGAATTATTTATTTTTTCGAACTTAATAGTCATTCATGAAACTTATTAAAATTTTAATATTTTTACTTATATCTTTCAATCTACCATTTAAAACTTATTCTAACACAAACATTGAAAATATTTTAAAGGACGGGGGAAAATTAATATTTGTGAGACATGCTTATGCCCCTGGAGGAGGAGATCCTAGCAATTTTGATATAACCGATTGTTCCACTCAACGGAATTTAAATGAAGAGGGTATCGTTCAATCTGTAAATTTAGGAATTTTTTTTACAAAAAATCAAATAAAGGTTGATAAAGTTTTATCTAGTGAATGGTGTAGATGCAAACAAACAGCTGAATATGCTTTTAAAAAATTTGAAACAAAAAGCTTTTTAAATTCTTTTTTTAGTGAAAAATTTTCAAAAAATAAAACCAAACAAATCAAAGAACTAAAAGAATATGTAAATGAATGGAATAGTAGTAAAAATTTAGTTTTAATTACCCATTATGTTACAATCTTAGAAGTTACGAATACTGCCGTTTCATCTGGTGAAATGGTAATTACTGATAAAAATTTTAACGTTTTACAAAGACAAAAAATTTCGATTAATTAAAGTTTATTTTATTAGGAATAAATATAGAATAAAATAATGTCATCAAAAAAAGCAATGAAGTTAGCTCAAAAACAAGCATTTGCTAAACATAGAAGTAATATTACAAGCAATAGACCCATTCCAAAAAAAACTAATTTTATAAGTAAGTTAAATAAAAAAAATAAAAAATCTTAACTTTCTTTAACAAATACCTCAACTTTTTTGCAAGTAGATATTTTTGATATACCTTCTTCTCCGTTAATTACTGTTTTGATATTTATTATTGGACTATCTTTTTTAAACATAAGTTGAGTGTAGAACTGTGGATAGCCAATTTTATCAGTATAAATTAGATCTGATTCTTCATAAATAAATCTTTCTACTGAACCTTCTTGTTTCACACTTAGATCAGTAGACTTATATTTTTTAAATGTCTTATTGTCATATATATAATTTCTAATCATTAATGATTTTTCAAAGTTTAAAATATATTCATTTTTAATAAACCCATCTTTTAGGTTTTTGCAACCAGTCAAATGCATTATTTCTGAAATAGATACTGATTGAATGC
>JADHPA010000046.1 GCA_016778675.1 Candidatus Pelagibacter sp. | reverse complement strand
GTAACTAATGCTACAATATTAAAAACAAAGCCTGATGGTGCCAAGCTTTTTGCAATTAATGCAAAATTTTTATTTTTAAAAATAAAGCTTCCAATAGACAATAAAGTTAAACTTGAAAATATTCCAAGTGATATCCATGCTGCGGGGACATGTACGTACATAATTCTTACAGAGTCACTTTGTTTATAATCTTCAGGTGAAAGAATGAGTGCTTCTATTAAGCCAATTGTTAAAACAACGATAAATAGAAATAGAACATATTTTGGTGCCTTTGAAGTTATTGCAAAAATCTTATTAGGTTCAAAATATCTAAACATTTTAAAATTATATATATTAAAAGAAGTTAAATTAATTCTTATTTTTAAAAGTTAATCTGATCAAGAGTGAAGAGGGAGATAATGATTACTAAGAGGTATTAGTTTAACACTCTTGACCAGAATATAGTTTAATTTAGGCTCAATCTGTGTCTGAGGTTTGAGTAAAATGTGTTAAAAAAAAGATTTAATTAGATGGCTTAAAGTAACTAGAGCCCTTTTTTCCAGAAAATATCTCTTCAATTAATGGATGTTTAATTGGATCCTCTGAGTCATCCATAAGTAGATTTTGTTCTGATACATAGGCTTCGTAGGTAATCTCATCATTTTCAGCTAGTAAATGATAAAAGGGTTGATCTTTTCTTGGACGTACATTCTTAGGAATTGACTGATACCATTCTTCAGAGTTATTGAACTCAAAATCAACATCGTAAATTACACCTCTAAACTCAAAGTGTTTGTGTTTAACAATATCACCTATTGAAAATTTTGCTTTTTGAATTGCCATTATTATTAATATGGGGGTTTAAAAACAAAAATCAATAAAAAAAATATAATTGTTTTTTTATTATGTTAATATGTCTCAAGTGAATAAATCTTTTCTTAAATTTGCAACAGACTTTGGGCCTTTAGCTATATTTTTTTTCTATTATTATAATAATGATAAAAATTTATCAGTTGCCATACCACCACTTATAGTTGCAACTCTAGTTGCTTTAGCAATTGTTTGGGTTTTTGAAAAAAAAATACCCATGATGCCTTTGCTGAGTGGTATTTTAATTACATTCTTTGGTGGTCTTACCATTTATTTTAATGATCCAATTTTTGTTTACATAAAACCAACAATTATAAATATTTTATTTGCTCTTGGTTTGTTTTTTGGAAAATACTTTACAAAAGAACCTGTACTTAAGAAAATTATGGGTAAATCAATTTCTTTAACTGATATTGGTTGGGAAATTTTAAACAAAAGATGGATGTATTTTTTCTTTGGTCTTGCATTGTTAAATGAATATATTTGGAGAACACAAACTGAAGAGTTTTGGGTTAATTTTAAGGTTTGGGGAATGCTACCAATAACTATTATTTTTACGGCCTTTCAAATATCTATAATTAAGAAGCATAAGCTTGATGAATAGAAACTTAAAATTAGTCATCAACAATCCTCATAATCAGATTACTGAGAAACAATTTTTTGAAAAGAATGAGCTTAAAGTTATTTTAGATTTATATGCCAAAATGGTCTCAGCAGGAACTTGGAAAGATTATGGTTTAAATATTTCAAGCAGACAAGTAAGTTTCAGTGTTTTTAAAAATGCCACCGAAAATGCTTTATACAAAATTTGTAAAAATTTTAAACCTAACAGTAAAAATCTGAAATATTTAATCACTGACTCTAATGGGAAAATTTTAAAAAATTCCTTTGATCTAGAAATATTACTTAAAAATACTAATTGGAAAAATCTTAAAAAGTAAAAACTATCTTCTTTGTCCAAATAATCTCAGTAACATTATAAATAAATTTATAAAGTCTAAGTATAGAGTTAAGGCGCCCATCACAGCTTTTTTACCCATTAACTCTCCAGTATCACTTGAAACAAACATGTTTTTAATTTTTTGGGTATCATAAGCAGTAAGTCCCACAAAAATTAAAACACCTAAGATTGAAATAACAAAATCCATCATGGAAGATTTCATAAACATATTAACAACTGATGCCACAATAATACCAATTAATCCCATCATTAAAAATGATCCTAGTTTTGTAAGGTCACTTTTAGTTGTGTAGCCGTAAATACTCATTGCTCCAAAAGTAATTGAAGTAATAAAGAAAACTCTAGTAATACTCGCTCCTGTATAAACTAGAAATATTGAAGATAAAGAAAGACCCATCAATGAGGCAAAAACCCAAAAAGTTGTTTGGGCACTTGCAGCCGACATTTTGTTAATTCTAGCACTCATGTAAAAAACAACTCCAAGAGGAGCTAACATTACAACCCATTTAAAACCTGATAAAAAAATTGTATTTCCCAAACTTGTTAAAGCAACAATTGATCCATTCGCGTCTGTTACTACTGAAAGTTTAAAAAATATTAAAGAAACTAATCCAGTTAATAAAATACCAGATGCCATGTAGTTATAGACTTTTAACATGTAGGCTCTTAGGCCCTCATCCATTACTACTGTTGATCGTTGAGCTTCTTTTACTTTATTTAGTATATTTTGTTTATTGAATTCCATACCGTATATATAAAGGCTTTTACTATTATTTCAAGATACCTTATTAAGGATTAAATTAATATGAACTACAAAAAACTAGGAAATACTGATTTAAAGGTTAGCACAATTTGTCTAGGGACAATGACTTGGGGAGAGCAAAATACTCAGGAAGAAGGTTTTGAGCAGATGGATTATGCATTAGATCAAGGAGTAAATTTTTGGGATACGGCAGAGCTTTATTCGGTTCCACCAAAAGAAGAAACCTACGGTCATACAGAAATTATAATTGGTAACTGGTTTAAAAAAACAAACAAAAGAGACAAAGTCATTTTAGCAACTAAAGTTGCTGGTCCTATGCGAGCCTACTTAAGAGGAGGTGGTAATAATTATGGAATAAAAAAAATGACTGAAGCTGTTAACGATAGCTTAAAAAGATTACAAACTGATTATATTGATCTCTATCAGCTACATTGGCCTGAGAGAAATACCAATATGTTTGGAAGATTGGGCTATGAACACAAAGATAATGGTGAATGGAATAAATTTGAAGATGTCTTAGGCAATTTACAAAAGTTTGTAGATGCGGGGAAAATTAGAGAAATTGGTTTATCTAATGAAACACCATGGGGTGTAACAAAATTTTTAGAGCTAGCAAAAGAAAAAGGTCTTCCAAGAATGATGTCTGTTCAAAACCCTTACAATTTATTAAATAGAACTTATGAGGTTGGACTTGCTGAGATTTCAATAAGAGATGAAATTGGTCTATTAGCTTATTCTCCATTAGCAAGTGGATACTTAACTGGAAAGTACAGAAACAACCAATTACCAAAAAACTCTAGAATTGAAAGAGATGGTAATTTTTGGACTCGATATGAAAAACCAAATACAAAAAAAGCAGTTGATGCATACTATGAAATTTCAAAAAAACATAACCTAAACTTAACTCAAATGTCACTTAAATTTTGTGAAATACAACCTTTTATGACAAGTGTAATTATTGGGGCAACAACTATGGAGCAGTTGAAAACTGATATAGAAAGTGTAAATATAAATTTAACTGATGAAGTAATTAAAGAAATAAATGAAATACAAACTATTTACCCTAACCCATGTCCATAATTAAAAATTTTATAATCATAATCTTTGTTGCTACTTTTATCAGCCAAGTTAATGCTGAAGAAGTAAAAAAAATGGGTACACATAAAGATTGGGAAACATATGTAATAAACTCGGACACAGGTAAAGTGTGTTTCGCTCAATCTAAGCCAGTTCTCCAATCACCCAAGGCGAACCCTAGAGAAGCACGATTATTTATTAGCTTTAGACCTGGAGAAAAAATAACCAATGAGATAAGTGTTACTGGTGGCTATGAATTTAATAATAAAAATACGGTAACAGCAACTTCAGGAAAAAACATATATAAATTTGATCTTATTCAAGAAGGGTTTGCTTGGATGTCAGACCAAGATAATAAATTAGAAAAAAAAATGATCAAAACAATGAAAAGAGGATCTAGGATAATGATTACAGGTTATACTCAGAATGGATCTTCAACTATTGATCATTATTCACTATTGGGTTTCACTAAGGCATACAATGCTACTATAGCAAATTGCAGCTAAGTAGATGAAACCTAAAAAAAAAATTGTACTCGCATATTCTGGTGGGCTAGACACATCTATTATATTAAAATGGCTTCAAGAAAACTATGACGCAGAAGTTATTTGTTATACCGCAGATATTGGGCAAGAAATTGATAGAAAAAAAATTATAAAAAATGCCAAAAGACTAGGTGTTAGAAATATCATTATTGAAGATTTAAAAGATATTTTTGTAAAAGATTATGTTTTTCCAATGATAAGAGGACATGCAATTTATGAAGGTGTTTATTTATTGGGTACATCAATTGCTCGACCTTTAATTGCAAAACGTCAAATTGCTGCTGCTAAAAAATTTGGAGCTTATGCTGTTTCACATGGATCAACTGGTAAAGGAAATGACCAAGTAAGATTTGAATTGGGTTACCATTACTTTGGTCCAAAAGTTAAAATTATTGCACCGTGGAGAATTTGGAAATTAAATTCTAGAACAGATTTAATTAAATATGCAAAAAAAAATAATATTCCAATTCCAACAGATAAAAAAGGTGCTCCTCCTTTTTCTATTGATGATAATTTATATCACACATCAACTGAAGGTAAGGTTTTAGAAAACCCAAAAAATTCAGCTCCTGAATTTCTTTTTCAAAGAACGGTGTCTCCTGAAAAAGCACCCAATAAACCTTCTTTTGTAACTATAGGATTTAAAAATGGAGACCCTGCAACAATTAATGGTAAAAAATTATCGCCTGGAAATTTGTTAAAAAAACTTAACGATGTTGCTGGTAAAAATGCAGTGGGTAGAGTTGATTTAGTTGAGAACAGATTTATTGGGATTAAATCTAGAGGTGTTTATGAAACGCCTGGTGGAACACTATTAATGTCAGCACATAGAGCAATTGAGTCTGTTACTTTAGATAAAGAAACTATGCATAAAAAAGATGAGATTATGCCTAAATATGCAGAACTTATTTACAATGGTTATTGGTACTCAAAAGCAAGATTTAAACTTCAAAAAATTGTTGACCTTAAAAAGAATAAAGTTAATGGATCTGTTAAACTCAAATTATACAAAGGTAATATCACCATAATGTCTAGACAGACAAAAAGTAATGCTTACTCAATGAAAAAAGTTTCTTTTGAAGAAAATAAAACCTTTAATAAATCAAACGTAGAAAGATTTATTAACTTTCATAAACAAAAACTTCGTTCATAAATTAATGAAAATAAAAGTATTTGCTGACACAATTTGTGGATGGTGTTTTATTGGTCAGACAAGATTAAATAAAGCTTTAAAGGCCTTTCCTGAAACTAAGTTTGAGATAGAGCATGTTCCATTTCAACTAAATACCGACATGCCTAAAGAAGGAATTGAAAGAAACAAGTACTTAGAAATAAAGTTTGGCGGAAAAGAGTTTGCTCAACCAATGTATGATCGAATGACAGAAGAAGCCAACAAAGAAGATCTTAATTTTAATCTAGATAAGATAAAGAAAACACCTAATACTGTATTTTCTCACTTATTAATCAAATTAGCTGAACAATCTAATGTACACAACGAAATTAAAGAAAAAATATATCAATCATACTTCATTGAAGGTCTTGATATTGGAGATAAAGAAATCTTAATTAATATTGGAAAAGAATTTAATATTTATGGAGATGCAATTAATGATTTTTTTAACTTAAAAAATATTGAAGAAGTTAATTCATATATTTCGGTCGCAAAAGAGAAAGAAATTAGTGGAGTGCCCTTCTTTGAAATAGGAAAAGATTTTATTTCAGGCGCCCAAAGCTCTACAAATTTAGAAAGTGTAATAAAGTCCAATTTAAGCTAAAAATTAAAGGACAATTTAACCTTTGTTTTTATCTAATAAAAATCTAATCTATCCTCATGGAATCGTTAAAAAATTGGATGAAAGATGCTGCTAACATTTTATTTGATGATAGTAAAAATGATCTAAGGTCTTTACCGAGGTCCGTTAGATTGCAAATTCTATTAGTTCTGAGCTTCGTTTGGACAACTGTTTTTAGTTTATATATATTTTCTTATACAACTTTTGCATTTGGTTGGGCAGGTTTATACGTTGCTCATATTGGATTGATATTTGCAGTCTATATGACATTCAAACATTTTCATAAAGCAGAAGCACAATCTAGCAGTGTATTCAAAACTAAAAACTTTGATCCATTTAAAATTATGGTTATTGTTTTTGTCATTGTATTCATCTTCGTATTCTCTAAAGGAATAGAAGTTTTAACCAGTCCAAACCCTAGCTCTTACTCAATTCCATATGATGGTCCATCAAAATCAGTGTTTGAAAAGTGGCTACCATTTAGTAAAGATAAGTAATGGATAAAATAGCAAAAAATTTACAACTAGTATTAATGTGCATTATTTTAGTAAGCACTGTAATTGCTGTTGGTATGGAAATTAAAAATATGTTTCTAAATCAATCTGTAATGCTAGCAGATTTACTTTTGATGTTTCTTTATTTAGAAGTCTTAGCAATGGTTCGTGTTTTTTGGAACCAGCAATCAATAAGCATAACTTTACCTCTTTTAATTGCGATAACTGCCCTAGCTCGATTTATTATATTGCAAGGAAAAGAGATGGATCCATCAGCATTAGTTTATGAAGCTATAGCTATAGTTCTGATTGCATCTGCAATAGTTATTCTTAGATTGAGACATAGTGATAAATTGGGCCTAAAGAAAAGAAAATCTAAATAGTTTAAAATGATTTTTGAAGCTTCAAGGGCTAAAGCCGTTGATCAATTAAATAATTTTATTGAACAAAATCTTACAGATTATTCAAAACTAAGAAATTTTGATTTTGGACCTAGTAATAGATCTAATATTTCTTGTTTATCCCCCTATATAACACACGGAGTAATAAATGAATTAGAAGTAATTAATAAATCTCTTAAAAAGTTTTCATTTGCAAAAAATGAAAAATTTATTCAGGAAGTTCTTTGGCGTGTTTATTGGAAAGGTTGGTTAGAATTAAGACCTAATGTTTGGCCAGATTACTTAAATGAATTAAAAAAGATACGTGAAGAATTTATAGATAACGCTGATTATAAAAATGCCATTGAGGGTAGTACAAACATAGAATGTTTCAATGAATGGGTAAATGAATTGAAAGAAAATAACTATTTGCACAATCATGCAAGAATGTGGTTTGCAAGTATTTGGGTTTTCACTTTAGAACTTCCTTGGCAATTAGGAGCCGAATTTTTTATGAATCATTTGTACGATGGAGATGCTGCATCAAATACCCTTGGTTGGAGATGGGTTGCTGGCATTCAAACGCAGGGTAAAAATTATTTAGCAAGTGAATGGAACATAAATAAATTTACAAATAATAGGTTTAAAAACATAAAACTTAATGAAAATGCTAAGCCTATATCTAGTGATAAAATGTATTCAGTTATCAATAAGAGCTTTAAAAATTCTGAGATTTTTGAAGATAAAACTTTATTAATATTTGAAAATAATATGGCATTTGAATTTTCTGATTTTAAAGAAGATAAATTTAAAAAAATTTTTTTGGTCCTAAATAATACAAATAGAACTATCGAATTAAGTGAAAAAGTGTTGAAATTTAAAGCTAATCTTTTAGAGGATCAAAAAATAAGATTAGAAGAAAAATCAATTAATTGTGAAACTATTAACATTAATGATTTAAAAAATATTACTGAAGAAGTTTATGCTCTTTATCCAACCGTTGGTGAAAACTTGGATTTTATTCAAAATAATCAATTAAGAAATATTAAATTTTTATATAGAAAGTTAGATCAATTTTCTTGGCAATATTGTAATAAGGGGTTTTTTAATTTTAAAAATTATATTCCAAAAATTATTGCTAATTTTAATTAAAACCAACGTATCATTCCAATTATACCCGCTGTTGCATAAAAAAATTGCAGCACAAGAATACCTTTATGGCCTCCTCTATAAGCCCAGATACCAATTAAAATAGCTGACAACAGTAACAAACAAAATCCTAAAAACTCTATTCCAATATTTAAGGCTACAAA
>JADHPA010000045.1 GCA_016778675.1 Candidatus Pelagibacter sp. | reverse complement strand
AGTTACCCCCGTTGATAAATTGTTAAATGAAGTCGACATTGAGCCAAGTGAAGTATTAATAGTAGTATTTAAGGTATCTTTTAATGAAGTAATTTCTGTCTTTAAATTGGCCATCTCTTCAGCTTCCTTATTTTCACTATCATCTTTTGGCTTAGATCTTAAGTTTAGATAAAGGATTGCTAAAGCAACTCCTAATAACAAGACTAATACGGTTAATAAAATTATGTCCATGATTCTAGGAGATATTTTATAGTAAAAATTTGATTTATATATGTAATTATTTAAAACTGTCTCTATGGAATTAATCTTAATACTAAAAATACTACTTATTATAGGAGCTATGGTTGCAGCTTATGCAGTACTTAGAAACCTTGATATTATTAGGATTATTTTAATTTACGTAAAAGATACTTTACTTCGAAAGTAACTTAACTAGTTTTTTAACCAAACCATTTTTTAAAGAAGATTTTGAAGCCATCATGCAGGCTTCTGACTTTAAAATTTCACCATCTTTAAGAATTCGAAGATTATTTGCTCTTAGAGTTTCACCAGACGAAGTAATATCAGTTATAATTTCAGATGACTCTGTAAAAGGATACGCTTCAGTTGCACCTAAACTACTAACTAATTTAAATTGAGTAACTCCTTTTGAAAACAAAAACTCCCTTGTTAAATTGGGATATTTTGTTGCCACTCTTAATCTTTTTTTCTTTTTATCTTTAAATTCAAAAGCAATTTCTTCTAAATCAGCAACTGTTTGAACATCAATCCAAGGATCTGGGATAGCCACAACCAATGTTGCTTTACCAAAGTCATAATTCTTAACAACACTTATCTTTTTTTGAATATTTACTTCACTTTCTTTTAATAAATCAAATCCAGAAAAGCCAAGATCTAAAGAGCCATCTCCAAGTCTTTCAACTATCTCTCTTGCATGAAGATATAATACTTTAACATTTTTCAAGTTTTTAATAGATCCTAATAAATCTCTTTCACCTCTTTCTGAGATTAAATTTAGTTTATTTTTTTTAAATATCTTTAAGATATCAGCTCTCAATCTACCTTTACTTGGAATACCGATATTAATAATATTTTTTATCATTAGTAATTTAAATTTAAAGCAGCTCCTACTGCTGGAACTTGTTTTTTTGATCCAAGGTCTGAAATTAGTTTGTCGTAACGTCCACCGTTAATGATGTTAATATTTTTAGATTTAGATTTAATATCAATTTTAAAGACCATACCTGTATAATATTCTAATTGACGCCCAAAAGACGCTGAGAACTCTACATTTAATTTTTGAATTTTATTTAATGAAGTTGGGAAATATTTTTGATCCACAACTAAATTAATTTTATTTTTTTTAAAAAAAATATTAAGGTTTTTAGCAGCTTGTCCTATTGGGCAGTTAATTTTTAAAAACTCTTTAATAATTTTTGAAACGTTTTTACCTCTACTAGCTCTTCTTGGATCTTTAATCTTGTTATCAAATCTCTTTAAAATCTCTTCAATTGATCGTCCAGCAACTACTGTTTGCTGTTTATCTTTTAGCATTTTTTGATATCTCTTTTTATCAACCTCAACAATTGTTGGGTCCACATCAGAGTTTGTCTCTAACCTTTTTAATAAATCATTGAAGTATACTTCTCTCCAAAAGTGTCTTGAAAGCCTTAACTTCCATCTTTTTGGGATATCTAATTTTGAAATTAATAAATTGAAAATCTCAACATTACCAATTTTTAAAGTCCCTGATGAATATTGTAAATTAGATAAAGATTTTAGGGCTGTATTAATAATTTCTTTATCATCTTTTTTTTCATCTTTAGAACCAATGATCTCAAAGCCAACTTGATCTCTAATAATAGAATCTTTTTTATTATTTGATTTTCTATAAGCCTGACCGCTATAAAATATTTTCTCTTTTCCTTTAAGATTGTTTTCTAGGTATCTTAAACATGATGCTATTGTGAGATCTGGTCTTAGACAAAGCTCACTACCATTTTGATCAGTAAATGAAAAAATAAACTTTCTAAAATTTTCCCCAGATCGTTGAACGATATGATTGGCCTCAATTACTGAAGGTAAATCAATATATTTAAATCCTTTAGATTTAACCGATCTAAGAATTTTTTCAGATAAATTTTTTGATTTCATTGATTAAATCTTCTTTTGGGAACGTTAACTGATTGTTTTCACCTTTAACTCCTAAAAGGTTTTTTAAAGTAATCGTATTATCTTTAAATTCATTTTCACCACAAATAACAGCTATCGGGCATTGTTTTTTATTAGCATATGTTAATTGTTTGCCTAGATTTTTTTTACTATCTAAAAATATTTCAGAGTTAATATTATTGTCTCTTAAAACTTTTAAAATTTCATAATAATTTTTTAAATACTTTTCATCCATTACACAAATAATGACTGGTTTTTTCTCATCAACTTCAATTTGATCAAGTTGCATCATAGCGAATAATAATCGGTCAACACCAATACTCATTCCAGTTCCAGGAATATCAACTCCCTTAAATCTTGAAATTAATTTGTTATATTGTCCACCTGAACAAATACTTCCTATATCAACTTCTTTGCCTTTGTTATTTGTTGTCTTAAAATTTAAATTTGTTTCAACACAAAATCCGTCATAATAAGCAAGACCTCTAACAATTGTAAAGTTTGTCTTTATTTGATCTAAATAATCTCCATAACTTACTATTTCTAATAATTCTTCTAGTTCTTTAATTCCTTCTTGGGATAAAGGGTTTTTTAAATTTTCTTTTAATTCTTTTAAATCTTTTACTTTCAGGAAGTTAATTATTTGTGAAGCTTGATCATCTGTTAAGTTAGCACCCTTTGTAACAGCTCCACTTGCATCTACTCTTTCTTCTTTTAATAAATCTTCAACTCCTCTTAAACCAAAGCCAGGCTTATCTAATTTATCTATTGCTCTCATAACCTTTATCTTCTTATCATCGGATATTTTAAGGTCTTCAATTAAACCTTGAACAATTTTTCTATTACTAATGTTAATAACGAACTGATCTTTTTTTAAACCACAGGCAAGAAGTGTACTTGCAATTAAATTACAAAGTTCAGCATTGGCTTGGGCTGGGTTAACGTTACCAACGATATCTGCATCACATTGTAAAAAGCTTCTATAGCGAGCATTGCCTGCTTTTTCGTTTCTCCATACATCACCCATTTGATATCTTTTATAAGGTAAGGGTAATTCCTGATTATTTTGAGCAACAAATCTAGCTAGTGGACTTGATAAATCATATCTAAGTGTAATATTTTTCTCCCCATCTTTGAATGAGAATACGTCAGACATAGGATTACTATCATCATCTGCAAGAAATGATCCTATGTTCTCTGAAATTTCAAATGAAGGCGTTTCAAGAGCGCCAAAACCAAATTTTACAAAATTAGCTTCAATAATATTAATTAACTTTTTCTTGAGAATTAATTTTTTGCCCCATCGATCTTCAAATCCTGAGGGTAACCCAGGAATTAGTTTATTTTCTTTATTCATCTTTTTGGTACCCGGGCTGAGAATCGAACTCAAACTTAAAGTTCCACAAACTTTCGTGCTAACCGTTACACCACCCAGGCATTCCTTGTGTTTATATTATTTTTGTGTGGATTTAAAATTATATTATAAATAAATAGCCTAAAGGCTATGGAAACAAAGTCTGTGAGTACTTCTTGAAGTCTCTCTGTATGTAATATTTATAATCATGATCAGTCTTTTAGACAATTAAGAATAATTTTCAACACCTAAATATAAAAGGACGTTAACCTTATTTTTAAGGATAAAACGCCCTTTTAGATTTTTGAAGTTTAAGAACTAGTCTATTTTTTTTAAATTTACAGCTGAAGGGCCTTTCGGGCCATCCTCCATCTCAAATTCTAGTTTATCACCTTCGTTTAAAAAACGCATACCTGCAGTTTTTACTGCTGATGCGTGAACGAATGCATCTTTTTCTTTATCTTCTCTTTCAATAAAGCCAAAACCTTTTTTACCGTTAAACCACTTTACTGTTCCTTTTAGTGTGCTCATTTTTACTTATCCTTTTATTATTTATATAAAAAATTATTTTATTTTTTTTATTTTTTCAATAATTTTTTGGATTTTTAAAGGGAGGTGGTGGTGGCCCCAACTGGACTCGAACCAGTGACACACGGATTTTCAATCCGATGCTCTACCAACTGAGCTACAGGGCCCCTTATTAACCTCTAAAAGTGATACGACCTTTGGTCAAATCGTAAGGTGTCATTTCAACTTGAACCTTATCACCTTGAAGTACTCTAATTCTGTTCTTACGCAATTTGCCTGCAGCATGAGCTGTAACAATATGGCCGTTTTCTAATTTTACTCTAAACATTGCATTTGGTAATAAATCCTCAACAATTCCTGAGAACGACAGCATTTCTTGTTTTGACAAATTTATTTTCTCCTAATTCTTTTTTCTACCGACTTAGCGTGTCCCACTAAACCCTCGTAGTTTGCAAGTGTTATAACTGATGGACCAAGGGTTTCAATCCCTTTTTTTGATAGGTTTATATATGAAATTCTTTTATAAAATTCATTAACACTAACTCCACTTGAATATCTTGCTGAGGAATTGGTTGGCAATACATGGTTAGAGCCAACATTATAATCTGTCATTGCCATTACAGCATATTTTCCTAAACAGATAGATCCTGCATTTTTAATCTTACTCACTACCTTTTTATAGTTCTTAGTATTAAGCTCTAAGTGCTCAGGAGCAATTTTATTTACTGTGTTAATAATTTTTTGGTCAGACGGCATATGAATTAAAATTCCATTATTAAGTAGACTATTTTTTGCAATCACTGCTCTAGGCAATTCTTTTAATTGATTGATAATTTCATAATTAACTTTTTTAATAATTGATTTGTCTTTTGAAATTAAAATACATTGAGCAAGGTTATCGTGTTCTGCTTGACCTATTAGATCGCTCGCTATCCATTCAGGATTTGAAAACTTATCACAAACAATTGTCACTTCAGAAGGACCTGCTATCATTCCTTCAATTCCAACATCTCCAAATACTTCTTTTTTTGCTGCAGCTACATAAGAATTTCCAGGGCCAACAATTTTGTCAACTTTTTTGATTTTCTTAGTACCATATGCAACAGCTGCAATAGCAGATGGTCCTCCAATTGAATAAATCTCTTTAATCTTACATTTTTTAGCAGCATATAATACCGCAGGATTTTGTTTACCTTTTTGACCTGGATTAACCATAACTAGTCTTTTCACTCCGGCAACAATTGCAGGTACTGCATTCATTAAAACACTGGAAGGATATGAAGCTGTTGAACCAGGTACATAAATTGCAACTGATTCAATAGGTACGTATTTATACTCTAATTTATTTTTTAGTTTGTCTGTATAAGAAATGTTTTTAAATTTTTGTAATGAATGGAATTTATAAATTCTATCATAAGCAAGATCAATTGCCTTTTTAACTTTTAGATCTAAAGACTGAATAGCTCTATTAATTTGTTTTATGCTTGGGGCAATAATACTATTTTTATTAAATCTCTTTTCATACTTTAAAATAGCTTTATCTCCATTTTTCTTAACATCTTTAATAATTTTAATAACTGAAACTGAATTAAGTTGGACTTTATTTTTTCGTTTAGACAGTAATGCGTCTAAAGTTTTGTCAAAGTTTTTATTTTTACTATCTAATATCTTAATCATTAATCAGCTTTGTTTTGGTCATCTAAAGTTACTTCAATTATTTCTGTCGATAATGTAATATATGCATTGTTTGTAAACATTAAGTTTATCTCATAATTGTCATTATTTTTTAAATAATCCATCCCAATTAACTCTAATTTTTCCTCAGGATCGTTTTGTTTAATATTTTTAGATTTAACTCTATCTACAAATTCAAATTTGCAAATACTAGTAATTTTTTTATCTTGTTCTTCCGTTTCTACTTTAGATCTTTTTAATGATAATAGAAAAACTTTGTTTTTCTGAAGATACTTAATTTCATTAACTTTAACTTCAGCTCCAGAGCAACATGCTGAGATTACTTGTAATCCCTCATTATCTGTAGCTATAATTTTTGATAAATATTTTTTATCCATTAATTAATTCTCTTAATTTTAGCCCCTACTTTTTTTAATTTCTTCTCTATATCTTCATAGCCCCTATCAAGGTGATATATTCTATTAATTACTGATTTTCCTTTAGCTGCAAGAGCTGCAAGAATTAAAGATACAGAGGCTCTTAAATCTGTGGCCATTAATTCTGCTGCTTCAAATTTGATATTTCCTTCTATACTTGCTTGATTTCCATTAATAGAAATTTTAGCTCCCATTCTATTAAGCTCTGCAACGTGCATAAACCTATTTTCAAATATTTCTTCTTTAATATGAGATCTTTTATTAGCCTTACATAATAATACCATCATTTGTGCCTGCAAATCTGTTGGAAACCCTGGATAAGGGGATGTTTTAATATTTATATTTTTAATCTTTTTACTTCCTTGAATAAGGATTTCATTTTTTCTTAAAGTAATTTTTGATCCTACTTTTTTTAAGATATTAATTTCTGTACTTATTATCTTAGGATCAATTCCAGTAATTTTCAAATTTCCTTCAGTTAATGCTGCAGCTATTAAATAAGTTCCAGCCTCTATTCTATCCGGCATTACTGAATAATCTAATTCTTTAAGATTGTTCACTCCTTCAATTCTAACCGTTCTCTTTGCAGTCCACTTAATATTACACCCCATATTAATTAAAAAATTAACTAAATCTTTAATCTCAGGTTCAATCGCACAATTTGATAAAGTTGTTTTTCCTTTAGCTAAACATGCGGCTATAATTAAATTTTCTGTAGCACCAACTGAAACTTTAGGAAATTTTATATTTGCTCCTATTAATCCTTTGGGTGCATTAGCATGCACATAACCTTGGATAATTTTATATTTAACTCCAAGTTTTGATAGAGCTTGTAAATGAATATCAACAGGTCTTGTCCCTATTGCGCAGCCGCCAGGTAATGAAACTTTTGCTTTACCAAATTTAGCAAGTAATGGTCCTAAAACTAATATTCCTGCTCTCATAGTTTTAACCAAACTATAAGCTGCAAAAGTTTTTGCTTGCTTGGTATTTTTGATAATCAATTCTTTTTTATTATCTTCAATAATTGAACCTAATGACTTTAATAAAAGTATCATTGTTTCAATATCTTTTACCCTTGGGAGGTTTGCTAAAGATATCTTTTTATTTGATAATAATGTTGCAGCTAAAATAGGAAGGGATGCATTTTTAGAACCTGAAATTCTAATTTGTCCCTTGAGCTTTGCTGCCCCAAAGACTTCCAATTTTTTCATGATTATACTTTTGGTAAAGTTACTCCAGTTTGACCCATATATTTTCCTTTACGGTCAGCGTATGAAGTTTCAGGAGACTGATCTCCTTTTAGAAATAAAAATTGTGCAACACCTTCATTTGCATAAATTTTTGCAGGTAGCGGTGTGGTATTAGAAAACTCAAGAGTAACTGTTCCAAAAAACTCAGATTCAATTGGAGTTACATTAACTATGATTCCTGTTCTTGCATATGTGCTCTTACCAACAACAATACACATAATATCTCTTGGTATTTTAAAGACTTCAATAGTAGTTCCAAGAGCGAAAGAATTAGGAGGAATGATAATATAATCAGAGCTTTTTTTGGTTACAAAATTATCTGAACTAAACTCCTTAGGGTCAACGATAGAAGAATTAACATTATGAAATATCTTAAATTCATCTCCTACTCTTGCATCATAGCCAAATGAACTAAGTCCATAAGAAATTTTACCATCCCTGACTTGCTTATCTATAAAAGGAGAAATCATTGAATGCTCAACTGCTAACTTCCTTATAGATTTATCAGAAAGTACTGACATTATTTACTTTTCTTCTTATTTTTTTTTTGAAAAATTTTTCTTTTTTTTAAATTTTTTCTAAGAGCCAGACTTAACTTCTCATTTTTTTCTTTATCATTCATTATTTGTCTGGATTAGTTAAAAAATCTAAAGTGATAGGCTTTGATGCATCTAAAGTTTTCTCTGGTTCTTCTTGAACTTTTGGTCCCTCTTTAGCTTCACGTTTTGCTTTTTTTTCAGCAAGCTTTTTTTCTCTCTTTGCCTGCTTCTCCATAAGCTTATTGCCTTTAGTAGATTTATAATCGTAATGAATGCCCATAAAATTTCCTCCGTAGGTATAAATCATTATATGAAAAAAATTAAGGCAATTTTTTGAAAAAATGATTTATTATAGAAATACTTCAATAAAATAACAAATTAGCCCCTATAGTTAAATGGCATAACATGTCCATGGTAAGGATAAATTTCAAGTTCGATTCTTGGTGGGGGCACCAGA
>JADHPA010000044.1 GCA_016778675.1 Candidatus Pelagibacter sp. | reverse complement strand
TATATCAATGAATTAAATGTAGAAAAAATTTGTCCAACGGTCCATTCTAGTGAGTTAAATAAAATTTTTTTTGAAACTATAGATCATATGGACTGTTATTTTGATCCAATGAGTATTCATAGATAGTATATAAATTATTTAAGAAATTTAGAAATTTCCTATTAACTTTAATGAATTTATCCCATTTTGGTCATTGATAGATTATTAAAATGGATTGATGCGTGATAGCTTTGACTTATAATTAACAATGGGAAAAACTATGTTCAAAAAATATATACTATTTTTAGGTTTCGTTTTATTTTCAACTAATTTATTTGCAGCTCAAACTCAAATTGCTCAAGTAAATGGAATGATGTGTATTAAATGCCAAAAAATGGTAACTAAAGCACTTCAAGCAGCTAGCCCATCTGCTACTGTTAAAGTTTCATGGCCAGAAGGTGTAGCGGTATCATCTTACCCTGATAAATCTGATTTAACTAATGAAGATTATAAAAAAGCAATACTTGGAACAGGCTTTGAAGTTATTAAAGTAGTAAGTGTTGATAAGATTATTACTGATGCTGGTGAAGCTAGAAAATTAGTAGATTAATTAAAATAAAATTATGACTGCAGCGGATACGCAAATATTATTTGATAAGCTGCAGTCAAACATAAATCAATTAGAGCTTACTAATAAAGGAGCTTTAACTGCACTTGAATTTCGTCTAGACGCAATCTTACAAGCAAATTTGGATACCTTTTGGCTTTTAATTTGCGCAATCCTTGTTTTTTTAATGCAGGCAGGCTTTATGTGTTTAGAGACTGGTTTGTCTCGAAACAAGAGTAGTATTAATGTTGCCCTAAAAAATATTGCAGACTTTGGAATAGCAGTTGTAGTTTTTTGGGCGTTTGGTTTCGCATTAATGTATGGAACCAGTGTATCAGGACTGTTTGGTACCAAATTTTTTTTCTTTACCACTAAGGTTGCAGGCTATCAAACATATTTTGTTTTCCAAGCAATGTTTGTTGCAACAGCTGCTACTATCATCTCAGGTGCAGTTGCAGAAAGATTAAAATTTTTCTCATATATAATCATTACATTCTTAGCTACTGGTTTCTTTTATCCAATTGTCGGTCATTGGTCTTGGGCATTTAATTTTGATAACCCTGCAGAAAAATTCGGTTGGTTGGGTCAATTAGGATATTTAGATTTTGCAGGTGCATCCGTTGTGCACTCTGTAGGAGGATGGATTGCTTTATCAGTATTATTGGTAGTTGGTAATCGTACGGGAAGATTTAGAGATGATGATAAAAAAAAATCTTTTCAAGGAAGTAACACACCAATCGCAGCTTTAGGCGCTTTAATTTTGTGGTTTGGTTGGTTTGGATTTAATGGGGGTGCTAATGGGGCAATGGATTTAAAAATTCCATTAATTTTAATTAATACTTTTTTATCAGCATCCTTTGGACTTATTTTCTCAAGTGCTATGGGCATCATTATTCTAAAAAAACCAGAACCACTATTTATGATCACGGGTCCCCTTGCTGGACTAGTTTCAATAACTGCTTCTTGTGCTTATGTGGATCCTGCTCATGCAATTATAATAGGAAGTATTGGTGGAATTATTTCAGGTTCAACAATTGTATTACTTGAAAAAATTAAAATTGACGACGTGGTTAGTGCAATACCAGTTCACTTAGCATGTGGGATTTGGGGAACTATTGCAGTTGCTTTGTTTGGAAATTTTGAAGTGATGGGTGTTGAAAAAACAAGATTAGAGCAAATATATATTCAACTAATTGGTATAGGTTCAATTGGTGCTTTTTGTTTCTTTGGTTCTTATTTAATATTTAAAACTATTAATTCATTTTTCCCTCTTAGAGTTAGTAAAATTCATGAAGAACTTGGTTTAAATATTTCAGAACACAATGCATCAACGGATACGCACGAATTACTTGAGGTTTTAACTGATCAAGCAAAATCAGATAATTATTCAAGCCGCGCACCACAAGATCCTTTTACTGACAGTGGAATCATTGGCACACAATACAATGTAATAATGAACAAATTGGAACAAAGTGAGAAGCAAAAAAACAAATGGAAGAATAGAGTTTCTAAAGAAATAAAACTTGCAATGAATGTTCAGCAACGATTAATGCCAAAAAGAGATATAGAAAATTATCCAATATTTGGATTAAATATTCCTGCAAGGGAAATCTCGGGAGATTTTTATGATTTTTACCTTCATGATGATGAGGTGTATTTCACCCTATCTGATGTTTCAGGAAAAGGGGTAAATGCAGGAATGGTTATGGCAAAAGCTATTACTTTATTTAAGATCTTCGCTAAGCAAAAATTTAAGCCCAACGAAATTTTATTAGAGATGAATAATGATTTAAAAGAAACCAATCCTGCTGGTACCTTTATTACTTCTATTGTTGGAAGATATAATTTGAAAACAGATTTAGTTGAAGTTGCAAATGCAGGACATCAGCCAACTTTATTAAAAATGGGTAAAGATTTTAAAGAATATCCGTCAAGCTCAATGCCTTTGGCAGTGATTAAACATAAAGATGAAAGTGTTTATCAATTAGAAAGCTTTAAATTAAATGGTGGACGAATTTATTGTTTTACTGATGGATTTTCAGAATGCATGGATGAAAATAAACAAGAAATAGGAATTGATGGTGTAAAAGAATTAATTCTAAAACACTCAAACTCTTCATTACAAAAAGAACTAACAAGTGCGACAGAAGAAATTCGTTTAAAAAGTTTAAAAAAAGAAATTGTGGAAGATGGTGTTAAAAAAGATAACGATATTCTTGATGATGATTTAACAATTATTGCAATTGGTAAATAAAAAATTTTAAGAGTTATTATTAATTATATCTGATTAATCAAATCTATTATGATTGATAAATTTTAAAATAAGTTTATAAATGGTGTTTAAAAAATTGATAGAAGATGGAAAGTATTAATTTAGAATCTGTAAAATCGTTTGTTGATACTCTTTGGGTTATTGATTGTGCGATATTAGTTTTCATCATGCAAGCTGGTTTCATGTGTATGGAAACTGGTCTTTCACGACACAAAAATAGTATTAACGTTGCTCTTAAGAATGCTGCTGATTTTGGTTTATCAGTTGTAGTTTTTTGGATTTTTGGTTTCGGCTTAATGTTTGGGACAAGTTATAATGGTTTTTTTGGAACAGATCTTTTTTTCTTTAAAACCGAAAAAGCTGATTACATGACATATTTTGTGTTCCAAGCCATGTTTGTTGCAACTGCTGCAACAATAGTTTCTGGCGCTGTGGCTGAAAGAATGAAATTTAATGGATATTTAATAATAACGATAATTGCAACTGGCATAATTTATCCAATTGTTGGTCATTGGGCTTGGTCATCCAGTTATCTAAATAATATGAATGATGTTGTAATACAGTTACTGGCTGTTACGGGAGAAATTAAAACTACTGGATGGTTAACAGAACTTGGTTTTGTTGATTTTGCTGGTAGTACTATTGTTCATTCTGTTGGAGGATGGATTGCGCTTGCTGCTGTATTAATTTTAGGGCCAAGAATTGGTAAATATTCTGACTCTAATAAAGGTAAATTTACTGGCTCTAGTTTTCCGTTAGCCGTTTTAGGAACCTTAATTTTATGGTTTGGTTGGTTTGGTTTTAATGGTGGAAGTAATGGAGCAATGGATGAAACAGTGCCATTAATATTGATAAATACATTTCTTTCTGCTGCTTTTGGGTTGTTAACTGGACTAGGTATTTCATTTTTATTATTTAAAAAACCAGATCCGTTTTATGTAATATTAGGTCCTCTTGCAGGATTGGTTGCTATAACAGCTGGTTGTAATTCAATGACATCAGTTACGGCAATTTTTGTTGGTATTATTGGTGCAATTATAGCAATTTTTATAAATGAACTGTTAAACAAATATGAGATAGATGATGTCGTAGGCGCAGTGCCAGTTCATTTAGGAGCAGGTGTATGGGGAACTATTTCAGTTGGTTTGTTCAGTGATTTAGAAAAATTAGGAACAGGACTTACAAGGTTAGAGCAAATTGAAGTCCAGGTTATAGGAATATTAGCAATTGGCGCTTTCGCATTTTTTGGATCTTATATTATTTTAAAAATTTTAAATTATTTTTATCCATTAAGAGTAACTCCTTTACAAGAGGAATTAGGATTAAATATTGCTGAACATAATGCAGTTTCAGTAGAGCATGATTTAATTTCAATCCTTGAAAAACAGTCTGAAAGTGGAGATCTCTCCGTTAGAGGCCCACAAGATCCTTTCACTGCAGGAGGGGTAATAGGACTTTATTATAATAAATTGATGAACAAGCTTGAGGTTAGCGAAAATGAAAAAGAAAAGTGGCGAAGTAGAATTTCTAAAGAAATAAATTTGGCTGTAAAAGTTCAAGAAAATTTTTTACCAAAAAGAGATTTACAAAATTATCCTGTGCAAGGAATTAATATTGCTTCGAGAGAAGTTTCAGGTGATTTTTTTAGTTTTTATCCCAATAATGATAGTATTAATTTTATAATTGCAGATGTTGCAGGTAAGGGAGTTCATGCTGGAATGGTGATGGCAAAAACCTCTACTTTATTTGAAGTCATGTCAAGAGATCAGGTAGATCCAGATGAAATGATGCTTCATATGAATAACGATTTATTTCTCACCAAAACATCAGGCATGTTTGTGACATGTGTTCTTGGAAAATATGATTTAATTACCAAAGAAGTTTCATGGGTAAATGGGGGACATCAACCAGCTATTATTAGAGACAAAAATGGTAAATACCAAAATTTTGATAGTGAAGCGCCGCCGATGGGGGTTATTCACCAAAAAAATAAATCAATTTATAAAATTAATAAACAAGTTTTAAATGGAAATAAATTTTATGTGTTTACAGATGGCTTATCTGAAAGTTTAAATGCTGAAGGACAAGAAATAGGCATTGAAGGTTCAATTGAAATAATTGAAGATAATTACATAAAAGATTCGAAGAAACACTTATCAGATATTAGTAAAAAAATAATTAAAAATTCTAAATCTGGAAAATTAAGTGACGATCTTACTTTGATATCAATTGGATAGTTTTTGCTTTTTTTAAACACCATCTTTTAAAAGATAAAAATCTTATAATTTCTTAAGCATCTTAGTGTATTTAGAATAAATCTTTATTAGTGCTTTAATCGAATTAACTTTAATATTTGTAGTTTTTTTTTAGGATTTATCTTCTCCTGTTTATAACTGACCAAAATGGGTTGACAACTGACCAAAATGGGTGAAAAAGTTATCAACTTTTAGATTAAAATTAATGGAAATAGTAACCAACATCGCTCCAATTGCTCTAGCTATTATTATGCTTGGTCTAGGTGCTTCTTTAACATTAGATGATTTTTTAAGAGTTTTCAAAAACCCTAAAGATTTTTTTATTGGTTTTATTTGTCAGTTAATTGTTTTACCAATCGTTGCCTATCTACTTGTCATTACCTTAAGTGTGCCGATTGAAATGGCCTTAGGAGTAATGCTAATTGCAGCTGCTCCAGGGGGTGTAACCTCTAATGTTCTTACACAATTTGCAAATGGTGATGTAGCATTATCAATATCACTGACAGCGGTTATGAGCTTATTAAGTATAGTTACGGTGCCATTCATTGTGATTAATTCAATTAATATATTTGATATCACCTATGTTGAAAAAGAAATAACAATGGTAGCTATAGCTTTAAAAATGTTTTTTGTAGTCACAGTTCCAGTAATAATTGGAATGATTATTAGACATTTTTCAGGTGACTTTGTCATAAAAAATTTGAAGTTAATTCAAAGATTTTCTATTGGATTATTTTTAATTGTTTTTGCCGCAATATATATTGAAGAATGGGATAAAATTGTAAGCTTTTTAACTCGAGCAGGTTTAATAGCCCTAATATTAAATCTAACTATGATGGTGATAGGATTTTATGTTGCCAAATTTTTTGCATCAGGTGTACCTCAACAAAGAGCTATCTCTTTAGAATGTGGTTTGCAAAATGGCACTCTAGCAGTTTTTGTTGCAACTCAATTATTTGATAATATTATTTATATGGTGCCAACTGCTGCTTATGCTTTGGTAATGATGGCAACCTCTGTAATCTTTGTTTTTATTTTAAGAAAATCTAATTAGAATTTATCACTTTAATTTGGTTAAAAATCATATACAAAAATTTACTTAAAGCATTCATATTTCTATCTTGTAATTTAGAAATCATTTTAAATTGTTTACTTTGCACACCTATACCAAAAGTATAAAGTTTTTTTTCATCAATATTTAGAAATTTTTTTTTAATTAAAAATTCTAGTTTTCTAACAACCGTTGCCCTTGGAATTCCTGTTATGTCAGCAATAGAAAATGCATTAATACCAATATGATCAGGTTTTTGAATTTCTTTAAGATATTTTTTTCTATCTAAACTTTTATTTTTAAAATTTTTATTTTGGACAGTATTAATCAATACAATAAACCCTACACATATTGTTTCTAAATCTTGAGTTTTAGTACCTGTTTTCCAGCTGTTAGCGAAAATGAATATAAACTTGTAAAATTGATAGTTGGTATTTTTCTACCTCAGTTAGAAGATTAATAAAAAATAATAAAGACTACGAAAATGAGTTTGCAATTAAAGTAAGCAAACCATTTTAATTATATCTACATTTAAATATTTTGAAAAGATGGAGATCGTCAAAGAAAGATGATTTATATGAGTTATTTACGTCTCTTTACCGATAAAATGAAAGTTAAGTAGTATTAAATTTAAAGAGACTTGTATCTATCACCACCGATAAGGCGTACACTTAGTTTTTTTAGATATTGCCAGATAATTTTACACTTCATTAATTAGGCAACAATTTTTTAGAAAACAACTTTATTAGAAAAGTGCATCATTCATGCTTTTTTGCCTGGGTTATGTGTTGGATTTATTATGATTATAAAAGATATAGCTAAACAAGGAATTCCAGAAATAGGTAATATTTTACCTTTAAAAAAAAATAATATTATTCCAATAAAAATTAGCAAGACGATAGAAATAGTCGTAGTCCCTAATTTGGGTGAAGTAAATTCACATCAAGATAATGTTGGAATTATTTTAGAAGAAAAAAATATTCTAAGGATTTTATCTAAACGATATAAAAATGTTTTAATTACTGAAATTAATTCAGAAGAAGATCTTGAAGCCCTAGTTAAAAGAAAGCCCGATTTAGTATTCTCTGGTGTTAAGTATTTCTTTTTTAATAATAGGAAAATATGGCTAAATGATTATTTAGAGATGTTTGAAATTCCATATATCGCCTCAAGTAAAGCAGCTCTTGATAATGAAAGTGATAAAAATAGAGCAAAGAAGATTATGCAAAAAAATAATATTAGAACTGCAGATTTTTTTATAACAAACCCTGGAGAATATTTAACTAAAAGTTCAATACCAATAAAATTTCCTCTTTTTATAAAGCCAGTAACTGGTGGAGACAGTAGGGGAGTTGATAAAAATTCAATTGTATTTAATTTTGAAGATTTTACCTCAAAAGTATTAGATATTAAAATAAGTCAAAACTCACCTTCTTTAGTTGAAACATATTTAGCAGGAAAAGAATATAGTGTTGGTATTTTTGAAGATAGCATTGATGGAACTTTAAGAGCTATGCCAATTGAAATTATTGTAAAAAAAAATGTAGATGGTCATTGTATCCTTGATTTTAATGTTAAAAAAAATGATGAAGAGAGTGTAATTCTTGTTTCTGATATTGTAGTTTTTGACAAACTTTCAAAACTTGCAAAAGACTCGTTTAAAGCATTAGGTGGAAAATCTTTAGGTAGAATAGATATTAAAATGGATCACTTAGGCGTTCCTCATTTTATAGAAGCAAATTTAATGCCTGGTCTTCGAAAAGGTTATTTTTATAGATCGTGCGTACTAAACCTTGATATGAGTTACGAAGATATGATTTTTAGTATTGCAAATACTGGACTGTCTTCACATTAAATATCTTGAAGTGCTGTAACTGTAATCTCTTTTGTTTTTAAAGATCTAATTCCCATTAAGCAAGCTTGAGCAGTAGACATGTTTGTACAATAAGGAACTTTATTAACCAGGGTCGCTCTTCTTAAAGCCATTGCATCATGAAGACGGTGTTCACTATTTCCGCCCCCTGTATTAATCACTAATGCAATTTTTCCAGAATTTAACACATCAACAATGTGTGGTGATCCCCCACTAACTTTATTGATGGTTTTACATTTCATTCCATGCTTACGAATGTACTCTGCGGTGCCACCAGTTCCACATAAAGTAAAATTTAACTTTAAGAGTTGTTTTGCTAAATCAACTCCTTCATCCTTATGACCATCTTTTAAAGAAATAAACGCTAAGCCTCTTGTGGGTAGTGAATTTGATGCAGCGATTTGGCTTTTTGCATAAGCCAT
>JADHPA010000043.1 GCA_016778675.1 Candidatus Pelagibacter sp. | reverse complement strand
ACTGTAACGTTAACAGATGTGGGCGCGGCAACAGTTAATGCCGGTAATGAGTTACCAGCGTACACCGTCACTGTCACCGACGGCGATAGTTCAACGGCCACAGCCACACATGACCCTAGCGTTACAACCGTTAACGATGCGCCAACAGCATCAAATAATACAGTTTCTATAGATGAGGATACACCTTATGTGTTTTCAACTTCTGATTTTGGATATACTGACCAAGATGAGGGTGATACTTTAACAAGTGTTAAAATAACTACCTTAGAAGATGCTGGTGCTTTACAATATTATAATGGTTCAGCTTGGGTAGATGTTACTTCAAACCAAGTAATTACAGCTTCTGATATTACAAGCGGTTATTTAAGATTAAATCCAACTGCAAATGAAAGTGGTTCACCTTATACAACTTTTGAGTTTTCCGTTAATGATGGTGATGCAGATAGTGCTTCAAGTTACACTATGACAATTAACGTTACTGCAACAAATGATAATCCAGTTGCTGATAATGAAACGAATACTGCAACAGAAGGTACTACTACAACAGTCACAGATGGGACTTCAGATATTCTATATGGCGATACAGATACAGAAGGCGATACATTAGAAATTTCAGGCATAAGAACAGGAACAGAGTCTGGCTCTGGAACATTTGGAGCAATAGCTACAGCTTTAACTGGTACTTATGGATCTTTAACAGTTAATTCAGACGGAACATATAGTTATACACCTAATGATGTTTTAGGGAGTGGAGAAACTGGAATAGATTATTTTACATATACAGTCTCTGACGGTAATGGTGGAACAGATACAGGACAACTTACTATAACGGTTACAGGTGCTAATGATGCCCCAGTTGGTGTTAATGATAGTAATACAATTGATATAGCTGCAACTTCAACTTTAACAGTTACAAACGATTCTGAAAAAGATGTATTAACTAACGATACTGATCCAGATTCCAATGATACATCAATAGTAACGGAGATAAGAACAGGATCAACCGAAGGTGCTGGTACTGCAGGAACTTTAGGGGAGGCATTAATTGGAACTTATGGTTCTTTGATAATGAACTCAAATGGTAGCTATACATATATAGTTAATGAAGGTTTAAAAGATACATTGGATCCAGGTGAAATAGTTTTTGAATATTTTAATTATACCGTTAGAGATGGTAGTGGTGTTACGGATACAAGTTCAATTGTATTAAAATTACAAAATGGTGGTGGTGTTGTTAAAGAAATTAGAGAAAAGAAAGCTGAAAGAATTATTAGAAATGAAGCTAAAATGGAAGCAAAAGTTCAAGTTGAAAATACTTTTGCAGAACTAAATCAATCAACAGAATTTGATTTAAATAATTTTGAATTTGAACAAACCGCAAGAAAAACAGATTATTCCCAAGGTCTTAAATTAGTTGATTTAGTTGCCGAAACAGACTCTCTTCAAATTTCTGAAGGAGAACTTTCAAACCTTAAAGTTAAAGACAAACAAGAAGGTTTAAAATTGAAATTTGGTGTCATGAATGAAGCCGACAACGAGATTGTTAAATTTGATGGAAAAATGAGTGATGGTTCTGCATTACCTGAGTGGATTAAAATTAATCCTAAAACAGGTCAAACAACCACAAATATTCCAGAAGGTGTAGATAAAGTTGAAATCATGATTATTGCAACGGATAAAAACAATGAAACTCGAGAAATTGCAGTTGAGATTGATCCTGAAAAAATAAAACAAGATAGAAAAATTATCAAACAAGCAAAAAGAACAAATTCTTCAATTACTGTAAATGAAGATGGTACGGTTAATATTGTAAAACAAAATGAAGATGGATTAGTTGAAAGATCATTTAACAAAACATTAAATTTTAACAATCAAGCAGATATCAATGAAATTATTGAAACGTTTAAACCAGATACAATTCTTCAACTTAAACCTTTAAATATTGGAAGTGATTTAATTATAGATTTACCCAATGAGCTAAAAGGTAATTTTAATAATACTAAACTTGTTCTTAAAGATGGAACTGAAGTGCCTGACTGGCTTGAGTATGATCCTGTAACGGGTCAAATTATTGCAGAAAATCCACCTGAAGATGTTTCTCAATTAGAATTAAAACTTATTATTGAACAAGATGGAAAAATTATTGTAAAAGATTTAGAAGTTGATTTACAAGAACAAAATGTATCTCAAAATTTTGATGGGGGTGAAAATAATAAATTTGTTACTTTAAGCGACCAATTAGATAAAGAATTTAATGATTGGGAAGATTATGGTAATGACCTTATTAATAGACTATAAATTAACATAGCCTCATGAGACAATTACTATTTATATTATTTATTTATTTATCATTTTTAAACTCTGTTCATTCTGAAGAAAGAGAGGCTCGAGGTTTGGTAAGTGCAACTGAAAAAGTTTCAATTTCGAGTGAAATTGCTGCAAGAGTTCAAAGTATTAATTTTTTATTAGGGGATGCTTTTAAAGAAGGGGATGTGCTGATTAGTTTTGATTGTGAAATTTATAAAGCACAAAAAGATGTAATTAAAGCCGAACATGAGAGCGCAAGAATACAATTAGAAAACGATAAAGAGTTATTAGAACTAAGATCAATTGGTAAACTTCAATACCAATTAACAGTTTCAAATTATGAAAAGGCTAAAGCAGAATTAAGTATTGCAACTTTAAATGTGGATCGATGTGAAATCATTGCTCCTTATGATGGAAAAGTGATGGATGTTTATACAACTATTTTTACCAGTATAGAGCAAAGACAACCCTTAATGGACATTGTGGGGGATGGATTATTAGAAGCTGAAATTGTTGTTCCAAGTAATTGGCTTAAGTGGTTAAAAAAAGGGCATACCGT
Organism: Candidatus Pelagibacter sp.; assembly: GCA_016778675.1. Taxonomy (GTDB): domain Bacteria; phylum Pseudomonadota; class Alphaproteobacteria; order Pelagibacterales; family Pelagibacteraceae; genus Pelagibacter. The sequence continues at coordinate 5,619 of JADHPA010000043.1, read as the reverse complement.
AAAAATCATTATTGATGAAACTGGAGAAACGTTAGATGCAACTGTTATTAGTTTAGGAGCTACAGTGGATGCAATTAGTCAAACAATAGAATTAAAAGCGCAGTTTAATGAAAAATACGATTCATTAATACCTGGAATGAGTGGGATTGTTAAATTTTGAGCGAGGATAAAAACATAAAAGTTGCTCGGTTATTTGGTTTAGAAAAAAAAGCAAGAGAAGCAAGATCTCAAGACGAACTACATTTTGTAATTGCAAATGAGACAAGACAAATTATCGATTATATCAGTGCGTTTTTATTATTAAAAACACCAGCAGATAAATTTAATATTAAAGCAACCTCTGATTTAGCTACAGTTGATAGAACCTCACCTTTACTTACTTTTATAGAAAACTTTGTGAATAACGATAAATCGTTAAGTGATAAGGAAATTCAAAATTTAGAATTAGACAAAATTGCTAAAAATATTAATTCTGAAAAACCAAAAAATTTACCTGAAAACATTTTATTTATTCCAATTATTTCACCTCAAAAAGGCCTACAAGGTTATTTATTATTAGTAAGAAGTGAAAAATTTTCTGAAAACGAAATTGAACTTGCTGGACATTTATCTTCAACCTATGGCCATGCTTTTAATTCGTTCTTAAAAGATTTTTCAATTAAAAATCATTATAAAAAATATTTAACCGGAAAAAAATCATGGAAAATTTATGCAGCTATTTTTATAATTTTAATTTTACCTATTCGAATAACTAGTACGGCTCCAGTCGAGGTTATAGCAAAAAATCCAAGCTTAGTTACTTCACCATTTGATGGGGTGGTTAAAAATATTGTTGCAAGTAATAACGATAAAATTAAGCAAGGTGATTTATTGGTTTTATTAGAAGATATCGAACTTAAGAATAATTTAAATATTACAAACCAATCCCTTCAAGTGGCTCAAAAAGAACTTCTTCGTAGTAGACAATCTTCCTTTACGAATAATGAGGAAAAAGCTCGATTAGCAGAATTAGTGGCACAAGTTGAATTAAAAAAAGTAGAAGTAGCATCAGCACAAGAAAAGCTAAAAAATACAAAATTATTTGCAAAACAAAAAGGAATTGCAATTGTGGATCAAAAAAATGATTGGCAAGGACGACCAGTTGCAGTGGGTGAAAAAATTATGACCGTTGCAAATCCTGATGAAGTTGAGTTTTTGATATGGTTGCCAGTTAAAGACTCGTTAGTTATTAAAGAAAATTCTAAAGTTAAAGTGTTTTTAGACATCAATCCAATTAGCTCGTTAAAAGGAAAACTTTTAAGATCTTCTTATGAACCTTCTTTGTCTCCTGAAGAAATATTGTCTTATAAATTAGGAGCTAGTTTTGAGGGAAAAAAACCTCCAAGAATAGGATTGAGAGGAACCGCTAAAGTTTATGGTTCAAGGGTTTTTCTATTCTATTATGTTCTTAGAAAACCAATTACCTTTGTAAGACAACTAATAGGAATATGATCGTTCCTTATCTAAGACAAGATTTAGAAGTTTTTCGTGGTAATAGCCGTGAAGATGGTTCACCCGCATGGCTTTTGTATGATGCAATTCGAAATAAATACTTCACACTTGGTTTAACCGCTTTTAAACTGATTAAAAACTGGAGTGGGGGTGAAGATATTAAAAACTTTGAAAAGAAAATAAATTCATCAGGAATTGAAACCAGTGAAGATGAAATAAAAAGTTTTATTAGTTTTCTTCACCAAAATAATTTAATTGTCCAACCCTCCGGTCAAAACGTTAGCTATTTACTACAACAAAAAAATAGCATGAAGAAGAGCTGGTTATTATATTTAATACACAGTTATCTATTTTTTAAAATTCCATTATTTAAACCAGACAATTGGCTTTCTAAAACTTTAAAATATGTAAAATATTTTGGTTCAAAGCGATTTAGAAATATTACTTACCTCTTTGGTTTTGTTGGTTTATTTTTAGTCACTCAACAATTTGAAACCTTTAAAAGCACTTTTCTATATTTCTTTTCTTTTCAAGGGTTAATGCTTTATTTCTTAACTTTAGTTTTTGTAAAATGTCTTCATGAATTAGGACATGCTTATATTGCAAAACACTATAGCTGCAGAGTATCTGCAATTGGAATAGCTTTTTTAGTTTTTTTTCCATTTTTATATACCGATACTACTGATGCCTGGAGACTTAGAAATCACAAAGAAAGATTATTAATTAACTTTGGTGGTATCCTTACCGAATTACATCTAGCGTTATTTGCAACTTTTATTTGGGGAATTTTACCTGAGGGTGGATTTAAAAGTGTAGCCTTTTTTATAGCGACTACATCATGGATTTCATCCTTAACTATTAATGTAAGTCCTTTCATGAGATTTGATGGGTACTATGTTTTTTCCGATTGGTTAAAAGCTGAAAATTTACAACCCCGATCTTTTGCTCTTGCAAGGTGGAAAATAAGGGAAACTTTATTTGGTCTTAATCATAGTCCTCCAGAAGAAATTAACCCCTCAAGAAGATGGACTTTTATCGTTTATGCTTGGGCGACATGGCTGTATCGATTTTTTCTATTTTTAGGTATTGCACTTTTAGTTTATCACCTAGCATTTAAATTTTTAGGAATCATACTGTTTGCAGTTGAAATTTATTGGTTCATTATGTTACCGGTAATTCGTGAAGTGAATAATTGGTACAAATTAAAATCTGAAATAAAATTTAACAAACAAACAAAAAGAACTTTAATTATTATTACTGCTTTATTAATGGTTTTATTCTTACCCTGGAAGTCATCTTTAAAAATACCTGCGGTATATATTTCTGAACAGTATTCAAAAATTTATGCACCTTATCCTTCAATGATTAAAAAAATATTAGTTGAAAAAGATGATGAAGTTGAAAAAGGACAAAATCTAATTGAACTTTATTCACCTGATTTAGAGAATGAAATTATTTCATTAAGAAGAAATATAAAACTAATCAAGACAAAGATTAATCGATTAAGTAATTCAGCAGGAAATATGGATCAATACTTAACCTTACAACAAAGATTAATTGCTCTACAAACTGAATTATCTGGTCTAACAAGAGTTCAAAATAAACTTTTAATTAAAGCACCCATTAAAGGGAAGATAAAAGATTTTTATAATTTATCTGAAGATATGTGGGTTAGTAATTTAGATCAGCTTTTAGGTATTGTTCATTTTGGCACTGGTAAAGTAAAAGGGTTTATTAAAGAAGAACAAATAGATCGATTTTTAGAAGAAAACCCAGCTGTCTTTATTCCAAACGATGGAATTCATGATAAAGTTTATTTAGTTTCAAAATCACTAGATTTATCTGCTGTTAACAATCTTCCTTACATTTCATTAAGCTCAATTCATAATGGTCCAGTTGCTATTAGAAATTTTACAGGAGGAAAATTTCAATATCGTCCACAAACAGCACATTATATTGCAGAATTCAAACTTGCGAAACGTAGTAAAATTCGATTCGAATTACCAGGTTACGTTCACATCGAAGGTAGTCGATACAGCCCTTTTACAAAATTGTTTAAAAATATTATTGCTATACTTGTTAGAGAAAGTGGTTTTTAAAAATTATTTTTTTATTAAACCCAAAATGGACAAATTTTAATATAAAAAATAAATCAAATCGATTATAAATTGTAATAATGAAAGTTATAAATAATAAACAAGGTTTTACCTTAATAGAATTATTAGTGGTAGTTGCCATCATTGGTATTTTATCAGCCGTTGGCGTGGTTGCTTATAATGGGTATACAGCTGGTGCAAAAAAATCAGCTTGCAAAGGCAATCATAAAACCATGGTAAAAACAGTTTATGAAAATATAATGTTGTGTGAGATCAACCCAACAATTGATATAGCTTGGAGTGGAAGCGCTGTTTCAAGACTTTCTTGTGGTAGTGGTAAAATACAGGCATACTTTTCTAACTGGGGGGACACAGAGGAAGAAATATTAGCCTACCTTAGTGTAAAAGAAATTGGTTATTCAGATTTAGCGAGAAACAACGGGATCGCTCTAGGTCATGGTACTTGGAACATTAAACACAACTCTGGTCAAAGAACAACACTTCAGGTGATGACAAATCCTTACGATCCTGGAAAACAAATGTTTTATGGGTTTGAAGAGAAAAGAAGACTTGATGAAATTGAACTTTCTCTTCAAGTGTATGGTTATGATGCATTTGGACCTGGTAGAGTAACCTTACAAAAACAAGATGAAGATGGAAAACCTTCCAGTCCATCTACACCGGGAAGTTTGTGGCTATATTCTAATTGCGGTGGTGAGCTTGTAGAACACAAATTTGAATTTTAGTGAAAATTTATATGTTTTTTTAAAATGAATAAATAATTAACATAAAATACTTCTTTCCATTTTCATATTTAATGTCTATAAGATACTTCCATGGCGCGATATATCTTTGTCACCGACGGTGTGGTTTCTTCCCTTGGTAAAAGTCTCTCTTAAGCATCGTTAGCTTATTTTCTAGTAGCAATATAAACACCAAGAGTTGCCACAGCAAATCCAATTAGATCTAAATTATTTAATTTCTCATTTAAAAATAACCATGCCATTATTGCTGTAGTAGGGGGTATTAAAAAAAATATTGAAACTGTTTTACTTGCTGAGTTGTTTTTAATTAAATACATTAAGATTGTAAATGCTCCAAAAGATACAAGGAATACCTGGTGGCTCATTGCTATTAAGAATGTGGACGAAAAATTAATATAAGGTTCACTAAAAATTAAAATAATTATTAAGTGTAAAGAACAACCACCTATTGCTTGATACATATTGCTAACTGATAAAGGTAAATTATTACTTATTTTCTTTTGCCATAAAGTTGATGTTGTAATAGCTAGAAGAGCAACAAAAGAAGCTATCACTCCCAAAACAGGAAGACTTGATCCAATATCAAAACCTAAAACTAAAGCAGCACCAATAAATCCAAGGATCACTCCAATCCATTGTTTAAAAGTAACTTTTTCACCTAAGAATTTTCCTGCTAAAGCATTGGTTAAAATTGGTTGCAAGGTTACAATTAATGCAGCAATACCAGTAGGCATTCCGATTGAAACTGAATAAAAAACACCCCCCAAATACACACCATGAAAAAGTACTCCACTAAAAAGTGATTGCAGAAAGTTTCTTGAATTTGTTAAAATTTTTTGTTTTGAATAAAGTGAAAAAATAAAGAAACCAAAAGCTACAACAAAAAATCTAAATGCTAATGCAGCAAAAGGATCACTGTTATCTATTATTGGTTTTGTTGTCACAAAAGCTGAAGACCACAAAATAATAAAAATGAATGGAAAAATTTTAACCATATCAAGGTTATAGGTTATATTTTACACCAATATTAGAGATAAATTTCCAAAATGAACACTTTCTCTCTTGAGTTGTGCTTGTAAATACTTAGGGTTAGCTAAGAGTATAATGATTTTAAAAAAAATATTTGCTGGATTATTTTTGCTATTTTTTCTTAATGGATGTGTACAAAATACAGCTTTATTAGGACCTGCCTACACATTAACTACTACGGGTAATATCTATCAAGCTGGTCTTTCATATGGTTCTAATCAAGCAGTTAAAAAAATTAC
>JADHPA010000042.1 GCA_016778675.1 Candidatus Pelagibacter sp. | reverse complement strand
AATTTTTGTTCTTGGATCTTTTTTTGTTGATAATCCAAACTTTTTAAATATTTTTAAGTGGATTGGAATAGTTTATTTGCTTTATCTTGCTTATGATATTTATAATTCAAGACCAAAAGATATAAACTCAAATAATATTACATCAAAAAGTTTTTTTTCATTCTTTAAAGATGGTTTTTTAGTTGCAGGAACAAGTCCAAAAGCTTGGATGTTCTTTCCTTTAATTTTTCCACAGTTTATAGATTTTAATTCAAATTATATTGTCCAATTTATAATTTTAATCACAACATATGTAGTCTTAGATTTTTTATCTTTAGTTGCTTATGCTGCGCTTGCTAGAAAATTAATTGTTTGGATAAAAGCAAATCCAAAAACCATTAATACAATTTCAGCGTGCATATTAATAATAATCGCTTTAATTATAGCTTTTATTCAAAGCTATTAGGTCACATTTTACTTTAAGGACTTGCGTAGAATTTAATTTAAAGGTTTAATAATTCTTTAAATTTAAAACTAATAGGAGAAAATAAAAATGAAAATCAGAAATATACTAATTACGTTATTTTCTGCAATTGCTCTTTTAATTTCAGCTTCAACAATATCTTTCGCGAAGGTTGTTGGGGATAAAATTATTTTAGGTGCAGCTGTTTCATTGACTGGAAAATATTCATCTAATGGTGTTCATACTCAAAATGGCTATAACTTAGCCGTAGAGAGAATTAACAGCATGGGTGGTGTTAAAGTTGGTGGAAAAACTTACAAGTTTGAAATCATTTATTATGATGACGAGTCAAACTCTGGAAGAGCAGCACAACTTGCAGAAAGATTAATTCAACAAGATGGTGTTCAATACATGCTTGGGCCTTATAGCTCAGGACTTACAAAAGCTATGGCTCCTGTAACTGAAAAATATGGAATTCCTATGGTTGAAGCAAACGGTGCGTCTAGATCGTTATTCACTAAGGGTTATAAATATTTATTTGCAGTGCTTGCTCCAGCAAACTTATATCTTGATGTAGCAATTGACCTTGCAGTTGAAAAAAACGGTGGAAAACCAGTTAAGATTGCAATGGCATTTGAACAAGATGCTTTTTCTCAAGATGTGAGATTAGGTATTCTTGATGCTGCTAAAAGAACAGGTTCTAAAATCATCATTGACGATAAGTTACCGAAAGAACTTAATGATATGGCTGCTACTTTATCTAAAGTAAAAGCTGTAAAACCAGATGTTCTTGTGGTTTCAGGTCATACAAAAGGAGCCTTAACAGCTGTTAGACAAATTTCAGAAATGAAAGTTGATGTTCCTATGTTAGCAATGACTCACTGTGACGCTGCTAAATTATCTAAGATGCATGGTAAAGCTTCTGAGTATGCACTTTGTGCTTCGCAATGGCATAAATCATTATCTTACAAAGATGATTTCTTTAAAGATGGAACTACCTATGATGCAGATTTTACAAAAGCATTTGGTTATGCACCACCATACCAAGCTGCAGAGTCGTCAGCTGCTTTATTAGTATTTAAAGATGCGTTCGAGAGAGCACAATCATTTGACACTAAAAAAGTTAGAGACGCTTTAGCCGCAACTGATATGCAAACTTTTTATGGGAACATAAAATTTGCAGAAGGTGGACAGAACGTTTCTAAGCCAATGGTACTTTTCCAAGTATCATGTAACGATGATGGTAGTAAGTGTGAAAACAAAGTTGTTGCTCCTACAAAATGGGCATCAGCTGAGTTGGTACACCCAATTCCATCTTGGTCTGAAAGATAAATACTCAAATAATTTAAATGCCCTCTACTTGTAGGGGGCATTTTTTTACAAACATTTAAAGAATTTATGGATTTTCTAATTTTTCAAGCACCAATACTAATGGTCCAAGCATCAATGGATGGAATACTTCTTGGTATTTTGTTTGCATTAATTGCTTATGGAATGGCTTTGCAATGGGGCGTGATGAATATAATAAATATCGCACAAGGTGAATTAGTAATTATGGGTGGATACATCGCTTACTTTATGTATCTCTCAGGAATTCATCCAGCCTTTGGGATAATTGTATCTCCAATTGTAATGTATTGCGTTGGTTGGGGAATGTATAAATTGGTTATTAATAAAGTTGTAGATAAAGATTTATTTACATCAATTCTTGCAACTTTTGGAATTAGTATTTTAGCACAACAATTAATGAATTTTGCATTTGGTGCAGACGTAGTTGTTGCTCAATCAGATTTTGGAACAACAACGTTATTTAATGATATGGTTACAATTCCTAATGCTAAGTTATTTGCAGGCGCTGTTTGTGTCATAACTGCAGTTATTTTGGTGATCTATATGAGAAAATCAAAATTAGGTAGAGCAATTAGAGCAACCGCACAAAATGCAAGAGCTGCTAAAATTTTAGGTGTAGATACAGAAAAAGTTTATGCAGCAACATTTGGAATAAATGCTGCTCTATGTGGAATAGCAGGAGCTTGTGTTGCGATCACGTTTACACTTCATCCATACACAGGATTACCTTACACGGTTAGATCGTTCATGATTGTAATCATTGCTGGACTTGGAAATTTACCAGCTGTAGCAGTGTCAGGAATGGGTCTCGGAATATTTGAAGAATGGGCAGATTATTTACTAGGAACAGAATTTAGAATAGCGGCTGTATTCTCGTTACTTGTTTTAATTTTAGTTTATAGAAGATTTAAATTATCAAGAAAAAGAGAATATCTAAAATAATGAATAAAAATACTCTTTTATACGCGGGTTTAATAATTTTTGGTTTGGTAGGAGCATTTATATTTCCTGCTTACAAACTTCAGATGTCGTTTCTTTATATTTTAATCGTACTTGCGATGACTTGGGACGTTCAAGGGGGGCAAATGGGTTACAATACATTTGGAAATATTTTATTTTTTGGAGTTGGAATGTATGTTGCTTCAAGTACACAAATAGCAATGTTCTTTTCATTAGCTGAGTGGACAGATGCTGGTGGAGAAAAAACTTTTGTTCATACAGTCCCACAATTTTTTCAAGGGTTTGGTGTTGGAATATTGTTAGCAGGAATTATACCAACAATAATTGCAGGAGTAATTGGTTATGGAATTTTAGGTTTAAGAGGGCATTACTTTGCAATTTGTACTTTAGCCTTAGGAATTGCTGCTGGCGAAATTGCTGGTGGAATTGAAATTATTGGAGCAGGACAAGGTATGACAGTTCCGGTTTGGCCAAAAGATTTAGGATCTAATGCATCATCGTCACAGTTTATGTATTATTTAAGTTTTGGTTTAGCAGTTATAACTTTTATTACTTTAAAGTGGGCCTACAGCACGAGATTTGGATTAGTTTTAAATGCAATAAGAGATAACGAAGATAAAGCTGAAGCAATGGGCATTCACACTATGAGGTATAAAATTATAGGTTGGATGGTATCAGCGTTCTTTGTTGGAATTGCAGGAGGACTAATGGGTCATATTAATGGTTACATTGAACCTAATGAAATTGCATTTGCTGGACCTACATTTGGAGTATTCATGGTGTTAATGGCAATTCTTGGTGGCAAAGGAACTTTATGGGGACCACTTGTTGGTGCTGTTTTATTTCATTTATTTAAAGAAGGTTTTTGGACTTACTTTTTAGGCTGGCAGTATGTGGCTCTTGGAGTTTTAATTATTGTAATCGTTGTTTATTTTCCAGAAGGCTTAATGGGATGGTTAAGAGAAAAATACCCTGAAAGATTTGGAGAGGTAATTGATGAAGCAGACCGAACGGCACAGGTAGAGTTAAAGTAATGGCAATATTAGATATATCCAATGTAAGTAAATCTTTTGGTGGTGTTAAAGCCAATGTAGATATTTCTATGTCAGTTGAGCAAGGTTCAATAGTTGGATTAATTGGGCCAAATGGATCTGGAAAAACAACTTTATTTAATTCTATTGTTGGAACTTATCCAATTGATGGTGGATCAATTAAATTTAATGACAGAGAAGTTTCTGAATTACCCGTACCAGTTATTGCTAAACTTGGATTGCTTAGAACTTTTCAACAAACTCGAATTTATGGAAAATTAAACTGTATTCAAAATATGCTAATTAGTCACAAACCTGAAAACGATGGAATTTTAACAGTTTTCCAAAAAATACCTTCAGATTTGACTGATAAAGCAGAAACATTATTAAAGTTTGTAGGACTTCATCAAAAAAGAAAACTTAGAGCGGGAGACCTTTCTTTTGGACAACAAAAATTATTAGAATTAGCGATGGCCTTAATGAATGAGCCTAAAATGCTTTTATTAGATGAGCCAACAGCTGGAATTAATCCAACATTAATTAATGGAATTATTGACCGTTTAATTAGTGTCAATAAAGACTATGGGATTACCTTGTTAGTTATAGAACATAATATGAAAGTAATTATGAATTTAGCACAAAGAGTTTTTTGTTTAGCACATGGACAAATGTTAGCAAATGGAACTCCAGATGAAATTAAAAATGATAAGCGTGTGCTAGACGCTTACTTGGGAGCACAATAATGTCAAATCAATATGATGTATTAGGAAAAGCACCAGAACCGGAAGAATTAAAAAAACTATCTCCAGACAATAACCACATAACAATAAAAAAATTATCTGCTGGATATGGCAAGATGGAAATTCTTCATAATTTTGATTTGTGTGTAAGCAAAGCTCAATCACTATGTTTAATTGGTCCCAATGGTGCTGGAAAATCTACAATCCTTCACTCTATTTATGGATTTACAAATATCTTTTCAGGACAAATAGAAATTGATGGTAAAGAAATTACGCATCTAACTCCAGCTGAAAAACTTAAGTCATGTGGAATAGCATATATCTTGCAAGATAACTCAGTCTTTCCAGACATGACGGTTGAAGAAAATTTACTAATGGGTGGCTATACTAAAGAAAACACAGATGAGTCTTATCAAGAAGCTGAAAGAATTTTTGAAAAATATGAAAGATTAAGAAACAGAAGAAATCAACCTGCAAAAGTTTTATCAGGTGGTGAAAGAAGATTATTAGAAATTTCTAGAGCACTAGTTATGAAGCCTTCCGTATTGCTCGTTGACGAACCTTCAATTGGTTTAGAACCAAGATATATAGATATGGTTTTTGAAATATTAAGAGATCTTCAACAAACAGAAAAGAAAACTATTATTCTAGTGGAACAAAATGCCAAAAAAGGGTTAGAGTTTGCTGATATTGGTTATGTTTTAGTATCAGGTCAGACTGCTATTGCTGGCAAAGGGAATGATTTATTAGAAAATCCTGATGTGGGTAGATTATTCCTTGGCGGTTAATGATTAATAAAGAATTTTTCTTTAAAGGTTTTAAATCTATATTAGCTCCAGATAGTCCTGCATTAGCACTTGGATGTTGCTTTATTGCTATAGGGGCACTTCTTAAAAATTTAGGCTTTAATATTCAGGAAAGTATTTTTTCAACAATGTTAACTTATGCTTTGCCAGGGTCACTAGTTATGGCAGAGTCATTGTTAGTTGGGGCATCATTATTAAATATTTTTTTAGCTGTGTGGTTTGTTAATGCTCGACTATATCCAATGGCTGTTTCTTTATTTCCATTGATGATGCACAAAAGCCAACCTAAATGGAAATATTATTTTTCATGTCATTTTATAGCAGTCTCAGCATGGCTAATAATGAAAAGTAATTACAAAAGTGTAGACAAAAAAAATAGGATAGATTTTTGGATAGGGATTGGTTGCGCTACTTGGGCTACAGCAGTAATAGGAACATTTATAGGATTTTATGCATCTGATTATTTGGATAAAAATATGATGATGGGGTTAGCAATTTTAAATCCAATTTATTTTTTATGTATGATGGTTGGTGCAATGAAAACAATTCAAATTACTTTTTCTGTAATATTAGGTTTGATATTAGGGCCAATTTTCTATTTTTTTTCACCTGAGTGGTCAATTTTATTAGGTGGACTTGTTGGTGGAACGATTGCTTATTTTATAGGAGAACTAAATGTCAACTAGTGTAGTTCTTGCAATTCTGGTTACTTCTTTAGCAACTTTTTTATCAAGGTTTTTAGGTGTGATTTCATCGAAAGGAATAAAAGAGACTTCAAAATTATTTAGATGGTTCAATTGTCTGGCATACTCAACACTAGCTGCATTAATTGCTAGAACAATAATATTTCCTGTGGGAGTATTATCTGATGCAACTTATACCAGTAGAGTTTTAGTTGTTCTATTTTGTTTATTTATTTTCTTTATTTCAAAAAGAAATTTTGTTTATCCAACAGTTATTTCTGCTATTATGATGGCAATATTAAGTAATTATATGTAATGGAAGACATACCAGGACTAACCATAATAAAAAACCCAAGTTCAAAAAGAATTATTGATATTAAAATTGAGGATGAAATTTTAGAAAAATTAATATTTCCATTTAATAAATTTGATATTACTGCTCTAGAATACAAACCATTTACAAGATTTACGATTGCAAAAAGCTTAGATGATTTAACTTCTAATAAGTTAAGCAAATTACTTAACTCGATAATCAGAGATAGAAATACAGGTTGTTTTACAATTGGACCAAAAAATGTAAGTGCAAAAATTAATGATATCTTTTTAGTAAAGCTATCAACAGCAATTGCATATTTAATTGGTAATCCAAACTATGATGCCATGGCTGGAAAATATTATGCAAGATTTTTTGTAAAGCATGAAGATAAAAGTGACTCGTACTTAAGAAAAGCTTACACAAATATGGATCTACATACGGATGGGACATATGTTAAAGAGATCACAGATTGGCTTTTGATGACTAAAATTGAAGAACAAAATGTTCTAGGAGGAGAAACTGCAATGTTGCATCTTGATGACTGGGAACATTGTGAGGATTTATTTAATGATCCCATTGGAAAACAAAACTTTGTATGGGGATCTCCTAAAAGTAAAAATATAGAATATAAAGTTGAACATCCAGTTTTCACAATAGATGATAATGGTAAGCCAAATATTTCTTATATTGATCAATTCCCTGAACCAAAAAATATGGATCAAGGAATTTTCTTACAAAAATTATCAGATGCTTTAGAGGAGAGTAAGAATAAAGTAATCACTAAATTAGTACCTGGATCAACCATTGTGGCTAATAATTATTTTTGGCTACACGGAAGAAAACCTTTCAAAGAAAATAAAGATTTAAGCAGAGAACTATTGAGAATTAGAGGTTCTTTTTTTATTAATTAATTCACTAATATCACTATAAAGTAACTATATTTATGAAATTAGGCTTTATAGGAACAGGTAAAATTACGTCTGCCGTTATCACTGGTATTTGCAATTCCAGTATTTCGCATAACAAAATAATCATCTCTGAGAGAAATAAATCTACATCTAGCATTTTAAAAAAAAAGTTTAAAAAGATAACTGTTAGTAAAGATAACCAGGAAATTATTAATTCTTGTGATTGGATATTTTTATCAGTAACTCCAACAGTGGGTGAAAAAATTATTAAAAATTTAAAGTTTAGATCAAATCAAACTATAATTAGTTTCATATCAACAATTACTTTAGCTCAACTTAAAAAAGCAATCAAAGTTAAAGCAAAAATTATAAGAGCGATACCATTACCTCCTATATCTTTAAAAAAAGGACCAGTACCCATTTGCCCACCAAATAAAAAAGTTAAAAATTTTTTTAATAAAATTGGCACAACCGTTGAAATAAAAAATGAAAAATCTTCAATCAATTTTTGGTCAACCTCTGGAATGATGGCACCCTTTTATGAATTACTAAGAGTAATGACAGACTGGTTAGTGAAAAGAGGAGTTAAACGAGATAATGCACAAAAATATATAACATCTTTATTTTTAGCATTATCAGAAGATGCGGTTGTAAACTCTAAAAAAGATTTAAAATTTTTAGTAAAAGAGTCTCAAACACCTAAAGGATTGAATGAACAAGGAGTTAAAGAATTAAGCAAAGCAGGTTTTTATAAATCTTTAGAAAAGACACTCAACAGTATACATAAAAGATTAAATAAATAAATTTCATGGATCAAGAACAGAACATCTTGCAAATTGAAAATCTATCTAAATATTTTGGAGGTTTGGCTGCAGTGTCAGATTGCTCATTAAAGATTAAGAAAGGATCTATTACAGGAATTATAGGACCTAACGGCTCAGGCAAAACTACCTTGTTCAATCTAATAGCTGGAAATTTAAAATCCTCACAAGGAAAAGTATTGTTTAATAATGAAGATGTTACTGACGTTCCTTCATATGAATTATTTTCTAAAGGAATTTTAAGAACTTTTCAAATAGCACACGAGTTTACTAATCTTTCTGTGCTTGAAAATTTAATGATGGTTCCTGCAAATCAGTCAGGTGAAAATTTAATGACTGCTTTATTAAAACCAAGTTTAGTTAGAACGGAAGAACTTAAAGTTAAACAAAAAGCCCAAGACGTAGTTGATTTTTTAAATCTGACTCATTTATCAAATGAATTAGCTGG
>JADHPA010000041.1 GCA_016778675.1 Candidatus Pelagibacter sp. | reverse complement strand
TAGGAAAACAGTTAACTGGTACGAGGCTTGGAATTTTAGGAATGGGGAGAATAGGTCAAAAGATTGCAAAAATTGCAAAATCTTTAGGAATGATTATTCATTATCACAACAGATCAAAACTAAGTGACGAAAAAGAACAAGGTGCCATTTATCATGATAGCATTAAAAGTCTTTTTGGAGTTTCAGATGTATTGTCAATTTGTTGCCCCGCAACAAAAGAAACAGAAAATTTAATTAATAAAGAAACATTAGAATATTTTCCAACAGGTGCGGTTATAACAAATGTAGCTCGTGGAGACATTGTTGAAGATGAAGCTTTAATAGATGCATTAAACAGAAGAAAAATTTATGCAGCAGGACTTGATGTTTATAAGGGTGAACCAAATTTAAATCCAGGCTATCTGAAGATTAAAAGTGTTTTTATTTTGCCTCACCTAGGAAGTGCCACCAAGCACACAAGAATTGCTATGGCTAATCTAGCTATAGACAATATTGATGAGTTTTTCAAAACAGGAAATTGCAAAAATAAAGTAAATTAATTTCTTTATAATTTTTTAATTATGAATAAAGTTATTTTACCAAAACAAAAAGCGATAACTATATTTTTAGTATTTGCTCTTGGTTATTATATCTCTAATTTACTAAGAGCAATCACTGCAACTATTTCACCTAATCTTATATCAGAGTTTGATTTATCAGCTGGTGACTTAGGACTTTTGGGAGGTGGATATTTTTTAGGTTTTGCTGCTGTTCAAATTCCATTAGGTTATTTATTAGATAATAAGGGACCAAAAAAAATAGTATCATATTTTTTACTTATAGCTGTATTGGGTATGATTTCATTTTCTTTATCAGAAAATTTTATTACTCTTTTAATATCAAGAATTTTAATTGGAATAGGTGTAGGCGCTTGTTTGATGGGGCCGCTTACTGCATATAGAATTTGGTATCAAGATGAAACGCAACAAAGAGCAAATTCATGGATGTTAATGGTGGGCGCAATTGGAATGCTCTCTTCTAGTTTGCCTGTACAATTTTTTTTACCGATAATTGGATGGAGAATGATTTTTATCACTTTAGCTCTATTAACCATATTTTGTATTATCTTAATTATTTTTTTTATACCGAATTGGAATAAAGCAAATATTCAAAGTAACTCAAATGATAATGGTTCTTTAAAAGAAATTTGGAACAATAGTTTTTTTAAAAGCTTAGTTCCAATGGGATTTTTTAATTATGGTGGATTGTTTGCTATTCAGACACTTTGGGCAGGACCATGGATGATTAAAGTCTCAGGATATACACCTGAACAAAGTGCAAATGGTCTTTTCTTAATTTATTTTTCTCTCTTAATATCATTCCTATCTTGGGGCTATTTAGTTCCTAAAATTTCAAAAAATGTTTCAGATGCGATAAGATTATTGAAGTTTGGTGCACCGTTAAATTTAATTGTTCTAGCTTTTATAATTTATCTTGGACCTAAAGCAGGAGCATATCACTGGGCTTTTTTTGCTGTAAGTTCTGTTTTTTTATCCTTAACCCAACCAGCAGTAGGTATGGCTTTTTCACTTTCAAATGCAGGAAAAGCACTGACATCATTTAATCTGCTTCTTTTTATTGGAGCATTTGCGCTTCAATGGATCATTGGTGTTATTATTGATCTCACAATGAACTTGGGCTATTCAGAAATTTCAGGCTTTAGATTTGCTATGATATTTTTTTTATTAACTTCTTTTTTTTCCTACCTATTTTTCTTAATAAGAAATTATAAAAATTAATTTTATTTTAGATGTTTGTAAATTGTGGTTCTTGATACACCAAGTTTTCTAGAAGCTGCACTAATATTTCCAGTTTCTATAAATGCAGATTTAATTAAAACACATCTTTCTTCCTTAAACTTAGAACCTTTACAGTTATTGCACGCATAAGTTTTTATTCCCGTTTCTTTGGATACTTTTTTCTTAAAATTTTGACTTTTTATTATAAAGACAGACGAACCTAAATGATCAGAAATTTTTAGGATTTTATTTTGTAAAAGTTCATTTGCTATTGAAGAAAATGAAGTTGTAAAAATATTATTAAAATTCTCATTCTTTAATGGTGCTAGTCCATGTAGCATTATTCGTGCGTTTGAATTAGAACCAACAACAAATCCATCACCATTAATTGCAAGCAAACCAACACTATTAGTACTAAGATATTCTTGGCGTGGATGGAAAGATAAAATTAATTCATCTTTAAATTGATTTATAAACAATTTTGTTTCTATGCTTTTTGTAGCAAGCTTAACTAGCGCTAGTGTGTGCTGCTCTCTTGAATGCACATCAGTAGAAGCATCTATTATACCTATTGTTTTACCTTCATGATTTAGTATTGGACTTGCAAAGCAAGATAATTTTCCATGTGACTCAAAAAAATGCTCTTTACCTGAAACTATGGAGTCTTTATTGAGAGTTACAACCTGTCCTAATCCATTAGTACCTCCAATTTCTTCTCTCCAAATTGAACCTGGTATTACAATTTTTCCAACATCAGTTTTAAGACAGGTTTTATCGTAAATAGTATCCATAACTGAGCCAGTGCTGTCAGAATATGCTACCATAAAGTTTGTTCCAGCTATTTGTGAATATAGAAGTTCAAGCTCAGGGTTTATCAGTCTTCTAATATATTCATTTTTTTCTTTAAGCTCATCAAGCTCTTTAGAAGAAAGAATCATTCTCTTTGGTTTTTTAAGCGGATCCAGTCCTGTTGAAATACATCTCTTCCAGCTATCAGCTATATCTTTATCAATCGAAGAAGATAAAAAACCTCTTTTCTTAGTGAGGTTAGAGAATTCTTTTTCAACAGATGTTAAATTTGGCATTTCTTATTTTAGGACATAATTAAAAATGAACAACCAACCAGAAGTTGTATTTTGTTAACTTTTTGAACACTTTTTTGTGCAGTTGACTCTTAGTTGACCTCAATATTGGATAGGGTTTGTTATTAAAAAAATTAACAAACAAAAAAAATAGAGAGTAATTATGAAAGCACAAGTTCTACATAAATATAATCCAAAAATGGATGAAAAAGTTTGGGTGACTGAGCAAGAAATGCCAGATCCAAAATTAGAAAAATCGTCAGATGTTATTGTTAAAATTGGTGCTGCAGGAGTTTGTAGAACTGATTTACACATTATCGAAGGTGTATGGGAACATATTCAAGATCCTAAAGGAGATTTATTACCCATGGTTATGGGTCATGAAAATGCGGGTTGGGTTGAAGAAGTGGGCAAGGATGTCGTTGGATTTAAAAAGGGTGATCCAGTAATTTTGCACCCAATCATTTCTGGAACAGATGGGACTTGTTTAAGCTGTCGTAGAGGCTTAGATCAGCATGCCGAAGAAGGTGCCTTTCCAGGACTAAACATTAAAGAAGGTGGATATGCTGAACTGCTTAAAACTAGTGTTCGTAACTTAATTAAACTACCAACAATATTAGCGCCAAAAGATGTTGCACCATTTTCTGATGCAGGACTTACCGCTTATAGAGTTGTTAAAAAAGCTACTAGACATTTATTACCAGGTCAGACTTGCGTAATTATTGGAGCTGGTGGACTGGGTCATATAGCAATTCAATGTTTGAAAGCAATGTGTGCTGCAAATATTATTATTGTTGAAAAATCTGCTGAAGCATTAAAACATGCGATGTCACTTGGTGGTGATGAAGGAGTTTTGATTGATGGCAATGAAGTTGAAAGAGTTTTAGAACTTACCAAAGGTAAAGGTGGTGAAGCTGTAATCGATTTTGTTGGTGAAAAAGGATCCACTGCAATGGGTATCAAAATGACAGCAGGAAGTGGATACTATTATATCGTTGGCTATGGTGAAGAAATCAGAGTTCTAGCTGTCGATGTAATTATTTCAGAAAAAACAATTGTTGGAAATTTAGTGGGAACGTGGTCTGAGTTATATGAGCTGATGGAGTTAGCTAACAAAGGGTTAGTTACGCTTTCTATGCAAGAATATAAATTAGGCGATGCTAATAAAGCACTTCATGATCTTAACGAGGGTAAAGTTAAGGGAAGAGCTGTTTTAGTTCCATAATAATAAAAAAAGGAGAGAGTAATGAAAATAATAAAAACTTGCCTAAGTGCTATGATATCAGGAATTCTGATATTTAGTCCAGCTTATGCAGATAAGTGGAGTGATCAATTTCCACATATCAAAGCGACAGGAGATATTCCAGGTGATTGTTCTTACGAAGAAATTTCTAAGAAAAATTATAAAGGAAAAACTCTTAAAATAAATACGCACGCAGTTCCAGTAATCGGACAGCCTACAGCTCTTCATGCTGAACAGTTTGCAAAACTAACAGGGGCAACAGTTGATGTAACACATACACCTGCAGGTGATTTGTATGCAAAAGCTATGGTTCCTTTTAAAGCTGGTCAAGCCCCATACGATATCGTATTTGGTTTTTCTAACTTTATAAATGACTGGAGACAGTATTTAGCACCAGTTCCAAAAAAATACATGAACACAAAAGAGATGAAAGACGTTACAAAATCTCATGTGGGTGTTTCTTCTTGGGATGGAACTATGTACCAATATCCAGTTGATGGAGACAGACATTATCTAAAATACAGAAAAGACGTAATAGATAATCCTGAAATGCAAAAAAAATACAAAGCAGACACTGGTAAAGAGTTAAAAGTTCCTACAACTTGGAAAGAATATGGCGAAATGGCCAAATACTTTAATGGTTGGGATTGGGATGGAGATGGAGAGTTAGAATACGGTTCAGCTGAAGTTATGAAAAAAGACGACTTAATGTTCGCAGCTTTTTTCAGTAGATCAGTAGCGTATGCTAAAAATCCTAGAACTCCAGGTGGTTTCTTTTTTGATTTAGAAACTATGAAACCAAATGTTAACAATCCAGGGTTTGTTGAAGCTTTAACTGACTGGGTAGAAGCTACTAAGTATGTTCCTCCAGGAGGAATTAACTTTGGACTAGGTGATGAAATTGGATCATTTGGTGGTGGACAAACTCTATTTAGTTTTTCATGGGATGATGCTTTTATTGCAGCAATGCAAGATGATAGTCCTATTAAAAATAAAGTAGGTACAGCTCCTCTTCCAGGCGCAGACAAAGTTTGGAACAGAGTTACTGGCAAATGGGAAAACCAATACAACCAAGCACCGTACATTGTATGGGGTTGGGCAGTAGGTGTTGCTAAGAAAAGTAAAGTTCAAGAGATGGCGTTTGATTATCTTTGTTTCTTTTCTAATGGAGCAAACCACCAAGCTGACTTAGCTATTGGTAACTTTGGTGTTAATCCATTTAAAAACTCTGATTTCGATCCAAATCTTTACATAGATACAATGGGTTGGGATAAAGAGATTGCAGAATCTTACACTAAAACACTTAAAGACATGGAAAAAAGTAAGAATAGAGTTTTCCCTTTAAGAGTTCGTGGTGTATTTGAGTTCACTAGTGCAGTTGCAACTGGAACTTCTAAGGCTTTAGCTGGTCAGCTATCTCCTCAAGAAGCTTTGGATGAAGTTGCTAAAGAGTGGGAAGCAATTGTCAAAAGAGTTGGTAAATCAGCAGTACAAGAGGATTATGCTGTTGGTGTCAAAATGGAAGACAATAAGTTATAAAAATAATTTTATATGGCCACCTTTAATTAGGTGGCCATATACATGCAATATAATCAATATTCAAAGTCATGAACTTTAAACATAAATACATTTTTCTATTTCCTGGTTTATTTGTTCTTATAGGTATCTTAATTTTCCCGATAATATTTGTAGTTCGTTTAAGTTTATCAGGGTGGAATAGTTATAATGGTTTAAATTTTATAGGCCTTGAAAACTATATAAGATTATTTACAGATGACCCACGGTTTTGGGAATCATTTTTTAGATTAAGTTTTTTGTCAGTTACAACTGTTGTTCTTCAATATGTAATTGGTTTTGCATTAGCACACATGGTCTGGAAGGAAATTAAGTTTCAAAGGTTTTTTAGAGTATTATTTTTAATACCTATGATGACCACACCAGTTATCATGACTGTTATTTGGAGAACTTTTTTTCATGAATCTCTAGGTCCTGTAAATGATATTCTGGGTAACTTTGGTTTTTCACCAAAATGGCTCACAGATCCCACTTTAGCTAAATTTACTGTTATTATTGTTGAGGTTTGGCAGTGGACACCTTTTATGTTTTTACTATTGTTAGCAGGCCTTTTATCACTTCCAAAGGAACCATTTTTGGCAGCTGCAATTGATGGAGCTAGCCCAGTCAGAAAATTTATCTATGTAACATTTCCATTAATGGCACCTATATCTATCGGTGCAATTATTATTAGATTGATTGAGGCTTCAAAAATAATGGATACAGTTTATGTGTTAACCTCTGGTGGTCCAGGAACCTCAACTGAGACTTCAAGTTTTTATATTTTTATTAAAGGTTTGAGAGAGTTTCAAATGGGCTATGCAGCATCAATGTCATTCACATATTTAATAATAATGATCATTAGCTTAACTGTTATTGCAAAAGTATTAACTAAATTATTACTAAAAGATTAAATATGGGAAAACTATATACATTTTTAAAATATTTTTTTATAACAATTTGGACAGTATTTGTTGTGGCACCTTTTCTTTGGGCACTTACAACTTCCTTCAAAGATTTTAATTCAGTTAATGGAGGTGTTACTTATATTCCGTGGGTTGATTTTGAACCAAACCTAGAAGGTTGGAGGGTTTTAATTAAATCACCAGCAGAAGGAGGGGTAGATATTGTTGAACCTTATTTTAACAGTCTGTTTGTAACATGTACTGCAAGTTTAATAAGTATAATCCTTGGAACCTTATCTGCTTATGCACTTTCAAGATATACTTTTAAAGCAGGTCCCATAAAAAATAACGACATTACCTTCTTTTTTATTTCTCAAAGAATTATGCCACCAATTGTTTTATCAATACCTTTCTTCTTATTTCTAGGAGCTGTAAATTTATTAGATAGTCTAATCGGGCTGATAGTCGTTTATATCGTTTTGTTAATGCCTATAGCAGTTTGGATTATGGTTGACTTCTTTAACAAGGTACCAAGAGAAATAGATGAAACAGCATTAATAGATGGATGCAATCCTTACCAAGCATTTTTTAAAGTCGTATTACCAAATTCAATACCAGGTTTAATTGTTGCTGGAATGTTTTGTATAATATTTGGATGGATCGATTTCTTTTTTGCATTTATTCTAACTTTTACCGAAGTACAATTATTACCAGTTAAAATAGTTGCCTTAAATTCTTCAATTACACCATGGTGGAGCTTATCTGCTTCAGCATTAGTTTCTGTAGCACCATTAATCGTAGTTGCATTTATTGTTGAAAGATATTTGTCAAAAGGAAATTTGTCTGGAGCAATTAAATAATGAATTTAGTTGGTGAAAATTTATCATATAAATTAACTGAAGAGTTACAGTTGAGAAAAATCTCTTTTAATTTTGAAAAGGGAAAATTATATACAATTTTAGGAAGAACACTTTCTGGGAAAACGACCCTATTAAAAACAATAGCTGGATTACTTATGCCAGATAGTGGAACAATTAAATTTGAAGGTAAGAATTTTTTAGAGATACCAGTGTGGGAAAGAAATATTGCTATGGTTTATCAGCAATTTATTAACTACCCTCACTTAAATGTTTTTGAAAATATAGCCTTTCCATTAAAACAGAGAGGTTTAGATCCTCAAAAGATTAATGAAGAAGTTTTTAATTCTTTAAAATTAGTAGGATTAGAGGGCTATGAAAAAAGAAAAATTCAAGAATTATCAGGCGGTCAACAACAAAGAGTTTCAGTTGCAAGATCACTGGTAAAAAATGCAAAAATTTTATTATTAGATGAGCCATTGGTTAATTTAGATTACAAATTAAGAGAGCAGTTGCGTGAAGAGTTTAAAAACATATTCATTAATGGCCTATCAGAAGAGAGTATTGTAATTTTTTCAACAACAGATCCTAGAGAAGCAATGGAACTTAATGGTGAAGTTATTGTTCTTGATGAGGGTAAAGTGCTTCAAGTGGGTGCTGCAAAAGAAATATTTGAAAACCCTAAAAATTTAAAAGTTGCAGCTATTTCAAATGATCCACCAATGAACATTTTAAAAGCTGAGATAGATTCTAATAAAATAAAATTTGAAAATATTGAAATAGATATTCCAGATCATTTATCAAAAATAAAAGATAAAAATTTTAATTTTGGCATAAGAGCATCAGATGTAGAATTAAATGATAATGGATTTGAGTTTGAAGTAGAGCTTGCAGAAATTAGTGGTTCAGAAACCCTACTCCATCTAACTAGAGGAAATGCAAAAATTATAACTAGTATAGAAGAAGTTATGGATTTTAAAATTCGAGATAAAGTTAAAATTAATTTTAAATCAAACAAAGCTTATGCATTTGATGAAACTGGAAATTTAGCCTCATCTCCATTTGGAGGTAGTAGTGTCTAAAATTAATTTAAATAAGATATCTCATTCATATAATCCAAATGATGCAAACCCAACTTATGCACTAAACCCGTTTTCAATGACCTGGGAAGATGGAAAGAGATATGCAATTTTAGGCCCGTCTGGATGTGGTAAAACAACAATGTTAAATATTGTATCAGGGTTAGTAAGGCCTTCATCAGGAAAAATATTATTTGACGAC
>JADHPA010000040.1 GCA_016778675.1 Candidatus Pelagibacter sp. | reverse complement strand
ATTTTATAAGATAAAAAAAAACCCATCAAAGTATATATCGAAGGACCAATTAAAGGCAGACTCTAATAGAGCAATAGCTGATTTTATTTCTGGTATGACTGACAGATATGCAATTAATTTAAATAAAACTATTTAATGAACATTTTTGACTTATACTTAGACAAGATATTAATATTAATTAAAAAACTAAATAAAGATAAAATAATTGTTTTGCCAGAATCTTTGAATGGAATTAATGTTGATATTCCACCTGCTAACTTTGATTGTGATATTTCAACAAATGTAGCAATGTTCTTATCAAAAATTAATAAAAAATCCCCAATGGATTTAGCTAATTTTTTAATTAACGAAATAAAGAAACAAGATGTGTTAATTGACTCAATAAATGTAGTAAAACCAGGTTTTATCAACATTAAATTTAAATCAGAATATTGGAATAATTTTATAAAGAATGTAAATGACAATTACATAAATTATGGAACCAATATTAAAGAAAAGAAAAAAAAATATTTGATTGAATTTGTATCTGCCAACCCCACAGGTCCGTTGCATGTGGGTCATTGTAGGGGGGCAATTTTGGGTGATGTTATATCTAATCTATTGATATTTAATAAACATGATGTTTCAAAAGAATATTATGTAAATGATTACGGTAATCAAATTATAAATTTTACTAAGTCTGTTTATTATCGAATTAGAGAAATAATTTATAATGAAAACTTTCCAAAAGATAATACAGATCTTTATCCAGGTGACTATTTAATAGATATAGCTAACAATATTATAAAGATCAAAAATGATTATAAATTTGACAATTTTGAGCATATAGCTAAAGAATTAACACTTCTTTCTGTTTCTGAATCTTTAAAATTGATTAAGGGAAATTTAGCAAATCTTGGAATAATTCACGATAAGTTTACTAGTGAAACTACTATTGTCCAAAATAAGGAAGTTGAAAAAGTAATTGAAAATCTTAGACAAAAAAATTTGATCTATCAGGGAAAAATCAAAGCTCCTAAAGGAGATAATGATAGAGGATGGATAGAAAGAGAGCAGCTTTTATTTAGATCTACAGATTTTGGTGATGATAAAGATAGAGCTTTACAAAAATCAGACAAAACATGGACCTATTTTGCAAGCGATGTTGCTTACCATCATAACAAATTAGAGAGAAATTATGATATTTTAATTAATATTTTGGGCGCAGATCATGCTGGCTATATTAAAAGAATTACCTCGGTTGTTGAAGCGTTATCAGGATCTAAGAATAAGTTAGTTTGTAAAGTTAGCCAACTTGTAAAACTTATTAAAGAAGGGAAACCTTTTAAAATGTCTAAAAGAAAAGGAGACTATATAACTGTTGAAGACTTAATTTCTGAAGTTGGAAAGGATGCTACAAGATTTATTATGTTAAATAGAAGTAGTGATGTTGAGCTTGATTTTGATTTTAGCAAAGTCAAAGAAAAATCTAAAGAAAATCCTCTTTATTATGTTCAATACTGTTTTGCCAGAATTTCATCTGTCTTTAGACATGTGGGATTAGATATTAATAAGGATTTAAAAATGAAAGAATATAACTTTAATTATTCTAAAGATGAAATGAATATATTAAAAAAAATTGCTGAATGGCCAAAATGTATAGAAACTGCAAGTTCAAGGCTTGAGCCTCATAGAATACCTATTTACCTTTATGAACTTTCATCTGAATTTCATTCATACTGGAATATGGGCAAAGAAGATAAGAGCAAAAGATTCATAAATGACGATAAAAAAATTCCTAATGATAAATTAGTTTTTTTAAAAATAATATCCAATGTAATTAAAAGTGGTATGTCTATTGTAGGAGTTAGCACTCCTGAAAAAATGTAATGTTTAAAGAGTTAAAATATCTTTTTTTTATATTATTTATAATATTAACTATTTTTTTGGCTGTTGATTATTATTTTTCAGATAATAATAAAAAGAAATCCTACAGATCAGTAAAAGAAATTAATGAAATGATTATTTCTTATTCAGAAAAACTAATTTTATTAAATAACGACACCGATAATGTTGTAAAATATGTTGAAAAAAATTTAGATAATAAAAAAAAAAATCATAGTTTTTGGAAATTGATAAACAATGATGATTAATAGAAGAAGTTTTATAATAGGAATTAAATCAACAATATTGAATAAAAAAGAAATATTCTTTTTAAAAAAATATAAACCTTGGGGAATAATTCTTTTTAAGCGCAATATTAAGACAATTAAACAAACAAAAAAATTAACCAATCACATTAAAAAGATATTCAATGATACAAAATACCCTATCCTATTAGATCAAGAAGGGGGTAGAGTTAACAGGCTTACAAATTTTCTAAATAATGATTTATCAACTGGTGAATTTTTTGGAAATTTATATTCTAAAGATAGAAAAATTTTCAATGTTAAATACAATGAGTTTATTACAGAAACAGCTAATCATCTTAAGTTAATAGGTGTAAATCTCAATACTGTCCCTGTTCTTGATTTAAGATTAAAAGGTTCAAGTTCCATCATAGGTGATAGATCTTTTTCCCATGATCCCAAAGTAGTTTCAAGAATTGGTGATATTTGCATAGAAAATTTTCATAAAAATAAAATAGGAACCATTATGAAGCATATTCCAGGGCATGGTTTAGCAAAAGTAGATAGCCATAAATTAACACCTACAATCAAACAAAATCTTAAATATTTGTCAAAAAAGGACTTTATACCATTTAAGAACAAGAGATGTCTTTTTGGGATGACAGCACATATTGTCTATTCTCATATTGATAAAGTTTATACAGCCACTCATTCAAAAAAAGTAATAGATATAATTCGTAAAAAAATTAAATTTCAAAATATTTTGTTGTCAGATGATATTTCGATGAAAAGTTTAAAATTTAGTATAAAAGATAATACGATAAAAGCATTCAGTGCTGGATGTGATTTGGTTTTACACTGCAATGGAAATCTTAATGAAATGAAAGCTGTGGCTGTTAATTCTCCATTTTTAAACAAATTTATAATTAAAAAAACATCACAATTTTACAAAATTATAAGCTAATATTTGGAATGTCGATTAATGATTCTAAAAACTTCAATGTTGATCTTGATAATTATCAAGGACCTCTTGATATATTATTAGATTTAGCAAAAGCCCAAAAGGTTAATCTCGAAGATATTTCAATAACTTTATTAGCTGACCAATTTCATAATTATATAAAAAGTCAATCTAATTTGAATTTAGAAGTCGCCTCAGAATATTTATTAATGGCAACTTGGCTTACATATTTAAAATCTAAATTATTATTACCTGGTAATCCTGAAGAAGAATTCAAAGTTTTAGAAGTTGCTGAAAAATTAAAATTACAATTAAAAAAATTGGAATTAATTCGTTTACTTTCTGATCAAATGTTAAAAAGAAAAAGATTAGGTAGAGAAATTAGACTTAGAGGAATCAAAGGTAATATAAGATCAATTTATAGTACGGAATATAAATTAAACTTATACGAATTACTTAAGTCTTATTCATCTATTATTATGACAAAAGATTTTCAAAGAATGAATATCCCCAAGCTACCTGTTTTCACCACAGAAGATGGCATTAAAAGAATTAAAGAATTTTTTGGTAAACTCATAGATTGGAAAAATATAAATGACTTAATACCCAGTACGTTTAAGAGTGGTCTTAAATATAAACGTACTGGAAAAGCAGGAATTTTTGCTGGATCCCTTGAACTTGTTAAAGAAGGCAATCTTACAATCAAACAAGATAATTTATTTGATGAAATTTATGTTAAGGAAATTAAATGAACAAGGTTAAAAAGAATTTGAAAAATAATATTTTTGAATTTCCAAAAAAAATAAATGTTGGAGAAAAAGAAGTTGAAGCTATAGTTTTTGCAGCAGCAGAACCTTTGGATATTGAAACAATTGAGTCAAAAATTTCAAAAAAAATTAATGTTTTAAAAACTTTAGAAAAACTTCAAACGGATTATTCGTCAAGAGGCATAAATTTAGTTTGTATTTCTAACAAATGGTCATTTAGAACTTCTGAAACTTTATCAAATTTAATGTCACAGGAAAAAACAGTTGAAAAAAAACTTTCAAGAGCTGCAATAGAAACATTGGCAATTATTGTTTATCACCAGCCAGTAACTAGAGCTGAAATTGAGGAAATTAGAGGTGTAGCATTTGGTACGAATACATTGGAAATACTTATGGAGTTAAACTGGGTCAAACCCCAAGGAAGAAAAGATGTTCCTGGTAAACCAATTCAATATGCAACTACTGATGACTTTTTAAGTCATTTCAGTCTTCAAAAATTGTCTGACTTACCTACAGTTGATGAATTGGGATCTGCTGGTTTAATTGATAGTTCAAATATTGATAATGCAATTTTTGGTACTGGCAAGTTTTACAAGGAGAAACAAGAAGAAAAAAAGGAAGATATCTATGAAAATATAGATGAGATGTTAAGCAGCACATTGAATTCCAATGAAGACAAATAAAAAGTTTCTTTAAAATACTAATTAAAAGATGTATAAAAACCTATGAGCATTGGAATTTGGCAAATAGCAATCGTTGTAATTTTAGTTGTCCTACTATTTGGTAGAGGTAAGATTTCTAGTCTAATGGGTGATGTAGCCAAGGGTATTAAAAGTTTTAAAAAAGGAATGGCTTCAGACATTACCGATGAACCAGAGCCCAAAAATATTTCTGAAGATAATCAAGACAGTAAAGACAAAGAGTAAGTCAAATGCCCACTATAGGCTGGTTTGAGATTTTATTAATAGTAGCAGTAGCTATTATTGTAATCGGCCCTAAAGATTTTCCATTTATGTTAAAAAAAGTAGGTTCATGGATTGGTACAACAAAGAGATATATTAACAATATTCAAAGTGAAGTTGCAGATTTAGATATTGAATCTAATGAAATAAAAAAATCAAAAGAAGAGAATAAAAATAAAGATAAAGATAATGACAAAATCTGATAATGACGGAGGCTTCATAAGTCACTTAGCTGAATTAAGAAAAAGATTAATCCATTCATTTATTTTTTTATTCATATTTTTTATAGGATGTTATTTTTTTTCTGAGAGTTTATATGGTTTTTTGGTAGAACCTTTTGCTAAAGCAGTAAAAGAAACTGGTACAGATAGAAGATTGATTTTTACCGCACTACAAGAAACTTTTTTAACTTATTTAAAGGTTTCTTTTTTTGCTGCTTTCTTTGTAACCTGTCCATATATATTAATGCAAATCTGGAAATTTATCGCTCCTGGATTGTATAAACATGAAAAAATTGCAATAATTCCATACTTAGTTTTAACACCTATATTATTTTTTTTAGGAGGAATGCTTGTTTATTATCTGATCATGCCTCTTGCAATTAAATTTTTTTTATCATTTGAAAGCTCAGGAGCTGCAACTGGTTTGCCTATTCAGCTAGAGGCTAAAGTAAATGAATATTTATCCTTAGTAATGAAGTTAATTTTTGCATTTGGGATTAGTTTTCAGTTACCAGTTGTCTTAAGTTTACTTGCTAGAGTAGGAATTGTTGATGCTCAATTTCTAAGAGAAAGAAGAAAGTATGTTGTTGTAATAATTTTTGCTGCTGCTGCATTATTGACACCACCAGACCCAATAACACAAATTGGTTTAGCCATACCTTTATTGATTTTATATGAATTATCTATATTTTCAGTAAATATTATTGAAAAAAAGAATAAATTAGATGCATAATATTAAAGATATTAGAAGTGATATTTCATCATTTAAAGATGGTCTTAAAAAAAGATTTATTGATGTCGATTTTGAAAAAATTTTATTATTAGATGAAAATAATAGAAAATTTATACAAGAAAAAGAAAATTTAGAAAAAGAAAAAAAAGAAATATCTAAATCTAAAGATAAATCTTTATTTGAGAAATCAAAAGAAATTTCAAAAAAAATTGAAGAAATTTCATCATCTCAAAGTAAAATAAAAAATGAATTAGACAATATTTTAGCATCATTACCGAATTTACCGTATAATGATGTTCCGATAGGTAAAGATGAAAACTCTAATATTGAAATTTTAAAATCAGGAAAAATACCAAATTTTACTTTCAAGCCTAAGTCTCATTATGAGCTAGGTGAAAATCTAAATATGCTTGATTTTGATCTTGCGACAAAAACCACAGGATCTAGATTTGTCTTTGTTAAAGATAAACTTGCTTTACTAGAAAGAGCGATTTCTAATTTTATGCTTGATATTCATATTAATTTAAATGGTTATAAAGAAATATCACCTCCATTAATTGCAACCGACTCTACAATGTTTGGAACAGGTCAATTACCAAAATTTGATAATGATCAGTTTGAACTCAAACTTGATGATTCAAATGATAGAAAGTTTTTAATACCAACTGCTGAAGTGATATTAACCAATATGGTTAAAGATCAGATTATTAATAAAGAAATTCTTCCAATAAGAATGGTTGCATCAACACCATGCTTTAGAAAAGAAGCTGGCAGCTATGGAAAGGACACTAAGGGAATGATTAGGCAACATCAGTTCTACAAAGTTGAAATGGTTAGTATTGTAGAGCCAAACCAATGTTTAGCTGAATTAGATAGAATGACTAACTGTGCAACAAAAATTCTAGACTTGTTAAAACTACCTTACAGAAAGATTATATTATGCTCAGGTGATATGGGTTTTAGTGCAGAAAAAACTTTTGATATTGAAGTTTGGTTACCATCTGAAAATAAATATAGAGAAATTTCAAGTTGTTCCTCTTGTGGTTCTTTTCAAGCCAGAAGAATGAAAGCTAGATATAAAAATAGTAAAAAAGAGACAGTATTTGTTGGAACTCTTAATGGAAGTGGTTTGGCTGTCGGCAGAACAATAGTAGCAATACTTGAAAATTATCAACAAGAGGATGGTTCAATTCTTATTCCAGAGGCTTTAAAACCATACATGAATAATATTGATAAAATCAATAAGATTTAAAGTTGTTTTAATCACTTATTTGTTATAAGTATTCATTTTAATCTAGGAGAAATATGGATCAAGGAATAGGTCAATTTATACCATTAATTTTAATTTTTGTTATTTTTTACTTTTTTTTAATAAGACCTCAACAAAAGAAAGTTAAAGAGCATAAAGCCATGGTTGAGAACTTAACAAGAGGAGACAAAGTTGTTACCTCTGCTGGGATTATTGGAACCATTGAAAGAGTTATTGATAACGAAAAAGTTGAGGTTTTAATTTCTGAAAACGTTAAAGTTGAGATTATTAAATCTACAGGTATTCAAGGTTTGCTAAATACACCTGAAGTTAAAAAATAATATCAAGTTGAAGTGTTATATTTTTCAAAATTAAGAATTATTATAATATCTATAATAACTATATTTTTTTTATTTATATCGTTATCAAATTTTTCAAATACTGAAGATAAATTTTTTTCAAAAAAAATAAATCTTGGTTTAGATCTGCAGGGTGGGTCATATCTTTTACTCGAAATTGATAATGATCCCGTAGAACTTCAAAAATTACAAAACACAGCAACCGATATTAGAAATTTTCTGAACGAGGAAAATATTAAATTTATAGACTTAAGAATATCTAATAAATCTATAATTTTTAATGTAGATCCAACTTTAAAAGAAAAAACAGAATCTTTTTTTATTGATAAAGATAGTGAGATAAATCCTTATTATCCACAATACAAATCCCACCAATTTGACTTAATATCTTCAAATAGTGAATTCCAACTAAAACTTTCAAAGTATGGGTTAGTTGAAATTAAAACATCATCACAGGAGCAAGCAATAGAAATAGTTAGAAGAAGAGTTGATGAAGTAGGCACAAATGAACCAAATATTCTAAAAAGGGGAAACGATAGAATTTTAGTTGAATTACCAGGTTTAGATGATCCTATGAGGATAAAATCTTTATTAGGAAAAACTGCCAATTTAAGTTTTCGTTTTATAACACAAAATGACAATGACACTTTTGGTGCAGAAATTCTTAAGTACGATGATGAAACAAACGAAGCCCTGGTAAGTAAAAGAATAATTTTGAGTGGTGAAAACCTACTTGATGCACAACCTAATATGAATACTCAAACCAACGAAACAGTTGTGTCTTTCACACTGGATAGAGTAGGTGCTAAAAGATTTGGTAAAGCTACTACAGAAGGCATTGGTAAACAACTAGCTATAGTTCTTGATGGTAAAATTGTTAGTGCGCCTGTAATAAGAGATGCCATAGTAAGTGGATCTGGACAAATCAGTGGAAACTTTACATTTCAATCAGCAACTGATCTAGCTTTACTTCTTAGATCTGGAGCATTACCAGCCCCACTTAACATAATAGAAGAGCGTACAGTTGGGCCAGATCTTGGACAAGATTCGATAAATGCTGGTATAATGTCACTATGTATTGGATTTGCTTTGGTCATAATTTTTATGATTTATAAGTATAAAGTATTTGGTTTGATTGCAAATATCACTTTGATAGTAAATTTATTTTTTTTGATTGGTATACTAACATTATTTGGAGCAACCTTAACGTTACCTGGAATTGCAGGAATAATATTAACTGTTGGTATGGCTGTTGATGCAAATGTTTTAATTTTTGAGAGAATAAAAGAAGAATTAAGAGAAGAAAAAAATAATATTATAGCATTCGACTCAGGTTATGTTAAATCCAAAACAGCAATCATTGATGCTAATGTAACAACTTTAATTGC
>JADHPA010000039.1 GCA_016778675.1 Candidatus Pelagibacter sp. | reverse complement strand
TAAATAAGAATATTTTGCTAGTTTTAGATGATGCTTATTTTGAATATATGAAAAATAAAGATTATAAACCAAGCTTAGACCTATTTAAGAATACCAACAATGTTGTTGTTATAAGAACATTTTCAAAAATTTATGGATTAGCTTCATTGAGAGTAGGTTGGGGGTATGCAAATAAAAAAATAATTAGTGCAATGAATTTAATAAAACCCCCGTTTAATGTTAATCAAATTGCACAGCGTGCAGCAATAGAAGCTTTAAAAGATAATAGTTTTATTAGTCGATCTGTTAAACACAATATCTTCTATGCAAATAAAATTAAGAAATTTTTAGAAAATGTGAAAATTTTTTCCAATGAAGTTACAGCTAACTTTTTATTACTAAGTTTTGATAAATGTAAATATTCAGCCAACTTTGTTTTTAATAAACTACAATCAAAAGGAATTATATTAAGATCGACAGAGAATGGCTATAATATAAAAAATAAATTAAGATTAACTATTGGTTCAAAAGTACAAAATGAAAAATTTATAAAAGCAATTACGGATATATTTAATTAATTATGAAAAATATTTTAATCATAGGCTGTGGTTTAATTGGCTCATCTGTATTAAGGGCTATTTCTCATTATAAAGTTTCTAAAAATGTATTTGTGTATGAAAAATCAAAATCTAATTTATCAAAAATAAAAAAATTAAAATTACCCTGTACTATAATAACTGATTTCAAAAAAACTGTTCCTAATATAGATTTGATAATAGTTTGTACTCCACTTAGTGAATACAAAGGAATAATTTTGAAATTAAATAAACACTTGCTACCCAAAACAATTATTACAGATATTGGTTCAAGTAAGGAAAAATCTCATAATGTAATTAAAGAAAATTTAAAGAGAGGAATTTCATGGACCTCTAGTCATCCAATAGCAGGATCAGAAGTTAGTGGTCCAGTACATGGTAAAAAAGATTTATTTTTAGACAAATGGTGTATTCTTATAAGAGAAAGTAATACCAACCAAAAACATCTCTCAATATTAAGGAAATTTTGGACAAAAATTGGATCCAAGATTTCTATAATGAGCTCAAAAA
This sequence comes from Candidatus Pelagibacter sp., assembly GCA_016778675.1. Lineage (GTDB taxonomy): Bacteria > Pseudomonadota > Alphaproteobacteria > Pelagibacterales > Pelagibacteraceae > Pelagibacter. The sequence continues at coordinate 7,923 of JADHPA010000039.1, read as the reverse complement.
AGCATGACAGGGTCTTTTCAATGACTAGTCATTTACCACATCTAATTGCTTATAATTTAGTTAAAACAGCTACTGACTTTGAGAGAAAACAAAAGTATGAGTTAATTAAGTTTAGTGCTGGCGGTTTAAGAGATTTTTCAAGAATCGCTGCTTCAAATGAAATAATGTGGAGAGATATTTTTTTTAATAATCAAAAAAATATTTCTGATGCAATCGAATTATTTATTAAAAATTTAAGAGCTTTTAAAAAAGATATTGAATCAAAAAATAATAAATTAATACTTAAGAAGTTAATTGATACAAAAAAGGTTAGAAAAAAAATAATTAAATTAAAACAAGATATAAGTGAACCTGATTTTGGAAGAAAAAATTAATTTTTTATTTTTTCAATTAGCTCACCTAGGTATGGTTTAAAGTAATCTGAAGATTTAATTGCAGATTTATAAATAGGTTTTCTAGCCTGAACCCAACTTGCAGTTTTTATAGATTTAGGATTATTTTCATGTTTTAGACAGTTTTCTTCAAATCTTAAATCACAAAAATTTAATAAATTTTTAATTTCTTCTTTTGGATTTTCAACTAACTCTTCATAAACTATGTCATAAATTTCATTAGGAAATAATTCTTTCCAAAATTTTATATAATTTTGATAAAGTGCATAAAAAGAAGCAAGATCATTTAGATTATTAGAAAAAGGTAAAGTTCCGGAAAAAAAATTTTTATAGTTAGACCAACAAATATCTATAGGATCTCTATTACAATTAATAATTTTTGAATTTGGAAAAATTTTTTTAATAAAACCTATATATTTAAAATTTAAAGGAGCCTTATCAATAAACATTTTATCTGAAGAGTCTATTTTTGATATTTTAGAAACATACTGTCCTTGTGTTATTTTTAATAAATCATTTAATTTATTATTATCAATGTTAGCTAAATTTTTATTATCAAAAATTCCTTCATGTAAAATATTTGATAAATATGGCAGCTCACCTCCTCCAAAAACATTTGAATGTGAAGATATTATTTGTTCAACTAATGATGTGCCTGACCTCGGCATACCAACTATAAAAATTAATTGGCGTAAATTTTTATCTATCTTATTATTGCTTATAAAATTAATTGTTTTTTTTATTTTAATAAATTTTTCAACATCGTAACGAATATCATACTTAATAATTTCACTTAAGTATTGATTTGCTCTATTAAAGTTTTTAAAAGAATTTTCATATTTTTTTACATCTTCAAAAGCTTTCCCAAGAGCAAAATGTAAATGTATTAATTGATTTTTGTTAAGATCTTTTTCTTCAATCTTTTTAATCATCTTTTTTAAATGTTCATTATCTTGTGAGTATTTTGTAAATGATGAAATTAATCGATCTGCCTCAGTAGCTTTTGGATTATTTTCTAATATTTTATTTAAATGAAACTCTGCATCATTAAATTTTCCTAAAGTAATATAAATTGTTGCTAAGTTAAATTGTATTTCATTTGAAATTTTGTTAATTCCTAGTGATTTTTTATAAAGAACAATAGCCTCATCAAATTGATTCAAATCTTTTTTAAGATTGGCAAGGTTATTAAGTATATTTATGTAATTAGGTGCAATCTCAAGTCCTTTTTTAAAATAATACTCTGCTTCATCAAGAATTTCTAATTTGTGCTTACTAATTCCCATGTTGTTTAAAAAATAAGGGTTTCTCGGGTTTTTTTTAAGAGCCTCCTCCATAATATTTACTGAAAGGTCAAATTTACCCAAACTTTGGTAAGCAATAGAAATAATATTATAAATTATTTGATGCCCTCGTTTCTTTAATAAACCTTTTGCTTCAGTTATTACATCTTCAAATAAACCTGCTTTTAATTTATTAGTTAGAATATCTATTTTTATTTTTAATTGATTATCAGTTATCATTAATATTTTTAATACTTATTACTTTTAAATTAGATTTTTTCTTAATCTCTAAAATTGTATCTTTAATGCTCATAGTCACAACTTTTTTTCTAGGCCCGTAAGCATGAATTAAATTATTACTATTAAGGCAAATTGCAACATGTCCTTTCCAATAAATTAGGTTATTTTTTTTATATTTGTTTTTTATATTATTCTTTTGAAAAAATTTTACTTGGTCTTTTGTATCCCTTGGGCAGTATAGGTTATTGAATTTAAAAAAAATTTGAACTAAAGCAGAACAGTCGATGCCTTTATAACTATTGCCACCCCATTTATATTTTATATTTTTAAAAATTTTAATATTATTAAATATTTTATTTTTATTTTTAATGGGAACAACATCTTTACATCTAATCCAATAATTATCAAAATTATAAAATTTATTTTTGTGTTTCTTCACCTTGATAAATGAACAAAAACTAATTTGTTTATTCAACCTAGATTTCATATTAGGCTTAGAGTACAGAGTTGCTTTCAACACTGAGATTTTATGAGTTTGTTGTTGTGTTATAGGGAATTTTTTTCTATTTATAAAGCCAATATAATTATCATAAAAAGTTTTAATTTTTAATGTATTCTTATATTTTTTGATTATCTTAAATTTATCTCCATATAAAAGTTGAGTAGCTAAATTTTTTTTAGACTCTTTGTCTTCATAAACATTTAATATTAATCTATTATTAATCATTTATTCTCTTATGGGAGCTACTTTTGACAACCATATAATTAATATTAATACAGGCACACCAAGTAAAGCAGTAACTACAAAATAATTTGAATATCCAATGGCGTCAACCCAACTACCAGAATAACCAGCCACTAATTTTGGTATAAAAAGCATGATAGAGCTAAATAATGCATATTGTGTTGCAGTAAATTTTAAAGATGTTAAAGCAGACAAATATACAACAAATGCAGCACCAGCAAAACCACTCGCTATATTGTCAGCAGTAATTACACCTATCAAAAATTTAATACTAGGCTCAGATATGGCAAGCCAGGCAAATAACAAGTTGCTACTTGAAGCTATAAAAGCACCTAGAAATAATGATCTCATTGTTCCAAATTTTAGACAAAAAAATCCTCCTAAAAATCCACCTGCTATAGTTGCAAAGACACCAAAAAATTTTGAATATGTTGCTATTTGGTTTATGTTAAATCCTTTTTCTAGATAAAAAATATTTGCCATAACCCCCATAACTACATCTGCTATTCTATAAAGAGCTATCAAAAAGAGTATAGAAAAGGCAAATTTACCATAACGATTTAAAAAATTTAAAATTGGATCAAGGTAGATTTTTTTAACTATTGTTTTTGAAATATATTTAGTACTCATCATTAAAAAAATTATGATCCCAAAAAAAGTAAAACATAAAAAAATTCTCATAATAGAAAATAGAAATTTTTTTATTATTTCATTTTCTCCAAAAGGATTATTAATAAAATTATATAAAAAAATAAAACCAGCTAATGAGAGAATAAAAACAAACAAAAATTTTGCATGTTCATTAATTTTAAGATTTTTTTTATTATTTATTTTAGGTTCTTTTGATACTAAAGTAGTTATTACGCCAACAACCATGAATAAAGCCATGATTAAGTAAACAGTTTTCCATACATTCTTATTATATATTTCGCTACCCAAGTAAGAAGCGAGCCACAAACTACCTGCACCACCTATCAACATAGCCAATCTATATCCAGCTATATACATTGATGAAAGTGGACCTTGTAAATAAATGGGTGATGATTCAATCCTAAATGCATCAATTAGAATATCTTGTGTAGAGCTAAATATAGCTAATAGAGTTATGGATATTGTAATAAATAACAAGCTTTTAGCTGGATCTGTTAATGAAGTTAAAATTAAAGAAGCTATAATCATCAATTGTGTAAATAGCAACCAGCCTTTCCTATGACCCATTTTATCAAAAAAAGGAATTTTAAAATTATCGACAATTGGAGACCACAAATATTTAAACGCATAAGTAAACCCTACCCAACTAAATAGAGTAATAGTGCTTCTATCAATACCAGCCTTGAAAAGCCAAACAGATAAAGTGGAAAATATCAAAAGTATAGGCAGCCCTGATGAAAATCCAAGCAGCAACATTTTTAATGTTTCTTTTTTAAAAAATAGATAAATATTTTTATTTTTCAATTTATTGTCTCCAAAAGGAAGGTAGAAATAATACCAAGATAGCAAAAAGCTCCAATCTACCCAATATCATTCCAAGTGTTAAAATCCATTTAGAAATTTCAGGTAGGCTTGAAAAATTACCATTTGGGCCAATTGTTGAGCCTAATCCAGGACCAACATTTGATATTGATGTTGCAGCTCCTGAAATTGAGGTAATAAAATCTAAACCACTTAAAGATAGAAAAGCTGTAATTAAAAAAAATATAACCAAATAAAGAAATATAAAAGAAATAATGGATGCCATAAATTTATCATCAACATTATTTTTGTCATATCTTATTATAAAAACACCTTTAGGATAAATAATTTTTTTTAGTTGATTAACTATGAACAAATATAAAATTTGGATTCTAAAAATTTTAACTCCACATGCTGTAGAACCAGCACATCCACCAATAAACATCAGTGTTAAAAAGAAAATTAGTGGAAAATTACCCCATCCATCAAACTCTCCAGTTACATAACCTGTGCCACTTAAAATCGAAATTACATTAAAAAAGATTACCCTTAAATTTGTTAGAGAAAAATTATTATTTTGAAAAAGTAAGTAAACAAAAAGTATAATAATTGAAAAAATAATTATCTTTAAAAATGATCTAATTTGCACATCAGAAATAAAAATTTTTTTATCACCATTTAAAAACTTTATATAGGCAATAAAAGGTAAGCTACCCAAAATTATAAAAATCATTGATGATATTTCGATTGATAAACTATTAAAATGTCCAATAGACTCATTGTAGTTTGAAAAGCCACCAGTTGCTATTGTTGTCATTGAATGAGTTAAGCTATCAAAAATACTCATTCCAAAAATAGAATAAGTAAAAGCACAAAGAAAAGTTAAGCTTAAATAAACATAAATTAACCTTAGAGAAATTTCTTTTGATTTTGGTAAAATTTTTTCTGATGAGTCATTACTAGAAATTTTAAATAATTGCATTCCTCCAACGTTCATTATGGGCATTAGTGTTATTGCCATTACAATTATACCAATTCCACCAAGCCATTGAAGCATGGCTCTCCACAATAGTATTGATTTAGGAGCTTCATCCAAATTAGATATAATTGTCGATCCGGTGGTTGTGATACCAGACATACTTTCAAAAAATGAGTCTGTTATTGAAAGCTCCAAAGAGGAAAAGATAAAAGGCAAAGAACCAAATATTGCAATACTCAACCAAGAAAGAGCAGTTAATAAAAAAGCTTGTTGTAGATTTAGTTTTTTATCGTGATTAAGGTTAGATAAAAAAAATAAAACACCAAATATGATTGAAATTATAGACCCCCCAATAAATGAGGAGTCAATTTCTGAATAAATAAATTGAGCAAGAATTGGTATCATCATGGAAATTCCAAGAATAATTTGCAAAACACCCAAGGTGAAAAAAACTGTTTTATAATTAGACATTTTGAAAGAACATTATTTTATGGTAAATAAATTTCAACTCTATAAGAATTAATAAAAACACCAAATATAAGATATTTGTTATTAAACAAAGTGATTGAAAAAGATAATTTAGATAAAACCAACGCATGGCCTTTTGTTGAGGCTAAAAAGATGTTGCGTGAAAGAAAATCATTTATAGATAAAAAAGGTAAAATAATTTTACAAACAGGCTATGGTCCAAGTGGACTTCCTCATATTGGTACATTTGGTGAGGTTGCCAGAACATCGATGATGGTTAATGCTTTGAAACAACTTACTGATATTCCAGCTGAAATTATAACGTTCTCTGATGATATGGATGGTCTTAGAAAAGTTCCAGAGAATATTCCTAATAAAGAACTTTTAAATAATAATCTTCATAAACCATTAACACAAGTTCCAGATCCATTTGAAAAATTTGCAAGTTTTGGTGAACACAATAATGAAATGTTAAAAGATTTTTTGAATAAGTTTAATTTTGAATATAATTTTAAAAGTTCCTCTATACTTTACAAAAGTGGTTTTTTTAATCCAACTCTTCAAATAATTTTAGAAAACTTCCAGGGTATTATGGATATAATTCTTCCAACATTAGGGAAGGAAAGACAAAGAACCTACAGTCCATTTTTACCAATTTGTCCAAATACAGGCAAAGTTTTAGAAATTCCAGTTTTAGAAATTTTAAAAGATAAATCAAAAATTATTTTTGATAATAATGGTGAAAAACTTGAAATTAGTATTTTAGATGGAAATTGTAAATTACAATGGAAAGTTGATTGGGCAATGAGGTGGTATGCTTTAGATATAGACTTTGAAATGTACGGAAAAGATTTGATTGAAAGTGCAATATTGTCATCAAGAATAGTAAAGTTAATTGGAAAAACGAACCCATCTGGTTTTGCCTATGAACTTTTTTTGGATGAAAAAGGTGAAAAAATATCAAAATCAAAAGGTAATGGAATTACAATTGATCAATGGTTGGAGTATGCCTCTCCCGAGAGTCTTTCTTTATACATGTATCAAAATCCTAAAAGAGCCAAAAAACTATACAAAGAAATAGTACCCAAAACAGTAGATGAGTATTTGGAACTCATAGAAAAAGCAAAAAAACAAAATGAACTTCAGTTATTGATGAATCCAGCATGGCATGTGCATAATGGAAAAATTCCTAAGGAAGATACGATAATGAGCTTTTCAATGCTTTTAAATCTAGTAGAGACTAGCAATGCAGACTCTAAAGAATTACTTTGGAAATTTGTAAAAAAATATAAGAAGGATATTTCTGAAAAAGATCATCCTATTTTTGATAACTTGATTGGTTATGCTATTAAATATTTTAACGATGTAATCAAAATTCAAAAAAAATATAAAAAAGCAAGCGATAGTGAAAAAAAAGCTTTAGAGGCACTTATTAAGACTTTAGATGAGTGTAATGATAAAATGTTACCTGAAGATATTCAGACATTAATTTATTCAACCGGGAAAGATAATGGATATTCAGAAAACTTACGCGATTGGTTTAAACTAATTTATGAAGTTGTTTTTGGAGATGAAAATGGTCCAAGGATGGGTTTTTTTATAAGCTTTTTTGGAGTGAACGAAACTAAAGAATTAATAAAAGCAAAAATAAAATAATGTTTTCAAAATTTAGATCACTAATCTTTAAGTTTGATCCTGAAACAGCTCATAATTTAGCAATTAAGTCATTAAAATTAAATTTACTACCAAATTTATCTAATCAAGAAAAAGATGACTCATTATTTAAGACTAAATTATTTGGAAAAGAAATTAATAATCCTATAGGAATGGCAGCTGGTTTTGATAAAAATGCTGAAGTCTACAATTCTCTTTTTAAACTTGGCTTTGGCTTTGTAGAAGTAGGAACCGTTACACCACTAGAGCAATATGGAAATCCAAAACCAAGAGTTTTTAGACTAGTAGATGATCAGGCTCTAATAAATAGATTGGGATTTAATAATTTAGGCTCAGAAAATATTAGCAAAAGAGTTAAGTCAAATCCAAATAAAGGTTTACTGGGTGTTAATATTGGTCCAAACAAAGATAGTGAAGATCGACTAAATGATTATTTAATTGGACTTAGGGTTTTTCATAATATTGCTGATTACATCACTATCAATATATCTTCACCTAATACAGAAAACTTAAGAAATTTTCATGATAAGTTTAAATTTGACGAACTAATGGACTCGATAGAAAAAGAAAAAATTAGACTAAAATCCAAAATACCAATTATAGTAAAAATTTCTCCAGATATTTTAGAAGAACAAATTGAAATAATTTGTAAAACTTTAATACAATATAAAGTTAGTGCAATAATTGTTT
>JADHPA010000004.1 GCA_016778675.1 Candidatus Pelagibacter sp. | reverse complement strand
TGGATTGGGTAATGTTTCCCCATAAAAAGCTCTAGTTTTATCATCTATTGCTTTTTCAAAGTTTTTAGGATCTGCTGGATCAGCATATCTAACTTCAATACCAAGCTTGCTCAATGTATGAGTAAACAATGAAACAGTTCCACCATAAAGATCTGTAGAACTAACAATGTTATCCCCAGCTTGAGCAACATTTAAGATAGCAAAGGTTGAAGCTGTTTGCCCAGAAGAGACAGTTAAACTTGCTAATCCACCATCTAAGGCAGCCAGTCTTTTTTCAAGAACATCATTGGTTGGATTCATAATTCTTGTGTAGATATTTCCAAACTCTTTTAGACCAAATAAATTGGCTGCATGCTCAGTGCTATCAAATAGATATGAAGTTGTTCTATAAATTGGCACAGCTACAGCTTTTGTAGTTGGATCACTTCTATAATCACCACCATGCAATGCAATAGTTTCTGGGTTTTGTCTTTTTGTACTCATCTTAATACTCCTTTTTTAGTACTTTTGCTTTATGCAAGGCGTACAATACAGTTCAAATGCGCCTACCGAAAATGTGGGTAAAAAATCCTTTTTAGCAATTATTAGCCTGCAATAGGAACAAATCGGCAAATAAAAATTACCATTAAATGGCTATATTGCAAGAGAAATATAAAATTGACTTTATAATTATTAATAGTATTAATCCTCGCTCTATGACTAAATTTTTAAAAAGTAGCGAATTAACGAGTAATTGGTTTGAAATTGATGCTAAAGGAGCAGTTGTTGGAAGATTAGCATCTATAATAGCAATGATTGTTAGAGGAAAAAACAAAACTACTTACACACCTCACATGGATGATGGTGACTTTGTTGTTGTTAAAAATATAGAGCATGCAAAATTTACTGGAAAAAAATTTAAAGACAAAAAATACTACAGACATACGGGTCATCCAGGTGGAATTAAAGAAATAACTCCTGAAAAATTATTAGAAAAGAATAAACCAGGAGAGACTTTAAAATTAGCAATTAAAAGAATGTTACCAGGAGGTGTTCTTGGTAGAAAGCAATTAACTAAAGTTAAAATTTATGCAGGTGAAGACCATCCACATACAGCTCAAAATCCTAAACTTTTAGATTTAGGAAAATTAAATAGTAAAAATTTAATTAGAAATTAATATGGAACAAACAGCGCAAACAGTATCAAAAAAACCAAAAATCAAATTAGATTTTAAAGATAGCAAATATGCAACTGGCAGAAGAAAAAAATCAATTGCTAAGATTTGGTTAAAAAAAGGGACTGGTAAAATTTATGTTAATGGTCGAACTATGGATGAATACTTCACTAGCGGTAGCCATAAAATGCAAATCACAAGACCTTTTGAAATTATTAATCAAGCAACAGCATATGATGTTAGATGTAGTGTTGCAGGAGGCGGACACACTGGACAGGCAGGAGCAATGGTTCACGGTATTGCAAAAGCCTTAATATTATTTGACTCAGAGCTAAGAAGTACATTAAAAACAGAGAAACTTAATACTAGAGACTCAAGATCTGTTGAAAGAAAAAAACCTGGCCGAAAAAAAGCCAGAAGAAGCTTCCAATTCTCGAAAAGATAATTCTTTTTTATTTCAAAATAGTTATAATAAACAATGCCTAAGCTTAATGTTTTAGTTGCTGGTTCTACTGGTTATATTGGTGTTCAATTAATAAAGTTATTAGTTAAGCACAAAAATATTAATATAAAATATTTATGTGGTAGTTCATCTGTTGGTAAGAAAATTACCAGTTATGAAAAATCATTAAAATCAAAAAATTTACCAAAGATTACTAAATTTAATAAATCATTTTTAAAAGAAGTAGACTTGGTATTTACTGCATTACCAAATGGTGAGGCACAATCTATATCTAATAGTTTATTAAAACATAATGTGCTAATTGATTTGGCAGCAGATTTTAGACTTAATAATGCATCCTTATATTTAAAATGGTATAAACAAAATCACAGATCAATTTCAAATATTAAAAAATCTATATATTCATTACCTGAAATTACAGGTGAAAAAGTTAAAAATTTTAATATTATTGGCTGCCCAGGTTGTTATCCAACATCAATATTGTTGCCGTTAATTCCATTGATTAAAAAAAATTTAATTAAAGTTAATAATATAATTATAGATTCTAAATCTGGATATTCTGGTGCAGGTAGAGGAGTGCATGACAAGTATAAAAATAAAAACCTTTATGAATCCTTAAGTGCATACGGTGTTGGTTTTCATCGACACAATTCTGAAATACAACAAGAATTAAATTCTTTTACAAAAAAGAAAGTAAATTTTACTTTTACACCACATTTAACACCAATGTTTAGAGGAATATTAAGCACCATTTATGTAGACCTTAATAAAGGCTCTACTATTAAGAAATTAGAAAAAGTATTGATTAATCATTATCCCAATAATGGATTTGTAAAAATTCTAAAAACTAATTCTTTAATAAGTACAAATGATATAATTAATACAAATAATTGCCATATATCAATTTGCAAAACTAAGTATAAAGATAGAATTATTATCTTATCAGCAATAGATAATTTAATTAAAGGTGGTGCAGGACAAGCTATACAAAATATGAATATTAGATTTGGATTTAATAAATTCAGAGGATTAAAATGAAATATCTTACATTAATTTGTTTATTTATTTTATCGGCATGTAATTTAAACGATAATATAGTTGAACTTAATGATAATACTTTAAAAAAAACAAATGTTAAGAATTTTAATTTATCAGATACAGAATTTAAAAGAATGTCTTTTAATGAATTTGAATTATTTCTTAAAGAATATTCAAAAAACACAGAGTATCCTGATATAAACAAGTAAATGAAAATGAATTTAAATATTGCTGTAGTTGGATTGGGTCAAGTAGGTAATTATTTACTAAATGAATTAAATACAAAAAAAAAAGAAATTGAATTAATTACTGGTAAAAGAATTAATATTGTAGCTGTTTCTGCAAAAAACATAAAAAAGAAAAGAAAATTTAAAGTTAATAAAGATATCTTTTTTAAAAATCCTTTAGATATTTTTAAATTAAATAAAGTTGATATTTTATTTGAAGCAATAGGAATGTCTGATGGCATTTCTAAAAAAGTAGTTGAAACTGCTTTAAGAAATAAAATTCACGTTATTACACCAAATAAAGCCCTAATATCAAAACATGGAGATTATCTTGCTAAATTAGCTGAAGATAATAATGTTAATCTTGAATTTGAAGCATCTGTTGCTGGTGGTATTCCAATATTAAGAACTATTAAAGAGGGTCTAGCAACTAACAAAATTACTAAAGTTTATGGAATTTTGAATGGAACTTCCAATTATATTCTATCAGAAATGAGAAATTCTAAAGATAGTTTTGCCAATGTTTTAAAAAAGGCTCAAAAATTAGGATATGCTGAACCAGGTAACCCTAAATTAGATCTTAATGGTTTTGATGCTTTTGCTAAAGTAAGAATTTTGTCTGCTCTTGCATTTAATACTAAGATTTCAAAATATAAATGTTTAATGGAAGGAATTGAAAAAATTGAATTAAAAGATATTGAAATAGCTAGCCAATTAAATTTACGTATTAAGTTACTTGGTATTTCTGAAATTATTAATGGTTGTTTATTTGAAACTGTCCACCCATGTCTTGTAAGTAAAAATTCTTACATTGGTAATGTTTCTGGTGTGATGAATGCTGTCATACTTGAAGGTAAACCTGTTGGTGAAAGTATATTACAAGGGGAGGGTGCTGGGCCTGGACCTACTTCTTCATCATTACTTTCTGATTTACTTTCAATTTTGAAAGGGGATATTAAAAAACCCTTTGGAATACCTAACAACAAGCGCAAGTCCATAAAATGTTATAATGTCAATAATTATACTAATTCTTTATATTTGAGATTTGAAGTTAAAGATAAACCTGGCGTTCTGTCCAGAATTACTAACAGGTTAGCTCAATACAAAATTTCTGTAAAAAGAATGATTCAAACACCAGATAAAAAAAATAATAAAGCTACTGTTGTTATTATTACTCACAAAACAAGCGAACTTAATTCAAATAACTGTCTTGCAAAATTTAAAAAAGATAAAGATATTCTTAAATATCCTACATTAATTAGAATTCATAATTAATGGAATTATATTCCAAAATTTTTGAAGTCTTATTTCCTGTTTTTTTTGTTATCGGTATTGGTTATTACCTGGGGAAAAAAAATCCAAAAATAGACACTAATTTCATAACTAATTTTGCAGGTAATATAGGAACGCCTGCAATGATTTTTTATACTGTAACTACCACAGGTATTACTTTAGCAGTTTTTACCTCCTACTTCTTCTATGCTTTAGTTATGATTGTAGGCTTTTCCATAGTTGGTTTAATACTTCTTTTTATTTTAAAAAGAGATCTAAGTATGGAGCTACCACCAATGATTTTACCAAATACTGGTAATATGGGTATACCAATTTGTCTTTTTGCTTATGGCACTGAAGGGCTTGGCGTAGCATCTGCTATAGCCTCTGTTATAATTTTGTTTCATTTTACATTGGGTGTTTTTCTTGCTAAAAAAAAATTTTCTTTTAATGTGGTTCTTAAAAGTCCACCTGTTTATGCAATAATAATATCAATATTATTTCTTTATTTTAACTTAGATGTCCCAGTATTTCTTGAAAACACCACTTTTCTTCTAACATATGCAACAATATTTTTAGTTTTAATGTCCCTTGGTATAGCCTTAACAAGGTTTAAGTTTTCTTTAAAAGACTCAATCATATTAGCCTTAGGACGTGTTATTTTAGGTCCAATTATATGTATTCTTATAATAAATAAACTCGATTTAAATGGTTTTGCAGCTGGTGTTTTATTAATACAAAGTGCAATGCCTAGTGCTGTATTAAATTATCTTGTTGGTTCGATGTATTCGCCTAAAAAAATTGTTGATAGTATTGCTAGTACAATTGTAACATCAACATTGATGTCTTTTATTACTATTCCAATAGTAGTATTCTTTGCTTTAAAGTACTTCAATTAAACTGTATCTATTGGCTTATGAAAGCCATTATTTTTAGCTTATTAGGTTGGATGTTTCTTCCAGTAATGGATGGATTTGCAAAATATTTAAGTACAGATTTACCAGTACTACAAATAACTTGGGCTAGGTATTTTTTCACAGTTGTATTTACTCTTCCAATAATGTTTTTCTTTTATAAAAAACACCTAGTCTGGTCTGATAAACCAAAACTACAAATACTTAGAGGTTTGATTTTACTTTCTGCGAATGTATGTTTTTTTTATTCAATATCTGTAATCTCATTAGCTAAAGCTTTAACATTAGCTTTTATTGCTCCATTAATCGTTACAGCATTTTCACCCATTTTATTAGGTGAGAAGGTGGGTTTAAGAAGATGGACAGCTGTAATAATTGGATTTGTAGGTTCCTTAGTAGTAATTAGGCCAGGTTTTTTAGAATTAAATCTAGCAAGTTTTGCTGCCCTAGGAACAGGTGTTATGTATGGTTTTTATTTGATCATTACAAGAAAGCTAAGTACTTCAGACAATCCATTATTAACACTTTTATTAACAGGTTTAGTAGGGGCGATCATAATATCTATGATAATTCCTTTTATTTGGGTTAAACCTACTCTTAATCAGTGGTCTATTATGGCTGGAATAGGGGTCTTTGCATGCATTGGCCACTTATTCCTTATATTGTCGCTTAAATACGCTGATGCATCTAAATTAGCTCCTTTAGGCTATACTGAGATAATTCCTAATGTGATTATTGGTTACTATTTCTTTGGTGATTTCCCTGATAATTGGACATTTTTAGGTCTCTTTATAATTGTGCTAAGTGGTATTTATATTTCTAGAAGAGAAGTAGTGGTCAAAAGAATTTAATATAGGTAACTTTTATTTACTAATACTTAATATAATACATTAAGTTTACTAATTATACTATTGTAATTATTATATTTTTATTATAATAACTAATTATCAAAATAAGAAGAAAATAGCATAATCGTAGTTAAAAATTTATAAATACTTTTTTAAATTAAAGTCATGATATCTAATTAAAATTTAATTTTTTAAAAATTATTCTAATCAATAAAAAAGCATTGTATATCAACGTTTATATCCAATATTAGATCTATAAAATATAATGATATGTTGCCCAGATATGAAGTGGGGTCAAAAACCCTTTAAAATTGAGCTTTTTTGGACAACTAAAAAACTGTTGTTATTGTTGAAAACTAGAGCAATGCACTATCAGAATATGCCATTTAAACGTCCATAGAGCACCTTAATTTTAGCATGATCTCATATCTGGTACAACTAAAGGGTGCATTATAACATTTTTAGTTATTGTTATAAAAAAGCTCTATAAGTATTGATTTTATTGACTTTTAGATGCTTTTAATAGGTTAAAATCTCTATTTGATTAACACCTTCTCAGACCTTAATAATTGACGTTTTAGCCTAATTCCACCTTTTGCTGAGTAGCCACCAAGACTTCCGTCTGATCTTATCACCCTATGACAGGGTATTTTGGGTGGATAAGGGTTTTTACCCACTGCATTAGCAACAGCTCTGAATGCCTTAGGTTTTCCAATGGCTTTAGCAACTTCCAAGTAGGTCTTAACTTTGCCCCTGGGTATTTTCCTTAAGTAATTCCAGACTTTTATCTGAAACTTAGTCCCCTTTAAGTTCATATAGTTCAAAACCAGTATTATTTGCTATTTTATCATATAATTTCTTAGCATTTTGGTTGGAAGAGTGGGTGATCCAACGAATTCCATCCCAATTATTAGCTTTAGATAGGGATTTTAGATGAACAATAAGCTTTTGTGCTATTTTTTGACCTCTAAACTCCGGTTCCACAAATAGATCATCTAAAAAGCCAATATATTGGCCCTTAATTGGTCTTGGCATTGTTCTATAATGAGCAATACCAACGATTTTACCTTCTAATTCAAAGCAAATGCCATTAACAATATGATTATCATCGTGAATCCAGCTCCAAAGATTATCTAAAATCCCGGTATTCATTGGGACTTTGTAGAAATCGGCATAATCATTATATAATCTAGTCCAATTTTCCTTATCTTTTTGCTCTAATTTTCTAATCATTATTTTATATTTATATGTATTGACAAACAAAAACACTTAATATATTACTAACGATAATTAATGGTTATCAATAGTAATAAATATGAATAATATAATAACAGATATAAAAGCCTTACAGGAAGAAACTTTATTAAATCTAAAGAACTCTAAAGCTATAAATACTGTGAGAGCTTATAAATCAGATTTTAATGATTTTGGATTATTCTGCGCACAAAATGGATTTAAATCTTTACCATCTGAACCAAAAATAGTTACGTTATATTTAACGCATTTATCAACCAAAGATATCAAAATGAGCACTTTAAAAAGAAGATTGGTATCAATAGGCGTTATACATAAGGTTAAAGGTTACTATTTAGATACAAAACACCCATCAATTATTGAGAATATAATGGGCATTAAAAGAAGAAAAGGAAGCTCTCAAAAAGCAAAAAAACCTTTATTAATCAATAGTTTAAAAAAAATAATTAATGTTATAGATGAACAAAAAAATGAAGAAATTAAAAAACTCAGGGATCGATCAATTATATTAATTGGGTTTTCTGGAGGATTTAGGAGAAATGAGATAGTTTCATTAGACTATGATGATCTAGAATTTGTATCAGAGGGCCTAAAAATTAATTTAAGGAAATCTAAAACAGACCAATTGGGAGAAGGTACATTAAAGGCTCTACCCTACTTCAATAATTCAAAATATTGCCCAGTTCATTCAATGCAAAAATGGATCGAGATAGCTAAAATTACATCAGGTCCTTTATTTAGAAGATTTACAAAAGGCTCAAATTTATCAGAAAACCGACTAACAGATCAAACAGTAGCTTTACTTATCAAAGAATATTTAAAATTAGCGGGCATAGATAGCAAAAATTATTCTGGACATAGTTTAAGGTCAGGTTTTGCAACATCGGCTGCTGAATCAGGAGCTGAAGAAAGAAGTATAATGGCTATGACAGGACATAAATCAACAGAAATGGTAAGAAGATATATTAAAGAGGCAAATTTATTTAAAAATAATGCATTAAATAAAATAAAAATTTAAGAAGAAATGAATAATGAAATTACTATTATATTGTTATCTCATAAAAGCAAAAGTTTAGTTTTAAATTTCATTAAAGATATTCATATTAAATATAAAATTATAATAATAGACAATTCTAATGATATTGAGTTAAAAAATATCATAAACAAAAATTTTCCAGAAGTTTCAATAAATATTATAGAAAATAATGGTTATGGGTCAGCAATAAATTATGCAAGTAAATTAGTAAGTACAAAATATTTTTTAATAAGTAATCCTGATATTAGTGGATTGAATGAAACTAATATTAATAAATTTTTAGATGCAGCAAAAATCTTGAATGATAATTTTTCAGTATTAGGTCCAAGATTTATAAATGCAAATCCAAAATCACTTATTCAAAGTGATAATAAAAAAAAAATAGAAGAGATGAAATTTATAAGCGGATCATGTATGTTTTTTGAAAAGAAAACTTTTGACCTCATTGGTGGCTTTGATGAAAATTATTTTTTATATTTTGAGGAAAGTGATTTTTGTTTAAGATCTCATCAAATAAAAAAAAATTACCAAATAAATAATATTAAGATAAAACACTATGTAGGAACTTCTGTATCAACGAGTAATATTTATGAGAAAAAACAATTAGAAAAACTTTATACTTGGCATTTTATTTGGTCAAAGTTTTACTATTATAAAAAACATTATACATTTTTTTTAGCAATTTTGATATTTATACCAATTATGATAAGAATACTATTTAGAATAATTATGTTTACATTGATTAGAGATATAGAAAAAAAAGAAAAGTATATTGAAAGATGGTCTGGTCTAATTAACTCAATAAAAGGCAACAAATCATTTAAACGCGTAAAATGAAATTATATTTTTTTTAAAGCTTCAGAATAAGAAATTACATTCATAAATTCTTTATTTCGATGGTAGTAATCTTTAAATTTTAAATTCTTAAAATTATCTATTTTTAATTCTAGTAAATTTGAATTAATTTTTTTTTGAATAATTCCAACACCAAAATCAATTTCGCAAGTAAAAACATCAAGATATTTTTTTGTTCTAAGTTCTACAATTGATTTCCATACATCGCCATTCCAAGAACCCCTATACCTTGGAATAGCCTGATGAGCTATAGTTCTTGGCAAACAATCATGCACTAGAATATGTCCGTTATCATTTAATACGCTAAGTGCATTATTAATATCAACTATTACTTGCTCGTAATGATGGAGTCCGTCAATAAATATTATATCAAATTTTTCTTTATTGCTTTTAAAAAATTCATCACTAGTTTTTCTTATAGTGCCTCCACTAATTGGATCAACACCGACTTTGTGAGAAATCTTTATTTTTGAAAATGACTGGTCTTTATCACAGCCTATTTCTAAATAAGTTGAATAATCATATTTATTTATTAAAAATTGAATTAAATCCCATCTGAATATATCTTTTGGAAAATTGAATGATAATTTTTTATTAAAACGCTCAATAAATAAAAAATAATAGATTCTATTAAAAAAAAGTTTTATAGGGTTTAAATTTTCCATTATTTAAGATTATTTTGATTATTAAAATTATATATATATTTGATATAAAAATAATTTAATTTACACAACATATATTTTAGTAAATATATAATTGTTATCTTTGGTTTGCTTAGTTCTCCCTCATATAACTTATCTGATTTTAAAATAAATCTTTTAAAAAAATTAATTGTCATTCCCCATTTTAATAAAAAAATCTTATTACCCCTACTACCTGATTCAGTTTTAATAGTTGGATGATTTTTGTATTTTCGGGTAACTATTGAACCAAAATGGTAAACTTTGAAATCATTAATTCCTTTAAAAATACGAACACCTTCATTCCAAAGTTTTTTATTTAAATCAGGATCCGATCCTGTCCCAGGAAAATATTCTTCACTAAAACCACCTACTTTATTCCATAATTCTTTATGGATTAAATGTGGTGCCCATGTAGATCCTTGAAAATCAAAATGATTTATATTCTTAAAATTATTTAAAAGTTTTTCTTCATTAAATTCTTCTAGTTTATTTCCACAATCAAATTTTAAAGGACCGTTATTCATCATAATTCCAGATAAATAGAATTTATTATGTGGTATTTTTTTAATCTCTTTTAATAAAACTTCATCCCATCCAGGTAAAAAATAAAAGTCATCATGTGCGTACAATATATAATTTGTAGTTGCTTTTTTAGCTGCAGTATTAACACCCTCACAAATACCAGCATTATATTTAGTAATTGTATATTTAATATTTTCACTTATTAAATATTCTTCTGTACCATCAGTTCCTTCATTAATATGTGGAATTATTTCATGCACAAATATTGAATTTTTTTTAATACTTTCAATGCATAGTTTTAAGTATTTTATATTATTAAATGTAGGTATGATTATTGAAAACATCAATATAACTATTCCCAATAAAATCTTTTTTTATTATTAGAAAAAATTTTTTGAATAATAAATTCAGCAATTATTGTTGAATTAAAATATTTGA
This sequence comes from Candidatus Pelagibacter sp., assembly GCA_016778675.1. GTDB lineage: Bacteria > Pseudomonadota > Alphaproteobacteria > Pelagibacterales > Pelagibacteraceae > Pelagibacter. Next base: position 26,524 of record JADHPA010000004.1, on the reverse strand, counting down.
AATATTTATCATGACCTTTTTTTGCAATTTTTTTTCTTAATCTGTCATCATTTGAGAATTTTGAAGTTTTTTCTGAAAGATCATCAATATTTTTATATAATACTATTTCATCTTTATTGAAAAAATCGCCAAATTTTGTGTTTTCATCAATCATAACCAGCAATCCATTCCCAATTAATTGAGCAAATCTATCACTACTATAATATTTAGCTGCTTTTCCTTGGCTTAAATTTAAACCAATTTTTGATTCTGAAATAACTCTTATAAAATTGTCTGCCCAAATTGGTTGTTTATTTTTCATTCCGTATAAATCAAATCTTACATCTTGAGTTTTTTTTAAGAGTTCATTAATGAAATGCTCTCTATTATCGAATTTTCCTGATTTTAAAACACCTCTATGAACACCATGACTCATTGCAAAAAAAACATCATTATTAAAAAATTTTTTTTTATAATTGTGTAATTTTTCAAATGACACATCTACTGGATTTGGCATAAAATAAATGGGATAATTATTCTTAAAATTTAAACTCATAGGATCTGTGGTGCAAAAATTTGCGTCCATAATACTAATTTTATTTAGAAATCTTTTTTTATTAGCAATCCAGAGTGTGTCCATTCTATCCAAAAACCATTGAGCAAATTTAATATTTGGGTAGATTTTTTTGATATATTCCAATGTTTCGATTTTTATTAAATCTGCATGACCTAAAATTATAAGATCAGGAATATAATTGCTGATGATTTCTAACAATTTTTTATTTAATTTTTTTGATCCATCTAGATCATTTAATGATCTATAGTAACTCACAATATCACGGTCACTAAATTCTAAAACACTATGTCCAAGACGTATCAAACCATTATTAATTCTTTTGCCTGTATTATAAAATAGTCTTCCATTATGTCTTTCATTGAAGTTAGTCACATGAAGTATTTTTAATTTACCTGGAAATTTTGTATTATTAATAAGAAGTTTTTTTGGATAAGAAATCTTATTCCTATAATTATCAATCTTGGTTGATATATATTGGTCCGTTAGATAGAAATTTTTAATTGATAGCTCTTGTATTGTTTTAGTTTTTTTTTTATTTTTAATTAATTGATCTATTTCTCTAAACACATTTTTAACATTTAGATCTCTTATTATAATACCATTTGTGATTGTTTCAGGAAGACCTCCTCTATCCGATATTATTACAGCACACCCCCTGCTAGAAGCCTCTAAACTAGTTCGACCAAATGGTTCATTCCATCTTGAGCAAGCAACTGCTATACTTGTTTTTTTAAAAATATTTAGTACTTTTGTATGACTTTGAAAACCTAATAAACTTAGGTTTTTGTGTTTAAATAATAATTTTTCTCTAGGTTCATCACCAATTACGTTCGCCTTCCAATCTTTATGTTTATCTAATATTTTAACTATAGCAGAGCCAAATAAATCGTATCCTTTAGCCAAATTTAATTTTCCAACAAATGTTATTAATTTTTCCTTTTTTTTTAAATTAATTTTTTCTTTATTAATTGACTGGTGTATAACTTCGAGTTTTTCTGATTTTTGATAAAAATTATTTAAATTTGTTAAAAATTGTTTTTTTGACCATTCGCTATTAAATATAATCTTTTCACAGTCATTTAATAATCTTACCCTTTCTTTTATAGTTTTTGATCCAAGCATTGTTACTGGATCATTATGAAAGTATAAAACAATTTTTTTATTAAGAATTTTTATTTTATTTATATAATTGGGTCTATTATGAATTTCTATAATATCTGAATTTATCTTTTTTTGAGACTCAATAAATCTCTTAACATAGACAAAGCTTTGACTTAGTAATAAGTTGTTTTTTATTAATTCTATATTTTTATATTTACCATAAAGTTTTTTTTTAAATTTTGTATTTCCAAAAATTGTAATATTTTTCTTATATTTGCTAACTTTGGTTGTTGCATCAACAAATAGCGATACTGCTCCTGGGTAACTTGGAGAGTAATTTTCTTTGTATGGCAATAATATCGATATGTTCATTTATTAAATTTTAATTCTTTTTTTAATTCTGGTAATGATAAGCCTTTTTGGTCTTTACCAGACAAAATTGGTTTTTTTACAGGCCATTTAATGTTTAAAGACGTATCATTCCAAGAGAGTGTTCTTTCACTTTTTTCATCTCTATAGTTACTTGTTTTATAATAAACCGTACATCTTTCAGAGAGACAAATAAAGCCATGAGCAAAACCAGCTGGTATTAAAAACGAAAAATCATCATCATGTGAAATTTTTAAACCAATATATTGTCCAAATGTTTTAGATTTTATCCTTAAATCAACCGCTACATCAAAAATTGTTCCTTCAGTTACAGTAATTAACTTTGTTTGAGATTTATTTAGTTGAATGTGCAATCCTCTTAAAACATTTTTTTTTGACCTAGACATACAATCGAAAATGAATTTTTGGTTTTTAAGTATGTTATTTCTGTACACTTCCTTAAAAAAACCCCTGTTATCTCTATAAAGTTTTGTCTTTATAACTTTTAAACCTGAAATTTTAGTTTTTAATGAGTTCATCAATAGAATGTTTAAGAATAAAATTATTCAAAATATTTTTTCTTTTTATTTTATCTTTTTTTAATTTATACTCATAAGACATAGCATCATTTTTAGTTATAAATTTTTTACTAAATATTAACAACCATTTATATCCTTTTGTTGATTTGGCTCCCTTGTTAGAATTGTGTTTTTTTAGTCTTAGAGAAACATTATTAGTGTAACCAACATAGGTTTTTTTGACACCTGGGCTGACTGATGTAAGCATATATACATAATACATTATATAATGGCGGTCCCTGGGGGAATCGAACCCCCCTTTGCAGGATGAAAACCAGCTGTCCTAACCGATAGACGAAGGGACCACGTTGAGATCTTTTATTTTAAAAGTCATTATTTATCAAGCGCAATAAACTATAGCGCAATGTCTCTAATAGTTAATTGTAGAGTTTTTTTATTATTCCATATGTTTTCACTTATTTGTCCTATAACATTAATATTCTTTTTATAGCCCATTAAGAAATCAGCCATCTTAGTATTAATAGAATTAAAGGATATGGATTTAATAGAAAATCCTGTTTTTGACTTTAATATCAATGATATATGACTGTTATTCAATATTTTTGATTTTAGTATTTTTAAATCTTTTATTAAAAATGTAGGTAACATGTTTCCAGTTCCAAAAGGTTCTATTTTTTTTAAATTTTCATAAAATTCTTGCTTTAAAGAATGAGATGAAATTTCTGAGTCGTAATAAAAAGTATTATTTCTCAAATTTACGTTTTTTTGAAAATCTTGTAATATATAATCAGTAAATTTTTTAAGATTTTCTTTACTTAAAGTAAATCCAGCTGCCATATTATGACCTCCTCCTCCAAAAATTATTTCTTCATCTAACAAATTCTTAATAACACGTCCAATATTATAATTATAAACAGATCTTGCAGATCCTTTTAATAAATCATTTGATGAAGTGATAACAATAGCTGGTTTGTTAAAAAAATCCTTCAATCTTGCTGCAACAATTCCAATCAAACCCTCATTAATATTTGGACTATAGTAGATAATTACATCTTTATTATTTTCTTCAATTTTTTTAAAATTAATCTCATTTAATATTAAATTTTCAATATGTTTTCTTTTTTCATTCAATTTTATTAAATCTTTACACTTATCATTTATGATTTTATCATTAGTTGATGATAGTACTTCCGTAGCATATTCAGATTTACCCAATCTTCCACCAGCATTTAAAATTGGTCCAATTAAATAACCAAGATCATTAATACTAATTTTGTTTTTCTTATTATTTAAATCAAATAATGTTTTAATTGGCAGATTTTTTTCTATATCAAAATTATTAAGAGCATTTATTGCGATTAGTCTATTGAGTTTTCTTATAGGCATTACATCACATACCGTTGCTAATAAGACATAAATTAGATAATCTTTAATTATAGTTTTACAGTTGATTTCCTTAATTAATAGATCTAAGAAAAAATATGAAAGCGTTGTTGCACATAAATAATCATATTCATTATAACCATTATTTTTTTTAGGGTTTATAATTGAATTTGCGTTTGGAAATGGTTTATTAATTTCATGATGATCAATTATTAAAGATTTTATTTTATTTTTATTTAAAAAATCGATAGCTTCATTAGATGTTGACCCACAGTCAACCATGATAACTAGTTTTGGATTTTTTAATATTAATTTTTGAAAAAGTTTTTTAGTTGCACCGTAACCGTCTTTTTGTCTATCAGGTATATAATAAAAATATGGGTGTTTAATATCACCAAGAAATTTAACAAATAATGATGTTGCTGCAGACCCATCCACATCATAGTCACCTAAAATACATATTTTTTCTTTTTTATTTATAGACTCTAAAACTAGTTGAACTGATCTTTTAAAATCATCCGTATTAAAAAAAACATTATTAAGATTAAGATTGTTATTTATTGAAGCAATTTCTTCTTCATTAAATTTTCTTGAAATAATTAATCTTGATAAAATATCATTAAAACCATAATCTTGCTTTAACTTGCTTACTAAACTTTGATTAATTTTTATTTCTTCCCAGTTTTTACCTGAAACTGAAATCATTCTACAAGTATATTTGATCTTTTTAAGATTTCTTTAAAATTAGTATTTTTATGTGTAACTAGAGTTTCTGAATTATACCTATTACCTTCTATATGAATTCCAGATAATACCTCGCTAGAAGTTATTCCAGTTGCACAGAAAATTGAATCTCCTTTAACAATTTCATTTAATTCATATTTTTTATCTAAATCTTTAATATTCATTATTTTTGCTTCATTGATATCTTTATCATTATCAAAAATAAATCTTCCTTGGAAATGACAATTAAAAGCATCAAGTGCAGAAGCTGCCAAAACGCCTTCAGGACCACCGCCAATACCTAAAAATATATCCACATTATATTTGGGATTAGAAACATATAAGGCACCCAAAACATCTCCATCAGTAATAAGCTTAATTTTAACATTAAGCTGTTTTAGCTCTTCAATAATTTTTTTATGTCTTGGCCTATCCATTACACAGGCTGTAATAGATGAAATGTCTTTATTTAAAAATTCTGCTAAATTTGAAATATTTTTCTTTATTGAAAAATCAAGATCAACTAGACCTTTTTCTATCTTACCAGTAGCAATTTTATCCATATATGTTTCTGGTGCATTAAAAAGATTTCCCTTTTCAGAAACTGCTATTACAGAGATTGCTCCTGGTAAATTATTTGCTGCAAAATTTGTTCCTTCAAGTGGATCGACCGCAATATCAAACTCGGGACCTTTTTTATTTCCTAATTTTTCTCCTGTATATAAAAGTGGTGCTTCATCTAATGCTCCTTCACCTATAACAATAGTGCCATTCATATCTATTTTATTAAGCTCAATTCTCATAGCATCCACAGCGGCTTGATCAGCTGCAATCTTATCTTTTTTTCCAACTAAATAAGATGAAGCCAATGCTGCTTTTGATGAAACATTTACAAAATGTTCAATATACTTTTTGTCTAAAGACATTAAATTTTTTCTTCAATTGTTTTTGATGAATTAATTTTAGACTCAAATTCTCTTAAACGTTTATAAACACTAGCGAGCTCAATTATTGTTGGCCAGGATTTAAATATATATTGCATTGATCCCTCTACTCTACCAAACGCTCTAATAATCTGTTGCATTACACCAAGTGTAACCAATCCTGCAACAATAGCGGGTGCTAAAAAAACATAAGCAGATAATACGTTTGCTTGTAAATAAGCTATCCTACCAAGGTTAAAATATAGATATCTTAAATATGACAAATAATGAATTTTTCTTACATCATCAAATAATTCGTTAATATTTTTTGGTCTTATAGTCATATCATCTTCAGCAATTACCAATAATTTTCTATATGCCGCTTCTTGTTTTTGTAAATCATATTCAACTCCTACAAGTCTTAAAATAATACCTAATAAGATCAAAAATAAAGTTCCACCTATTGTCCAAATAAAAGCCCCCACTATTAAACCATAATTCCAGTCACCAAAAAACAATATGGGTATACCAATACTCAGTCCAAATAAAATTGGCGTAAATTCAATAATCATCATTATTGCCTCTATAAGACTTGTACCCAAACCCTCCATAATTCTTGAAAACTTAATTGTATCTTCTTGAACTCTTTGTGAAGCACCTTCTATAGTTCGAGCTTTATCATATACACCATGATACCATTCAACCATTGCAGTTCTCCAACGAAATAAATAGTGTGCTGTGAAAAAAGCAACAATAGTAGCAAGGGCCACATAAATACCTGCAAGTGTTATAAATGATAATAAGCTAGCCCAATATTCCTCTATAGTGATTGAATTTGGTGCTGCCAATGCTTTTTGTATCATGTCATAAAATTGACCAAACCATTCATTAATTTTTACATCAATTTGAACTTGTATCCAAAGAGACGAAAGAATAACAAAAGATCCAATCCACGACCATAGTTGCCATTTTCTTTGAGTAAAAAATTTAAACATTAGTTTTATTTTAAGAAATTGTCTGCATAAGACTTTTTAACAGTTTTTCTTTTTTGAGGTTCGATTATTTCAAAATCTATTTTATTTTTTTTTGCATACTCAATGGCTAACTCTTTTGTAGAAAATTCTAAATTTAATTCTGATAATGTATCTGAACTAGATTCCCATCCCATTAAAGGATTTAATCCCGAGTCATTTGTTTCAAATCTAATAAGCCATTTATCAGATTTACCAAGTCCAGACTGCATTGAGTTTTTTGTTGGAATATAAATTATTGCTTTTTTCATAAAATGGTCGGGGCGGCAGGATTTGAACCTGCGACCCTCTGGTCCCAAACCAGATGCGCTACCAGGCTGCGCTACGCCCCGATTGAGGTACTAATACATTAGATATTCGTAATTTCAAAGAATAAAGAACATCAAAAATAAGGCTTTTTCACAAGAATCGTATATACAGACTATATGATCGTTCAATGTAACAATTGTCATAAAATGTTTGATTTAGACGCCATTCTAATTCCAGAAGAAGGTCGTCTGTTACAGTGTAGTGCTTGTAACAATACATGGTTTTTTAAAGAAAAAAAAATAGAGTCACCTCAAGAAGTAACTAAACCTGAAATTCAAAATAATAAAAAAGCAGAGACTATATCTCCAAAAAATGATGATGCTAATTCTTCTGAAAAACCTTCAAATGATGAAATAGAAAATGTTGAAGTGGAAAAAACTATTGAACCCTTGCCTGATAAAAAAAATTATAGAATATTAAATATATTAGTTGTCTCAATAATATCTTTTGCTGCTTTTATTATTATTATAGATACTTTTAAAACACCTTTAGGAAAAATTGTCCCAAATACTGAACTTTTACTTTATAATTTATATGAAACCTTTAGGGATATAGGTCTATTTATTCAAGATTTATTTTAATTTATGATAAAAACTTTATCAAAACCCTTTAAATGGTTTTTTCAATTAGAGGCAGCAAGTGGATTAGTTTTATTGATTGCAGCAATAATTGCTCTTGTAATAAGTAATTCAAATCTAAGTGAATTATATTTTAGTACCCTTGAGCAATATTTGTTTATAGGTGTTAACAATTTCGGCTTAAAACTTTCTGTTCATCATTGGATTAACGACTTATTGATGGCTGTTTTTTTCTTTTTTGTTACTTTAGAGATTAAAAGAGAATTTATACAAGGTGAGCTTTCTAATCTAAAAAAAGCACTACTTCCAATCATAGGTGCGGTTGGAGGGATGGTAATTCCTGCACTAGTTTATGTTTCAATAAATCTTGGTAATTCAGATACATTAAATGGTTGGGCTATACCCTCAGCAACAGATATTGCTTTCTCTTTAGGTATATTATCTTTATTAGGATCAAGAGTTCCAATTTCATTAAAGATTTTTTTAACTGCTTTGGCAATTATTGATGATCTTGGTGCTATATTAATTATTGCTTTTTTCTATTCAGGAGATCTAAGTATTAGTTATTTAAGTTTAATTTTGATTTCTTATATTTTGTTACTAATATTAAATAAGTTTGGAATTAAGAAATTTATTCCTTATTTGATAATTGGATCCTTTATGTGGTTTTTTACTTACAAATCTGGCATTCATGCGACTATAGCAGGTGTTTTACTTGCATCAACAATACCTCATAGAGCTAAAGAAAAAGACTTTTCTTTATTAATTAAACTTGAGCACGCAATAAGCCCTTATGTGGCCTTCATCATTATGCCAATATTTGCTTTTGCAAATGCTGGTGTTAATTTAACAGGATTATCATTTTCTCGTTTGTTGGCACCTGTTCCATTGGGTATACTTTTAGGACTATTTGTTGGTAAGCAAGTTGGCGTGATGGTTATATCATATCTTGCAGTAAAATTAGGAGCAGCACAAATGCCCGATAAGTCTAACTGGTTAAGTTTATATGGTGTTTCAATATTAACTGGTATTGGTTTTACTATGAGTTTGTTTGTTGGAAATTTAGCATTTGTTGATAATACTCAGTATATGGATGGTGTAAAAATTGGTGTTCTTTCTGGTTCTCTTTTATCAACTATATTTGGCTATTTTATTTTATTATATGCCTCTAAAAAATAGATCATGTATAGTAGTAATTATTTCATAATTATATTAACAATATTAATGTTCTCTTTTTTTAACAAGGTCGATGCAAAATATGAAAAAATATTTTTTGATCATACGATCAAAAATATAAACAATGAAGTTATTGATTTAAATCAATACAAAGGAAAAACTATTTTACTAGTAAACGTAGCTAGTAAGTGTGGTTTTACAAAACAATATACTGGACTACAGGAACTATTCGAAAAATATAGAGATAAAGGTTTTTATGTTATAGGAGTGCCATCAAATCAATTTGGAGGTCAAGAACCAGGATCTAATGCAGAAATTAAAGATTTTTGTGAAACTAATTTTAACATTACTTTTCCATTGACAGATAAGGTTGATGTTAAAGGAGACAATGCTCACGAAATATATAAATGGGCAAAGAAAAATTATGGTACCTCAACAGTTCCAAAATGGAATTTTCATAAAATATTGATTAATAAAGAGGGTAAAATAGAAGACACTTTTAATTCTTTTGTAACCCCTATGTCTGGAAAAATTATTAATAAGATAGAGTCTGTATTATAGATTTACTGTAAGTCCATCAAAACCAGGAGTAACTTTTTTTGGTAATTTTTTTTTTAACTTATCATAATCAAGATCGCTATGCATATTTGTCAAAATTGTTTTTTTTGGTGAAAGATCTTTAACCAGCTCTAATACTTGATCTAGATTAAAATGAGCAGAATGATTTCTATACCATAAGCAATCAATAATTAAATAATCAATTTTTTTTAATTTTTTATAATCTTTTTTAAAAAATAAACTTATATCGCTAGCATATGCTAATTTTTTATTAATTATATAACAAACACTTTTAATTTTACCATGCTCAACTGGAATGGATTCAATTAAAATCTTTTTATTCTTATTAATAAACATATGCTTTTTTTTAAGAGAGTTAATCTTTAGTGTTGATGGGTATCCATGTGATGATTTAAAACAATAACCAAAAGTTGATAGCAAATATTTAGCTGTAAGATTATCTGCATATACAGGAATTTGTTTTTTATTAATCAAAAAAAAAGGTCTTAAATCATTAATACCATGAGTTTGATCAGCATGTAGATGAGTATAAAAAACTCTACTAATATTTTTGATTTTATTTTGTAAAAGTTGTGTTCTTAAATCAGGAGAGGTATCAATTAAGATGTTTTGATTGTCAAATTTAATTAAGGCAGAACATCGTGTTCTAAAGTTTTTTTTATTTCTTAGATCGCAATTACCAGAATAACCATCTGCTCTAGGTACACCCATTGAACTCCCACTACCGAGTATGACAAATCTAACTGACATTAAAAATCAAAAAGTCTATTAAAATTATCAGTTGTCAAATCTGACATATCTTTAATAGTTTGATTTTTAATTAAAGATAATTTTTCAAGTGTATATTTAACAAAGCTAGGTTCATTTTTTTTTCCCCTCATAGGTATAGGAGCTAAGAAAGGACTATCAGTTTCTACAAGAAGTCTATTTAAGGGAATAGTTTTAAATGTTTCTTGTAATTCAAGACTATTCTTAAATGTGATTATTCCACTTGCAGAAAAAAACGCATCTAAATCTAATAATTTATTAGCAAAAGTTGTAGAGCCCGTAAAACAATGCATTAAAATTTTTAATCCTTGTGATTTGTAAGATTTTAGAATTTGGTAAGTTTCCTCTTCTGCATCCCTTGAATGAATAATAATAGGCTTATCAAGAGCTATTGCAGCATCAATATGAGCCTTAAAACAACTTATTTGCTTTTCTCTATCACTGTGGTCATAAAAAAAATCTAATCCTGTTTCTCCAACCCCAATTATCTTGTCATTTTGGTTAACTTCTTTAATTATAAAATTTTTATCTACTGATAAATTATCGTTAGTTTCATGAGGATGAATTCCAAATGTTCCATATATAATTGGATCTCTTTTTATAATTTCTTTAATTCTATTAAAACTATCTAATGTAGTGCATATTGTTAACAATTTAGTTATACCAACATCTTTAGACCTTTTAATAACTTCGTCCAAATTTTCTAAAAGCGGCTCATGATCTAAGTGACAATGTGAATCAATCATTTTTTTCAATCTTTTTAAACAAAATATCAATTTTATTAATTATCTCTCCGGACTTAAGAAAATTATTTTCTCCTATAGAATTAAAGTCAATGTCTTCTTCTTTAAGACCAAATATATTTAGAGCTTTGATGGTTGACTCTGGAATAATAGGATAAAGCATGAAAGTAATTTTTCTAATCATTTCAAGAGATGTATATATTATTGTAGCAAGTCTTTGTGGGTCATCTTTTTTTTTCCAAGGTTCTTGATCATTAAAGTATTTATTTGCTTCAAATAGTGCATTAATAATAAAGTTAATATAGTAATTTATGTTTTGATTATCAATTTCTTTACGTATTAAAGAAATATTATCCGAAAATTTATTTAACATTGATAAATCCTCCTCAATAAAATTTTTGATATCAGGAACTTTGGATTGACAATTTTTTTCAGCAAATGCTGTAACCCTTTGGCATAAATTGCCATAATTATTTGCAAGATCACTATTAATACAGTCTTCTAACCTATCTTGAGAAATATTACCGTCATTACCAAAAGAAACCTCTTTAATTAAATAATATCTCAAGGGGTCAAGGCCATAAGTTTCAATAATATCTAGAGGGTCAAGTATATTACCTTTTGATTTTGACATTTTTTCATCACCAGACAAAATCCAACCATGACCATAAACTTTATTTGGTAATGTAATTTTTGCTGCCATTAAAAAGGCTGGCCAGTAGACAGCATGGAATCTTAATATATCTTTGCCTATTAAGTGAACTGAGGCAGGCCAAAAATTTTTAAACAAATCATCATCTATATTTGGATAATTTAAAGCACTAATATAGTTCGTTAATGCATCTAACCAAACATAGATAACATGTTCTGGATTATTTGGAACTTTAATTCCCCAAGAAAAAGCTTTACGACTTATTGATAAATCTTTTAAACCACTTTTTACAAAACTAATGACTTCATTTTTTCTAGATTTTGGTGAAATAAAATCTGGGTTATTTTCATAATATTCAAGCAAGCTATCCTGCCATTTAGATAAACGAAAAAAATAAGACTCTTCTTCAATCCATTCAACTAGGGATCCAGATGAAGTAGCTATTTTATTATCTTCTTTTACAGAAATTTCTTCTTCGGCGTAGAAAGCTTCGTCTGAAACAGAATACCACCCTGAATATTTAGATAAGTAGATATCATCATTTTTCTCAAGTTGTGACCATAAATATTGGACTGTTTTTTTATGCCTATCTTCAGTAGTTCTAATAAAATCCGTATTTGATAAATTTAATGTATTAGACAAATTTCTAAACGTTTGACTTATTTCATCACAAAAAATTTGAGGATCTATATTTTTACTTTCAGCTGCTCTTTGAATCTTTAGACCATGTTCATCTGTGCCAGTTAAAAAATGTACATTAAAACCATCAATACGTTTAAATCTAGCAAAAAAATCAGCTGCTATACTCGAGTATGCGTGCCCCATATGTGGCTTTGCTGAAGGATAATAAATTGGTGTAGTAATATAAAAATTTTTATTCATTTATAATATTTTTGATTTAAATTCTAAAAATAAACTCTCTTCATCAAGATTGAATTTTTCAGTATTATTAATTTTTTGAATAAAACTTTGATAAAAATTTAATAAATAATTTTTATTATTTGATGTTTTATATCTTTTTAATAAAAATAATTCGATAAAATTAATTAACAAATTTTTAATAAATATACTTTTTTTATAATATGTATTTTCAATAATTAAACTTATTATAGAAGAAACATCATGCTCTCTGAGATTAATTTGTTTTTCTTCTGCAAATCGAATTAATTTAATAATTTCACCAGGAGTAAAATAATAATTAATCAAATCATAATTTAATTCATTTAAAATATTTTGATTAAGAATTTGATTGCATATATTAACTGTTTCATCAAAAGAAAAATGAATTTTAAATGTGATGCATCTAGATTTTAAAGTAGGTAAAATATTTTTTTCACTATTAGCTATTAAGATAAAATAAATATTTTCATTAGGTTCTTCTATGATTTTAAGTAAAGCATTAATAGAATTTTTGTTAAGATACTCAACATTATCAATCATTATAAATCGATCTTGATTATTAAAAGTAGATTTATTTGTATAAGAGATCATTCCTCTTATTTGAGCAACATCTATATTTTTTTTCTCAGCCAGTAAATCAATCAAATAAAAATTTGGATGCGAGGTACTCTGTAATAACTTGAAGGATTTATTTTCAGGATTAATTTTATTCTCAGTTAAATTGTATTTAAATTCTTCATTTTTTGATAAAAAAAAATTGACTAAATGATAGGCAAATGTGGCTTTTCCTGAGCCCTTTTTGCCAGATAATAAAATCTTATTAGGCATTTTTCTATTATTGTAAAGTTCAGTAATTTCACTAAAAAAATATCTATAGCCGTAAATTGATGTATTTTCTGAAGGTTCTAAATTCATATCCTTAAATTAAACTTTTGATTTTATCCAATATAATTTTTTCATTAATCTTTATATTCATATTAGAATTAATCTTAATATATTTTTTTGGTTTTAATTTTAATAGTTTTATAAAGCCATTTTGAACTTTATTATAAAATTTAGTATCGAACTTATCATATCTATTAAGTCTCTTTCTCTGGCCAAGTCTTTTTTTCATATTATAATTATTGACTATATTTAAAAAAGTAAAATCAATTTTTATATCTTTTAGTAAATGATTATTAATATTTTCTATTAATTTACGATTTACTCCCATCCCATAATGTTGATAAGCAATTGTAGAATCAGAGAAACGATCTATTAATATAATTTTTTTACCTTTATTTTTTTTAATTAGTTCAATATTTTCACTTCTAGCAGATAAATATAAAAGCAAATCAGTTTCTTTATTAAAGTTAGATTTATTATCTAATATTAGTTTTCTAATTTTCTCTGAATTAACACTTCCACCAGGTTCTCTGATTTTTATAAAAGCAATATTTTTTTTTTTTAAAAAAAAAGCAACTTTTTTGATATGATGAGATTTGCCAGTCCCTTCTATACCCTCAAAGACAATAATTGGTTTTTTAGACATCGCCCCATATTAAAAAATTAATAGATTTCATTAATCTAGAGAAAATATTTAATTTTTTAACATCTTCGAATGCTAATAAGTCATATTCTTCAATAAATTCACCTTTATAACTTAGGTTTAATTTACCAATTACATCATCTTTCTTAATAGGAGCATGTATTGGACCATTATACTTTAATGTAACTTTTAATAAACTTTTTCTTCCTTTATTAATTACTTTATAAATATCTTTATTAACATAGGTCTTTACAGTGTTTTTTTTACCCAGCCATACTTCAACATCTTCAATAGGCGTATCACTTTGTGTAACTTTAACCAAATCAAAATTCGTCAATCCCCATTTTATAAGTTTAGAGCTTTCACGAGATCTATCACTTTTTGTATCAAAACCACTTCCAACTGCAATTAACCTTCTGCCATTTCTATCAACAGATGAAGCCAAAGAATATTTTTCAACAGCTAAATAACCAGTTTTAATACCATCTGCACCAAGTGAGGAATATAATAGTGGATTTCTATTTCCTTGTGTTATTGGTTCACCTCCAGTTCTATCCCAAGTAAATTCTTTTTCAGCAAACATTTTATATTCTTCAGGAAAATTTTTTATAAGGTAGTTTGACATAATTAATATGTCCTTAACGGTAGATACATTTTTTGTGTTATTTATTCCTGACGAATTAGCAAAATTAGTATTTTCCATACCAATTTCTTTTGCCTTGGCAGTCATCATGATTGCAAATTCATCTTCTGTGCCAGCAATACCCTCGGCTAAAGCTACACAGGCATCATTACCTGAAGCAATAATTATCCCTTTAAGTAAATTTTCTACAGAGACTTCATCGCCGACCATGATAAACATTGATGAATAACCAGCCGATGATAATCGCCATGCATTTTCAGATACAATAAATTTTTCATCTAAGCTTAAGTCACCTTTCTTAATTAAATCAAAAGCTATTATAACAGTCATGATTTTTGTCATAGAAGCAGGATAGATTGATTTATCAGGTTCTTTTTCAAATAAAATTTCACCAGATAGATAGTCTTGTAGGATAGCTGTTCTTGCCTTAATATTAAATTCAGCTTTTGAATTAAATGAAAATAACAAAAGTGTAAATAATGTTAAGAAAAAATTTGTTTTATTCATTTTATAATTTCGATGTTTTCAAACTCTAATATGTTTATATCATTAAAAGATTTTTGTAGAGTATTAATGTTATAGAATGGACCTAGATAAACTCTATATTTATTTTCCATAATCTTTTCAATTTTAACATCTTTCACATTAGTTTCATTGTTGATTCTATCAATTAATAACAAAGATGTATCTCTAAAATAAAAGTCAGCAATTTTAATTTTATATGAAAATTTATCTGTAGCTTTAGTTGAGCTTTTAATTTGAGCACTATTTAAATCGCTAATACTAATATTATTTACTGGTACATTAGTAGCAACTTTTTTTTCTTCTTCAAAAGTTTTAGCTTTTTTTGCAACAAAAACTGAGTTTTCTAGGATTTCTAAAATCTCTATATATGGCTCTTTCTTATCTAAATTTATTTCATCTGCTATACGGATTGATAAAACAGAATTATTAAAAGAAGGATAATTAGCATTATTTCCAACGGTTGCGATTATTGATCTATTATTTTTTATATTGGTAATTTTAACTTTTGTATTTTTTTTTAAATTTTTTTGAAAAATTATAAGGCTTCTCTCATCTATTTTTCTAGAGATTATTTTTTCTTTTAAATGATTTTCATTATAAATAAGGGCAAACCCTTTATTAATAAAGGGATCTTCTAAAAGTTGAGATGTCTGAATTTTAGTGTGGTTGATAGCAGTACAGTTACTTACAAATAACATAATAAAAAAAAGAAATATTTTTTTTTTATAGAACATTTTCAAATTTTTCTTTTAAAGTACAAACAGCTAGAGCAAAACGTAATGATCTATTCCATTGTAGAATTTTTTCATAATTTTCAAAAACAATATAAGCGGGTTCTAAATTTTGCGCATCAGGAATAATATCTTTATCTGGTGTAATTATTGAGGCTATCATATTGTTGTCAATATTTGTAAAATTATCATTTTCAATTAAATATTTTTTTAAAGTCTTAAATTTTTCCTTGCTGTGCAAATTTCTTGCCGATGTATTTAATATATTTTGGGGCACATTTTTATCTAATTTTACTCTAATAAAACAAGGTTGATTTTTTTTCCAACCAATTTTATTTATATAATTTGCGGCAGAAGCAAAAGCATCTTTTGTTGACTTTAATTCAATAATATTATTTCTATCAAAATCAATCGCATAACGTTCCATAGTAGAAGGCATAAATTGAAAATATCCAAAAGCCCCCGCCCAAGAACCATATAGGATATCATGATTAATTTTTTTACTATCTATCAATTTAAGTATTGTAATAAGTTCTTTTGTGAAAAACTCAGATCTTCTTTCATCAAAACTTAATGTTGCAAGAGATGATAAAATATCCATCTTGCCAACGTAAGTTCCAAAATTAGTTTCAATGCCCATTAGTGCTAAAAGCAACTCTTTTTCAACAGAAAATTTATCATCAATAAGGTTTATAAAATCTTTATTCGACCTATAAATATCACTCCCCTTCTTTAATTTCTGATCTGAAGTTCTTTTGGATATGTATAATTTTGTATCCTCATAAAATTCAGGCTGAAAACGGTCATACTTTATTACCTTTGGTAAAAACACAACATCAGACATTGCAAGGTCAAAAGTTTTTTCAGAAACACCTTGTTTTAAAGCATAAATTCTAAAATTTTTTAACCATTTAGAAAAATCATTTTCATCTGCCAGTAAGTTGCTGGCAAAAAATATAAAAAATATTATTAATAAATATCTAATTATTTTCATATAAATCTTTTAAATAAATAATTACAGCAATCCAAATTAAAATGAAACTTAATGATTTATCGAGAGAAAAAGTTTCATTATAGTAAAAAAAACCCAGTAAAAACTGAAATGTAGGAGTTATATAAAAAATCATTCCAGTTGGTCCTAATCCTGAAAGTTCAACACCTCTTACATATAAAAATAAAGGAATCACTGTCATTGGACCAGCCAACATTAATATAAACATTAATGGTATATTGTTAAAACTGAAATAATTTTGGCCATTTTGATATAAAAGATAAAATCCTAACAAGGCAAATGGTAAAATAAATAAGCTTTCTATTAATAGACCAATATCTGTATCTACATTAACCTTTTTTCTTATCAGATTATAAAGCCCCCAGCTTACACCTACAATTATTCCAACCCAAGGTATTGAGTCAAAGTTTTTAAACAATAAGAAAATTATTGAAATCAATACCAAAATAATAGACAGACCTCTTTTTTGATTTATTTTTTCATCATAAAAAATATATCCTAAAAAAACACTCAAAATTGGCATAATAAAATATCCAAAACTAGCATCTATAATTTTTTCATTTCCTACAGCATAGATCCAGGTCGCCCAATTGAGAAATATTAATACACTTGAAAAAAATAATAGAGTTATATTTCTAATATTAGATATTATTTCAAAAAAAATATTCCATTTTGAAAAATAAAAAGTAGTTATTATCAACATTACTGCTGTCCATACACATCTATGAATTACCACTTCTATAGAGCCAGTATAGGAAATAAACTTAAAATAAATTACACCAATTACTCCCCACCAAAAAGATCCTAAGGCTGTTAAAATAATACCTTTATTGAATTTATTATTTTTCATTATAAATATTTCAAATATTAGCTCATTATTTATTCAATTTATCTATTTTATTGTTGAATTAAAAAATTATGATAATAAAACGTTGTTACGGAGAGATGGCAGAGTGGTTGAATGCACCGGTCTTGAAAACCGGCAAAGGGGCAACTCTTTCCTGAGTTCGAATCTCAGTCTCTCCGCCATTAATCTGATCTGTATTCATAATTTTTAAATAATTCAATAATTTTGTTATTTTCAAAAAATTTGTCTGTTTGTATATTGTGATTTAGCTTATAGAGATCTTCATCATCGTTATCCAATAGATTGCTTAAAAGTATGAGATCATTTTCATTAAGTTTATTTATATATTTTTTAGTAAAAGAAGTTAAAAGTTTATCCATTTCCTTAGTACCTCTATAGGTAGCACGGTAAACTATTTTATTTTTTAAATCCTTTATATTAATCATTGTAATTACTATTATATTCTATCTATCATGAAAAATAAGAATAATTACGATTATTTATTATCAGATCTTACAAAACTAAATGGTGTTGGAAAAAAAACCATGGATATTTTGAAGAAAAAAAAAGTTAATACAATTTTTGATTTATTATGGAGACTACCAAAATCTTATACAGATAGATCATTAGTCACTAAAATTTCTGACCTTCAAATTAATAAAGTTCAGACAATTAGAATAATACCAGCAAAATATCAATTTCCTAGAGTAAGAAACTTACCAAATAGAGTGAATTGCTCAGATGAGACTGGCAAAATTGATTGTATTTTTTTTCATAGTTACGAAGGATATGTAAGAAAAATTTTGCCACTTAATCAAGAAGTTACTATTAGTGGTAAAATCACATCTTTCAAGGGCAAATATCAAATAACAAACCCAACATATGTTTCAAAGGACAGTTCATTAATAGAGACAGTTCATAATAAATATTCTCTTACAGAAGGTATTACTGAAAAAAATTATAATAAAATTATTAAACAAATATTAGAGAATTTACCTATCTTAAATGAATGGCATGACAAAGAGATATTAGAAAGATTTAAAAATGAAAGTTGGAATGAGTCAATTATTAAACTACATGACCCAGAAAATATTCAAAATTATAAAGCAAACTTTTATCAAAGACTAGCATACGATGAAATATTTGCATCATTTCTTGTCAATTCAGAAATTCGAAAAAAAATTAAGAAAATTAAAAAAACTTCAAAAAAAATTTCAGATAACTCATATAACCAAATAATTAATAAACTAAATTTTAAATTGACAAATGATCAAAAAAAATCATTAACCGACATCAATAAGGACTTAAGCTCAAACAGTAAAATGTTTAGACTTTTACAAGGTGATGTAGGCAGTGGAAAAACTATTATAGCATTAATTTCTGCATTAAGTGTAATAAATTCAAATTTCCAAGTAGCTCTAATGGCGCCCACAGAAATATTAGCTAGACAACACTACACCTTAGCTAAAAAACTATTTCCTGAAAATTTATCTATAGAATTACTTTCAAGTAAAAGTGAAAACTTAGATAAGAAAAGAATTATCAACGAATTAAAAAATAATAAAATCAAAATGATTTTTGGAACCCATGCAATATTTCAAAAGAAAATATTGTTTAATAAATTAGGCTATATAATTATTGATGAACAGCATAAATTTGGTGTTAGGCAAAGAAAATTATTATCTGACAAAGGTGGAGATAATTGCGATGTACTCTTGATGTCTGCAACGCCTATACCAAGAACTTTAACTATGTCTGTTTATGGTGACATGGATGTATCAATAATTAGAGAAAAACCTAATAATCGTAAAGAAGTTAAAACCTATAGTAAACTAGAAACTAAAATGGATGATGTTATCAAATTTGTTAAAAAAGAAATTACAGAAGGTAATCAAGTTTTCTGGGTATGTCCTTTAATTGAAGAGTCTAAAAAATTAGATCATCAATCCTCTGTTAATAAATACATGTATTTGAATAAAATCTTTCCAAATAAAGTAGCCTTACTTCATGGGAAAATTGAAAATGATGAAAAGGAGGAAATTCTTTATAAGTTTCTTAATAAAAAATATTCAATATTAGTTTCAACAACAATAATTGAAGTTGGGATAGATTTTCCGAATGCTAATGTAATTATAATTGAAAATGCTAATAAATTTGGTTTGTCACAACTCCATCAATTAAGAGGTCGTGTTGGTAGAGGCAATAAACAAGCAAGCTGTATTTTAATGTTTAAATCTAATTTAAGTGTCAATGCAAAAAAAAGGATCAATATATTGAAAAATTCTAATGATGGCTTTGAAATATCAGAGGAAGACATGAGACTTAGAGGTTTTGGCGACTTATTAGGATTTAAACAAAGTGGTGCTAAAAATTTTAGGTTAGCTGATCCTATACAAAATGAAGATTTGTTTATCTTGGCAGAAAAACAAATTAAAAAAATTGAACAAGAAAACATTAATATAGAAAAATATAGACCTTTGCTAAAATTATACGATCAAGCTGATATTATTAATGATATAGTTTAATTTTTTGGTTTTGAGGTTCCTGCAGAAACAATAAATTTTGATGCTTCTTCAAATGTCATATCCAGATAAACTAGTTCTTCTTTAGGTATCATCAGTAAAAAACCACTTGTTGGATTTGGTGTTGTTGGAACAAAAACGTTTACAAGATTTAATTTGGTTTTAGTTTTAATTTCGCCAGTATTTTCTTTGGTAGCAAAACCAACCGCCCATGAGCCTTTTCTTGGGTACTCAACCAAAACAACACTTTTTTTATTTCCTTCTTGCTCTCTAAATGAATCTGTCATCTGACCTATAGCAGAATATATTGTTCTCAAAATAGGTATTCTCTTAAAAAGATCATCAACTAATTGTAAAAATTTTTTCCCAATAAAAGATAATGAGAGACCTCCTACGATTGTAATAAATATGATTGTCAAAATTATTTCAATTCCAGGAATTGAATAAGGAAGATAAGTGTTTGGATTTAGTCCAGCTGGAACTAATTTTGTTGAAAAATTAATTAAAAATTTACTTAAATAAAGTGTAAATCCAATTGGAACAAGTACAATTACCCCAGTAAAAAAATAATTTCGTAATTTCAAGGTTAATGATTTTTTCTTTTTTGACATTTTATATTAATTGTAGCTAGAATAAATTACAAATGAGATTGAAATAATGAAAAGAACTAATAATATTTTGTTGTTTAAATTCATATCTGATAATGATTATATAATTATCAAATTTTATAAAAAATGAATAGAAGAAAATTTTTAAATGTAATGGGGTGTGGATGTTCAGGTCTACTGATTAATGCTTGCTCTACAACACCTATTACAGATCGTAGACAGTTTAAAATTATACCTGAGGCTAAATTAAATGCTCAAGCAGCCCAAATTTATGAAAAAGTAAAAGAAAAAGAAAAAATGAGTGATGATAAAAAAACACTTAACGAAATTAAAGATATTGGAAAACGAATGGAAGATTCAATATCGGAATATTTTTATAGAGCTGGACTAGATGACCCTACAACAAATTTTGATTGGGAGTATATATTAATTGATAATAAAAAGATCAAAAATGCCTGGTGTATGCCAGGTGGTAAAATTGCTGTCTATACAGGAATTCTTAAGGTTACCAAAAATACCGATGGTTTAGCTTCAGTGATGGGTCATGAGATAGCCCATGCTGTTGCAAAGCATTCCGTTGAAAGAGCTAGCAGAAGTGTTTTATTAAATACAAGTACTCAGCTTATTGATATTTTTTCAGGAGGCAAATTATCACAAGTTAATAGAGTAACTGGTATGAATACTGTTGGTTTGTTATCTCAAATAGGATTAATGAATCCCTTCTCTAGAACTCAAGAAAGTGAAGCTGATTATTTAGGAATGATTTTTGCTTCATTATCAGGATTTGATATTAGAGAAACAAAAAAACTATGGGAAAGAATGAAAGAGTCCAACAAAGGGAAAGAGCCACCTCAGTTTATGAGCACCCATCCCTCTTCTTCTAAAAGAATAAAAGATCTTTCAGAGTGGGAAAACAGTGTGATACTTGACTATCCACCAATTAATATTAGTTAATTTTATTTTTTTGGTGAGCCCTGATGGACTCGAACCATCGACCCATTCCTTAAAAGGGAATTGCTCTACCAACTGAGCTAAGGGCCCACATAGAATTTAAAAAAGTTGAGATTTTGTTTTTTTCTATCACATTTTAAAAAAAAACTTTTGGTGAAGCCTTCTTTAAAATTTTTAAATTTCTTTACACTTAAAAATTTAAACAATAAAAAAATATCTAAACTTAAATAAATTTTATTACCAAAAAACAATTATTTATTCGATAACTTGTTAAATTGCAAATATTTTTATTACAACCTATCAATGTATTCATCGTGAAACTTGTTAAATGTACCATTTTTAATATTATCTCTTATGGCAGACATTAATTCTTGATAAAAGTTGATATTATGTAGTGTTAAAAGAGTAGAACCTAAAATTTCATTTGTGTTAAATAAATGGTTTATATAATTTTTAGAATATTTATTAAGACTTAAATTACTACAATTAATATCTAATGGCTCATTGTCATTTTTATATTTATTATTTTTAATATTTAAACGTCCATTCCAAGTAAAAGCTAGACCTGTTCTTCCTGATCTTGTTGGCATAACGCAATCAAACATATCAACGCCTCTTTTAACGGCTCCAAGAATATCTGTAGGTGTTCCAACACCCATTAAATATCGAGGTTTATCACTCGGCATATGTTCTTTGATATCATCTAAAACATTAAACATTTCTTTTTGCGTCTCACCTACTGCAAGTCCTCCAATTGCATAACCATCAAAGTCAATTTTAGTTAAGGCATTAAGTGACTTTAATCTAAGATCCTTGAATAATCCTCCTTGAACAATACCAAAAAGAGCTTTGTGGGGATTTGAGCCAAATGCTATTTTTGATCGCTCGGCCCAATAAATTGATAGTTCCATTGATTTATTAATGACTTTGTAATTACTAGTTTTCTTTGGACATTCATCCATGATCATTACAATATCTGAGTCTAGTTCTTTTTGAATGCGGATACTTTCTTCAGGGCTTAAAATAAATTTTTTTCCATCAACATGTGAATTAAAAATCGCACCTTTTTCTCTATCCACTTTATTTAACTTTGATAAAGACATTACTTGAAATCCTCCAGAGTCTGTAAGAATAGGAAGTTTGCAATTCATAAATTTATGAAGACCACCAGCACTAATAATTCTTTCAACTCCAGGTCTAATCATTAAATGATAAGTGTTACAAAGAATAATTTCTGAACCTGTTTTTATAACATCATCAATTAAGCAGGCCTTAACAGTTGCCTGGGTTCCAACTGGCATGAAAGCTGGAGTTTGAATATTTCCTCTATGAGTTTCAATAACACCAGCTCTGGCATAGTTATCATTTCCCAAGACATTAAAATTAAATTTTTTTAACGTCATTAATTGTTTTAAATGATTATTTAAAACTAATAATCTTATCTGGATTAGTTACTGAGCCATTATTATTTTGGTCACCTCTTTTAATCTTATCTACAAATTCCATTCCTTCAATAACTTTACCGAAGACCGTGTATTGTCTATCTAAAAATGAAGCCTCTTTGAAACAGATAAAAAATTGACTATTAGCACTATTTGGATCTTGTGAACGAGCCATTGATAAGGTTCCTCTTTCATGGGGTAAATTGCTGAACTCTTCCTTAAGATCTGGAAGATCTGAACCGCCCATACCAGCTCGTCTTAGATCAAACTCGTCGCTTGTAGAATTTCCAAACTTAACATCACCAGTTTGTGCCATGAAACCATCAATTACTCTGTGAAAAACTACACCATCATATTTACCTTCTTCAGCGAGTTGTTTAATTCTTTTTACGTGATTAGGTGCCACGTCCTCAAAAAGTTCTATTTTTACATCACCATCTTTAAGTTTTAAAATCATTATGTTCTCCTCTGCAGTTGCATTATTAGTTGTTAAAAAGATTAAAAGTAAAATTTTGATTATAAATTTATTCATATTTTTCTTTTAAAGACTTTATTGTGCTTTTTGTAGTAAATTTTCTAATATCACCTTTTAATTTGATAATTTCTTTTACAAATCTAGAAGAAATAATCTGGTTTTCTATATCTGACATTAAAAAAATCGTTTCAATATTGTTATTTAACTTTCTATTCATACCCGCTAATTGAAATTCATATTCGAAATCAGAAACAGCCCTAAGACCTCTTAAAATTATATTTGATTTATATTTTTTACAAAGATCAGTAGTTAATGACTGAAACGAAATGATCTCAATTTTACTCTTATTCAATTTTAGATCTTTGAAAAGTGCTTTCTTGATGATTTCTATTCTTTCATCAGAATTAAATAAGTAATTTTTATTTGCACCATCTGAAACTGCAATGACAATTTTTTCAAATAATTTTAAGGATTTTTTAATAACATCTATGTGGCCATATGTAATAGGATCAAACGTACCAGGATACACAGCAACTTTTTTCATTACACTAAGTTATCATCAATTTTTATTGCTGAAACTACTTTTTCATCACCCGATAATTTAATAATACGTACACCTTGAGTATTTCTTCCTGCTGTTCTAATTTCTTTTACTGCAACTCTAATAACTCTACCTTTATTTGTTGAGATCATTACATCATCACCCTCTAAAACTGGAAAGCTCGAGGATATGTTTCCATTTCTTGGAGAATTAACAATCCCGATAATTCCCTTTCCACCTCTATTTGTTACCCTGTAATCATTATGTAATGTTTTTTTACCATAACCATTTTCAGTTATAGATAAAATAAATCTCTCTTCTGTTTTTGAGTCTTTTTTATTCTTTACATGATCAATAATGGATAATGAAACAATTTCATCATTCGGTGCTAATTCTAAACCTTTTATTCCTTTAGAAGATCTTCCTTTAAAAATTCTTAATTTTTTCGACTCGAATCTGATACATTTTCCATTTTTTGTACTTAGCATTATATTTTGATCATCTTTACAGATTTCAACCCCAACAATTTTATCATTTGGATCAAGTTTCATTGCAATTTTTCCAGCTGAATTAATAGATGAAAAATCTTCAAGACTGTTTTTTCTAATCTTACCTTTGGCAGTTGCAAAAACTATTTGCAAATTTTTCCAATCATTTTCAGGAAATGGCATTATAGAGCTAATTGATTGGTGACTTTTTAAAGGTAAAATATTGAATAATGATTTTCCTTTAGATGCAGTTGATCCTTCGGGAATTTTCCAAGCTTTAATTTTATAAACAAGACCTTCGGTTGAAAAAAAGAGTAATGATGTGTGCGTATTAACAGATAATGTTTTAACAACAGAGTCTTCATCTCTTGTAACAATACCAGATTTTCCTTTACCACCTCTTTTTTGCTGTTTAACGTTACTTAATGCACCACGTTTAATATAACCTTGTAAAGTAACTGTTATGATTACTGACTCTTTTTGAATAGTTTCTTCAATATCATAATTCAAAATT
Source organism: Candidatus Pelagibacter sp. (assembly GCA_016778675.1). Classification (GTDB taxonomy): domain Bacteria; phylum Pseudomonadota; class Alphaproteobacteria; order Pelagibacterales; family Pelagibacteraceae; genus Pelagibacter. The sequence continues at coordinate 1,367 of JADHPA010000004.1, read as the reverse complement.
GCATCAATAATTTTAGTTCTTCTTGGTACAGCAAATTTTTCTTTGATAGTTTTAAGCTCTTCACTTATTACCTTTAAAAGCTCTTTTTTTGAATTAATTATTTTTTTATATCCTTTTATTAAATCTGCTAATTTTTTAATCTCTACTTCAATTTCATTGATGCCTAAAGCGGTTAACTTTTGAAGTCTCAATTCTAAAATTGCAATTACTTGAGGTTCTGAAAGAGAATAAAGATTTTTACCCTTTTTATCCACTATTAAGGATATTAATTTTAAAGATTTATTTATTTTCCATTTAGTATTTAATAAAGATTTTTTTGCATCATCTGGTGTTTTTGAAGAACGAATAATCTTAATAATCTTATCTAGGTTTTCTACAGAAACAGAAAGGCCAATTAATATGTGTGCTCTATCTTCCGCTTTTTTTAAATCAAATTTAGTCTTCTTAATTACAACATCTTCTCTAAATGATAAGAAATGAGATAAAAACTCTTTGAGGTTACAAATTTTTGGTTTTCCATCAACTATAGCTAAAGTATTAAAACCAAAAGAACTTTCTATAGATGTATTTTTATAAAGTTGTCTCTTAATAGTCTCAGGCTCCACACCATTTCTTAAATCAATAGCAACTCTTATACCCTCTCTATTTGACTCATCTCTAATATCTTTAATGCCTTCAATTTTTTTTTCTCTAACAAGCTGTGCAATACGTTCGTTTAGTACTGATTTGTTCACTTGATAAGGTACCGAGGTAATAACAAGTCTTTCTCTTCCATTTTTTTGTGCTTCAACGGATATTTCGCCTCTTATTTTAAAAGATCCACGTCCAATATTGTATCCATCTTTAATAATTGACTTGCCAATGATCACGCCCCCAGTTGGAAAATCTGGACCAGGTATATGCTTCATTAAATCTTTAATCTTAATATCTTTGTTTTCAATTAAAGCTAATGTTCCATCAATTATTTCACCAAGATTATGTGGGGGTATACTTGTAGCCATACCAACTGCTATACCTCCAGCTCCATTAACTAGTAGATTTGGATATTGTGCAGGTAAAACTGAAGGTTCTTTTTCAGTTTCATCATAATTACTTTTATATTCAATAGTATTTTTTTCAATATCATCAATTAAATACTGGGAAACTTTAGCCAATCTTGTCTCAGTATACCTCATAGCTGCTGCTGGATCTCCGTCTATAGAACCAAAGTTACCTTGCCCCTCAACTAAAGGTAAGCTCATAGAAAAATCTTGAACCATTCTAACTAAAGCGTCATAAACAGATTGATCACCATGCGGGTGATATTTACCAATTACATCTCCAACTATTCTTGCAGATTTTCTAAATTGTTTAGACCAATCATAGCC
>JADHPA010000038.1 GCA_016778675.1 Candidatus Pelagibacter sp. | reverse complement strand
ATTTTGATCAATTAACATTTTATCATTTTTAATTTCTGCTGCTAGCGTTCCAATTCCAGAATTGCTATTAATCATAAAGTTATTTAAATTTATAATATCATTTTTATCGATATTTGGTTCATCCCCTTGCAGGTTTAATATAAAATCAATGTCTTTAATATTAAGCTTTTCGTAAGCCTCAAAAATTCTATCTGTGCCGGTTTTGTGAGTGTTACTCGTCAAAATAGCTCTACCACCATTTTTTTCAACATCATCGAATATTTCTTGATCTTCGGTTGCTACTACTACCTCGCCAATATTTGTTTCTTCTGCCTTTTTAAAAACATGAGAAATTATTGATAAATTATTAATTGTTAAAAGTGGTTTACCTGGCAATCTACTTGCTGACATTCTCGATGGGATTAATATTAATGTTTTAGCCATTATAAATTTACCAATTTGTGCGTCTAACAGACGCAAAATTAAAAAATTAAAAATTAAGTATTTTTTTAATTATCATGTTATATCTGCAAAATAATAAAATTTATATGGATTCGTTCGAGCTTAATAAAATTATTGCTGCTATTTTAATGGTTGCGCTTCTTGTAATTGGTTTAGGAAAAGTTGCTGATGGTGTCTTTCATGTAAATAAACCAGAAAATCCAGGGTATCAAGTTGAAGTTGAAGGACAAACAGCTTCCACAATATCCCAAGTTGCTGAAGTTGAGCAAAAAGTAGACATTGCCGCTATAATGGCTCTAGGCGATGTAACTTCAGGTGAGAAAATTTTTAAAAAATGTGCAGCATGTCACTCTATTGAAAAAGGTGGTCCAAATAAAATTGGTCCTGCTCTTTATAACGTAGTAGGCAGTAAAGTAGGTGCTGTAGAAGACTACAAATATTCTAAAACTTTAGCCTCATATGGTAAAGACTGGACTTTTGAAGAACTCAATGGTTTTTTAACAAAACCTAGCTCATATTTGAAAGGAACAAAAATGTCTTACGCTGGCTTGAGAAAAGAAGCAGATAGAGCCTCGATTATTAAGTACCTAAATCAAAATAGTGATAGCCCTAAACAGCTACCTTAATTTACCAAAACAATATAATAAAATACTTTTTTGAACGTGCACTCTATTTAGAGCCTGCAGCCATACTTCAGAATTTTTTCCCAAAAAAACATCTGTCGTAACCTCTTCTCCCCTTGGAAGACAGTGTAAAAAAGTTGTATCTTTTTTAGCAAAACTCATCAATTTTGAATTAATTTGAAAGTTTCTAAAATCTTTAATTTTTTTATTTTTATTAACTTTATCGTTCAATGAAATTACTTTATCTGAAAAAATTACATCAGCATTTTTAACTGCTTTTTTAGCATCATTGAAAATATGAATTTTTCTTTTATTTTTTTTTACCCAATCTAATACAAATTTTTTAGGACCATAATTCTTGGGACAGCCAATATTTAAGTTGAAAGAAAATTTAACTGAAGCAGCAATCAAACTATTTAGAACATTATTAGAATCTCCAATCCAACAAATATTTAATTTGGAAATAGATTTTTTTTTAATCTCTTCAACTGTGAAAATATCTGATAGCACTTGTGTTGGATGAGACGATGGGCTTAAACCATTTATTACTGGTATCTTTAAGTATCTGCTAAATTCTTCTATTTTTTCATCACTATCAGTTCTCAGCATAAAACCATCTCCATAAGTTGATAAGATTTTAGCTGTATCTGCTAGACTTTCCCCACCTTTTCCTAGGTGTAATTCGTTAGCTCTAAGTGTTATAGTACCTCCACCTAGTTGTTTTATTGCAAGGTAAAAACTTAATCGCGTTCTCAAACTTGCCTTTTCAAACATTTGAATGAGTAACTTGCCTTTTAAAGGTTTATCTTTATCAACTTCTAGAGTGTTATAATTTTTTCTTTTTTGTTTTCTTTTCTTTGCATCAATGATGATTTTTTTAAGGTCTGCTGAAGGTATATCTTTAAGGTTGATGAAATGTTTCATATTTATTTATAAGTAGAACACACTTTTTTAATAATATTTATTGCTATTTTTATTTCTTCTTTTTTCACATTAAGAGGAGGTAATATTCTAATAACATTTTCAGCCGCTCTAATTGTTAATAATTTATTATCCATTAGTTTCTGTATAAATTTTGTTTGATCATTATGAAGTTGTAATCCTATTAATAAACCAACACCTCTTACTTCTTTAATTATTTTAGGAAACTTTTTTCTCAATATATTTAATTCTGAATGAAAGTATTTTGATAATTTTTTAACATTTGAAAGAAATCCTTTTTTTAATATTTGATCTAAAACAGCATTTCCAACAGACATAGCTAGTGGGTTGCCACCAAATGTTGACCCATGAGTTCCAGCTGTCATTCCTGATGCTACTTTTTTATTCATTAAGACTGCACCCAACGGAAACCCTCCTCCAATACCTTTTGCTATTGGGACAATATCAGGCTTAATCTTTGAATTTTCAAATGCAAAAAAATTTCCACTTCTTCCAATTCCACACTGGACTTCATCTAAAATTAATAAAATTTTTTTCTTATCACAAATCTTTCTTAATTCTTTTAAACACCAATTGGGTATAACTTTAATTCCTCCTTCTCCCATCACAGTTTCAACCATAATAGCAGCCGTTTTTTTTGTTATTTTTTCTTTAAAATCTTTATGATTTCCAAATTCAAAATGGTCAAATCCATCAACTTTTGGTCCAAAGCCTTCAGTCATCTTCTTTGATCCACTAGCATAAATTGTAGCTAATGTTCTTCCATGAAATGAATTTTTAACACAAAGAATTCTATTTTTTGAAGGTTGTCCTATCGAATAAAAATATCTTCTAGCAACTTTAATTGCTGCTTCTGTGGCTTCTGCTCCACTATTTTGGAAAATAATAAAATCTGCAAAAGTTTTTTTTGCCAATCTTTTAGCCAATTTTTCTCCCTCTGGAATGATAAATGCATTAGAAACATGCCAAAGTTTTTTAGATTGTTTGTTAACTGCTTTTATTAAATATGGGTTTGCATGCCCCAAAGAATTTACTGCTATTCCCTGAACAAAGTCTAAATATTTTTTTCCATTAGTAGAATATAAAAAACTTCCCTTGCCATATTTAAAAGAGATTTTTTTTCTATTATAATTTTTTGCTAAAGCGCTCATTAACTAAGATTTAATTTTATAACCTTTTTTGTAAAGAAGAAAAGCAACATACCACATAACAATACTTAATATGGTTAGATAGATTAGGCCTATTGTTATTGGTCCATCTGATTTTCCTAAGAAGCCATATCTAAACCCATCTATCATATAAAAGAATGGATTTATGTGACTAATATTTTGAAATAATTCTGGCAGTTTATCTATAGAATAAAATACACCTGATAAAAAACTTAATGGAGTTATTATAAAATTTGTTACAGTTGCTGTATGATCAAATTTTTCAGCCCAAAGGCCAGTTATAAAACCTAAGCTTCCCAAAATAAATGCACTTAAAAAACCAAATACAAAAATATAAAAAATATTATAAATTGTGATATCAACTATTAATGAAAAGACTGCTATTGAAATTATAGCTATTAAAAAACTTCTTGTTAAGGCAGCTAATATTATTGCCATCGATACTTCAAGGGCTGAAAGAGGTGCATAGAGCATATCAACAATGTTTCCTTGAATTTTTCCTATCATTAGTGAAGAAACCGAATGACTAAATGATTGTGTTAAAATGCTCATCGCAATTAAACCAGGAGCTAAAAAATTTATAAAAGAATAGCCAAGCACATCTCCTCTATTATTGCCTAAAGCTAGGGATAAAACTGATAAAAATAATAAACTTGAAACAAGTGGAGATAGCAAAGTTTGCTGCCAAACTGCCATGAACCTGTTACACTCTTTAAGCCATAGGCTTTTAAAGCCAATCCAATTTACAAAGCCAAACTTTTTAACTCCGATATGATATTTTTTATCTAATTCAACCATAAGTAATCATATATAAGTTTTAAAAAAAGATGTGTATAAAACAGAAAAATCCATTGTCTTTTTTTTAATCTTGTGTGATCTGTATATAGTTATAAAATTTAATTAACATACTAAATATAGAATATGAGCTGGAACGAAGAAAAAGTAGAAAAGTTAAAAGAACTTTGGGGCAAAGGAAGCACTGCAAGCCAAATAGCTGAAATAATCGGTGGTATTAGTAGAAATGCAGTAATTGGTAAAGCTCATAGATTAAATTTATCATCAAAAATTAAAACTAGAAATGCATCTTCAAGCCAAAATTTTGATAATAGTTCAGAAGAAAATTCTTCTAAGCAAAAAAGAGGACGAAAAAGTAAGTTTCAATCCTTAATTATTGAAAAAGATTTTGAACCAGAAAATCCTAAGAAATTAGAGGAACTAGATGAGAGCTCTTGTAAATGGCCTATAGGTCATCCTGAAGAACAATCATTTTATTTTTGTGGACGATCGTCTTTAAAAGATTTTTCATATTGCAAACTTCATTTGCTATATGCCTATCAGCCAAAAGGAAGAAAAGAAGAGCCTGTAGCTGATAAGGATGAAGAGACACCTCAGTATATTGATAAAAAAATTAATACTGCTTAATAATTTTTTAATTTAATTAGTCTTAATTTTTTATTTCTTATTCTTTCCATTAAACCCTCTGATCAGGGATTTTATGATTAGATAAATTAGGTAAGAGAAAATTGAGAATATTAAAAAATAAATAATATTAATTATCATAAATAATCATACAATTTTAGTATAGGAAATTCTATTAAGAATTAGCAGGGTTATATTTTTTTGTAGAAAATTGCCCACCTTCTCTCCACATATAGCTATATTTTTCTACTTCATCATCAAATACTCTTGTACTTGGAACCCCAATATCAGCATTAGTTTGATATTTACCTGAAGGAACATTGTCATATTTTAAAAGCGTAAGCTGATCTATTGTTAGGAGTGGTTTTGGAAATAATTGAAAAACTTTAGCAGACATAGTTGCTACAAAAAGAGGTAATGGTACTAATAATCTTTTTTTATCTATTAAATGTAATAATTTTTTTAAAATTTCTTTTAAGGATAAGATGTCAGGCCCAACACACTCTATAATTTTCGAGTAAATATTTTTAGAGACAACATGATAAATGGTATCAGTCAAATCCGAACAATGTATTGGAGCAAATTTAGTTGATCCATTATAATAAAGAGGGAAAAATGGAAGTCTACTGAGTAAAGTCATAAAAGACGTAGTAAAATTATCATCAACTGAATAAACTACAGAAGGCCTTAATATTGTTGCTAAAGGAAAATTTTTTTGAATATTAAGTTCACCATCTAATTTACTTTTTGCATACTCTGAGTCTGGTGCATTATTTATCCCTAATGCTGACAAATGAATAAATTGCTGAACTTTATATTCTTTACAAAGTTTAGATAAAATAGATGGAAAAATAGAGTGAATATTTTTGAAAGTATTACCCTTGCCACTTTCATATAAAATACCAATTAAATTTATACAAATATCAGTTTGGGAGAAAAGCTTTCTAATTTTTTTTTCATCAAAGATATTAGCTTCAACAATGTCTATGTAACCTGCATTAGCTTGAGTTTTTATTGCATATCCTTTTTGATGAAGGTTTCTAGTAACCACAGTTACTTTATAATTATTTTTAGTAAGCTTTCTTATTAAATGACGACCTATTTGACCACTACCGCCAAAAATTAGACAATTTTTTGCTTTCATATATATATAATTAAAAATGAATATTGATATTAAACTTCACAAGAGTGATCTACCAGAAGATTTAGATTTAGGCAATATTATAGCGGTTGATGGAGAGTTTATGGGTCTCAATGTTAAACGTGATCCTTTATGTCTTATTCAAATATCAACTGGTAATTCTGATGCTCATATTGTTCAGCTTGATAGGGAAAAATATGATGCTCCAAACTTAAATAAAGTTCTTTCTGACGCATCAATCACCAAAATATTTCACTATGGTAGGGCGGATATGGCTCACATTAAGCATTACCTGAAAACAGAAACTAATAATATTTTAGATACAAAAATTGCTTCAAAATTAGCAAGATCCTATTCAGATAGTCACTCCCTAAAAACTTTAATTAAAGAATTTATGAACGTAGATGTAAGTAAACAATTTCAAAGTTCAGATTTTGGAGGGGAGCTATCTCCAGCACAATTAAAATATTGTGCCAATGATGTTATTTATTTGCATAAAATTCATGAAGAATTAAACAAAATTCTCATAAGGGAAAAACGAATTGATTTATATAAAAGCTGTTTAGCATTTTTAAAAACTAGAGTTGATCTCGATTTGGCTTTATTTAAAGACGATATATGGTCTCATTAAATGAAAAAAAAAAATTATAAAAAAATTGCAAAAAGTGTAATTGATCTTGAAATCAAAGCTCTAAAAAAATTAAAAAATTCAATTAATAATTCCTTTAATGAGGCAGTAGAATCATTAGCAAACTGTCAATCAAAAGTGATATTATGTGGAGTAGGCAAAAGTGGATTAATAGCAGCAAAAATTTCAGCAACACTTTCCTCCGTTGGGACACCCTCATTTTCATTATCTGCAAATGACTGTTCTCATGGTGATCTTGGTAGCATTTCAAAAAAAGATATTTTAATTTTAATAAGTTATTCTGGTTCCACAGAAGAGCTAAAAAATATTATAAAATATGCAAATCGAAATAAAATCACCCTGATAGGAATAATGTCTAAAAAAAATTCTATATTGTATAAAGCTTCAGATATCAAACTCCTTATTCCAGAGGTTACTGAGGCAGGTCTTGGTATCGTTCCAACTTCAAGCACGATTAATCAATTAAGCATAGGTGATGCTTTGGCAGTTGCAGTTTTAAATAAAAAAAATATTAATAAAAAAGATTTTAAAAAATTTCATCCCTCTGGAAATCTTGGCGCACAACTTAGAACTGTTGAAGAATTAATGATCACAGGAAACAAAATTCCATTCGTAAATGAAAGCTTAAATATGAAAAAAGCTTTACAAATTATTTCAAACAAAAAACTTGGTACTTTAATTGTTCAAAATAGTATGAAAATCACCACAGGAATAATTACTGATGGCCAAATTAGAAGAGTTAATGCAATGAGCAATAATCTCCAAGATCTATCTGTCAAAAAAGTTATGACCAAAAACCCTGTCAGTATCAATCAAGATACTCTTGCTGAAAAAGCTTTATCTATTATGAATGCAAAGAAAATCACCTCCCTATGTGTTCACAAAGATAAGAACAAAAAAAAGACTGTTGGCATTCTACATATTCACAACATACTTCAGTCAAACATTCACTAAATGAACAAAAAGACAGGCCTACAAGTTGTAATGGTTCTTATTATTATACTTATTTCATTATGGTTTTATTTAAAATATTTCACTAAGAATTTTGAAGATGTAAAGGAAACTCAAGTTAGAGAAAAAATTGATGAAAATCAAAATAGCAACTCAACCTATATTGATGATATTAATTATGTTTCTACTGATGCTAAAGGTAATAAATATCAGATCACTGCAAAACAAGCTGAAATTAAAATTGAAAATTCTGATGTGATGTTTTTAAGAGACGTTGTAGCTTTTATTTTTATAAAAGATTCAGACACAGTTAAAATTACTTCTAATTTTGGCAAATATAATTCAAAAAATTATGATACTATTTTTTCTGAAAATGTAATAGTTATTTACCCAAGACATAAGATATCAGGAGAATACTTGGATTTTTCTTTTTTAAGTAATCTTGGAACATTTACTGAAAATGTCGTTTATACTGGAGAAAAAACAAATTTATATGCTGATAAAATTGAAATGAATCTTACTACTAAAGACACTAAAATTTTTATGAATGATACTGGAAAAAAAGTATTAATCGAAGGAACTAAGTAATATGGGTGTAATAAAAAAATTTAGGATTAAATCTTTTAAAAACCCTCAGCCCTTTATCTCTCTAGAAAATATATCATTATCATTTGGTAAGAGAAAAATTTTAGACAACGTAAGCTTTAAGATTAATCATGGACAAATTTTAGGAATGTTAGGACCAAATGGAGTTGGAAAATCAACAATTTTTAATTTAATCACAGGTTTAATTAAACCTGACTTTGGTAAAATTAAATTTGAGGGGATTGATGTTGTTGATTACCCAATTTATTTGAGAACAACAAAATTTAGAATTGGGTATTTTCCTCAATACGGTGGTTATTTTAGTGATCTTACTTTTTTAGAAAATTTAAAATCTATAGCAGAAATCGTAATCGACGATAAAAATTTAATTCATCATAAGATTGATATGCTTATAGCTAAATTTGAATTAGACGCTATCAGAGATATAAAAGCAAAGTTTCTATCTGGTGGACAAAAAAAGAAGCTAGTAATTGCTCTTGCCTTATTAAGTGACCCAAAGGTGCTTTTACTTGATGAGTGTTTCGCAGCACTAGATGTTCTGACTATTAAGATGCTACAGGAAATCATTGTTAATTTACAAACAGAAAACAACATAACTATTTGTATTTGTGATCACCAAGCGCGAGATCTTCTTTCTTGTGTGGATGTAGCAGTCATTTTATCAAACTGTAAGATTGTAGCGCAAGGATCTCCTAATGAATTGATTAATAACACTGAGGCCAAAAATGCTTATTTCGGTGACTCTTTTAAATTTAATTAAAGCATGTCAAAAACACTCATAATTAAAGATAAAATAAAAAAATTTAATGAACAGATAAGAGTTAGTGGAGATAAGAGTTTAAGCATAAGATGGGTTCTTTTAGCTTCTCAAGCAATTGGAAAATCAAAAGGTTACAACCTTTTAATGTCAGAAGATGTATTAGCTGCAATTGATAGCATCAAAAAACTTGGCATAAAAGTGCGGATACAAAAAAATTACTGTGAAATAGTAGGCAATGGGATTAATGGCTTTAAATACAATAAAAATTTAACAATAGATGCTAAAAATTCTGGAACACTTAGTAGATTAATTTTAGGTCTTTTAATTAAATCTACAAAAAAAATAAAGATAATTGGTGACAAAAGTTTATCTAAAAGAGATTTTTCAAGAGTAACCACACCTCT
>JADHPA010000037.1 GCA_016778675.1 Candidatus Pelagibacter sp. | reverse complement strand
CTGAAACTAAAGTTACAACAACGAGCATTACAGATGATAAAGCATCAACTTTGATAGACCAATTAACATCTAAAGTTCCAGAGTTAATCCAAGTTGCTACAACTACATTGTTTTCATATCCGTTAACAATTACTTGATAGAATAATATAATTGAAAGTAACGCTGAAATTGACACAAAAAGACTAGTTACAATTTCTGAATTCCTATCACCTAAATATTTACCAAAAAAACCTGAAGTTATTGAGGCTAATAATGGAAGAAATATTAAAGCTAATTCCATATTATCCTTTTAAACTGTCAATTTTCTCAACATCAATTGTTGATGAGTTTCTATAATAGACAACAATAATTGCTAAACCTATTGCCGCCTCTGCCGCTGCAACAGTTAATATAAAAAGAGTGAATATTTGACCAGAAATATCGTTTAAAAATATTGAAAATGAAACTAAATTAATATTTACAGCTAATAAAATAAGCTCAATACTCATTAAAATTACTATAATATTTTTTCTATTTAAAAATAATCCGACTATGCCGATAGTAAAAATTATTGCAGCCAATGTAAGATAGTGACCTAAACCTATACTAATCATCAGATTTAACTCCTTTATTGTTCTCAACATCAATTAATTCAACACCATCTGATCTTTCACGAGATATTTGACTAAAATAACTTTGTCTTTTAACTCCAGATCTTTGTCTAAATGTAAGAACAATAGCACCTATCATTGCAACTAATAAAATCATTCCACTTAACTGAAAAACATGAATGTAATCTGTATATAGAACGTAACCAATTGAATGAGTATTGGTTATATTTTTATCTATTGTTAAAGACATTGCCGAGACAAGATCAGGTTTATATTTCCATCCACCAATTACGATTATTAATTCGAAAAATATTATAACACTTACTATTAGTCCAATAGGTATATGTTTTGAACTTTCCTGTGCACTAAACCACTGATTTTTTTGTTGAGCTACATTTAACATCATAACTACAAATAAAAATAAAACAGCAACCGCACCTACATAAACAATCAACATGATCATTCCCAAAAATTCAGCGCCGATCATTATAAATAGGCATGAAATGCTTATGAAATCTAAAATTAAAAAGAAAACAGAATGAACGGTGTTTTTAGATACTGTTACCATTATAGCAGAAACAATTGCTATAAAAGAAAACGTATAAAAAAATATTGCGTGCGCTAACATAATTATCTGTGAGAGTTATCAGCTTTAATATTGGCTGCTAAAACATTTTCCCATCTATCTCCATTATCGAGTAATTTTTCTTTATTATAATAAAGCTCTTCTCTTGTTTCAGTTGAAAATTCAAAATTAGGCCCCTGTACAATAGCATCAACTGGACAAGACTCTTCACAAAGACCACAATAAATACATTTCATCATATCAATATCATATCTAGTAGTTTTTCTGCTACCATCAGCTCTTTCAGAGGATTCAATTGTGATTGCTTGAGCTGGACACACAGCTTCACATAACTTACATGCAATACATCTTTCTTCACCGTTAGGATATCTTCTTAAAGCATGTTCACCTCTAAATCTTGGGCTTATTTTTCCTTTTTCAAAAGGGTAATTTATTGTTTTTTTAGATTTAAATATTTCTTTGATAGCAATATTTAAGCCGCCTAAAAAATCTAATAAAAAAATTGTTTTAAATATTCTTGAAATTTTCATAATTAATTAACCGGTAATAAGTTGAAGTAAAACAAATAGCTAGCTGTTAGAACTACCCATGTTAATGATAATGGTAAAAATATCTTCCATCCTAGTCTCATTAATTGATCGTATCTATATCTTGGAACAATAGCTTTAACCAAGGCAAACAAAACAAATAAAAATAATATTTTAAAAATCATCCAAATTGCGCCTGGAATTAAGTTAAATGGATAAAGATCAATGGGCGATAGCCACCCACCTAAAAAAAGTATTGACCCCATAGCGCACATCAAAAGAATATTTGCATATTCTCCAAGCCAAAACATTGCATACATCATGCCTGAATATTCAGTTTGATAACCCGCAACAAGTTCTGCTTCTGCTTCAGGCAAATCAAATGGCGGTCTGTTTGTCTCCGCTAATGCAGAAATAAAGAAAATCACAAACATTGGAAATAATGGAATTATAAACCATAAATTTTCTTGAGCCATAATTATATCGTTCAAATTTAAAGAACCAACACAAAGCAAAACATTTATAATAATAACTCCAATTGATACTTCGTAGGAAACCATTTGTGCAGCAGATCTAATAGCGCCTAAAAAAGGATATTTTGAATTTGAAGCCCAACCACCCATAATAATTCCATAAACACCCAAAGAAGAAACAGCGAATAGATAAAGGACACCTACATTAATATCAGCCAATACTTGAGTTGCACTGAATGGAATAACAGCCCACGAAACTAAGGCCAAAGTCATAGTTACAATTGGTGCTAGTATAAAGATTACTTTATTTGAACTTGAAGGAATTATAACTTCTTTAAAAATATATTTTAATGCATCAGCTAATGATTGAAGCAAACCAAAAGGTCCAACAACATTAGGTCCTTGTCTTTTTTGTACAAAGGCCCAAATACGTCGGTCAAGCCACACAATCATAGCCACAGAAACTAAAACAGGAACTAATAAAAATAATATTTTGTAAGTTTGTAAAAAAATAATATTAAGATATTCCATAAATTAACCTTCTGTTCCTGTAGACTTTAAATCTGCTTTTAAATGTCTACACTCAGACATAGTTTTTGAAGCTCTAGCAATTACATTTGAATAATAATAATCATTATCTATTTTAATCAATTCATTTTCAAAAATTAATTCCTTAACTTTTGATGAAGTTAAAGAGTTATTTTTTTCAATATGTAGATTTATTTGATTAATTAAACTGCTATCCAGCTCATCTTTATCATTAAATAATTTTCTATGATTCATGGACTCTGCAAGTTCATTTATTATTACCCAATCATCTTTTGCAAGTTCTGGTGGATAAGATGCTTTGTAGGCTTTTTGTAATTTACCTTCTAAATTTGTAAAATAACCATTTTGTTCTGTATAAGCAGCCCCTGGCAAAATAATGTCTGCTATTTCCGCTCCTTTATCTCCATGAGAGCCTTGATAAATAATAAACTCATTTTTTTTTTCAAAATTAATAGTGTCTAGACCTAGAAGATAAACAATTTCAAACTTGTGATCTTCCAAGTCTTTCAAAACTTCATTGTCACCATCAGTTGTTTTATATACCCCAAGATCAAACGCACCTACCGTGGATGCATTTTCAGAAATTATATTTAAAGCATTCCAATCATTGGAAAGTTTATTATTTTCATCTAAAAATTGCTTGATTGATTCAAAAATATATTTAGATGATTTACTTTTTAGTGCAGATTGACCCATTATAATCATAGGTTTCTTTGCTTGTTTAATTAAATCAGATACCTCATGTTTACCTTCGATAATTTTTTTAACAGTTTCAGTGTTTCCATCTAAAGACTGGTAAGGGTATGTAAGGTCACCTACTTCATTTAGCGAAATAATTTTAGTTTTGTTTTGAAGATAGGATTTTCTAATTCGGGCATTTAAAATTGTTGCTTCAAATCTAGGGTTTGTCCCTAAAAGGAAAATAAAATCAGCTTCTTCAATTCCATTAATTGATGAGTTGAATAAATAATTTTCTCGCTTTTCTGGATTTAAATAACTGTAATTATCTCTAGATTCTATATTTTGAGAACCTAATGTTTTATTAAAAAATTCTTTAAATATATAAAGTGTTTCCATATTGACTAAATCACCAGTTAACCCACAGATTTTTTCTTTATCAGTGTTTTTAAACTTAGATTTAATTATATTAAAAACTTCAGACCATGATGCTTTTTCAAATTTTCCATTATACTTAATATAAGGTGTATCTAGTCTTTGATTTGATAAACCATCGCAAGCATGTCTTGTTTTATCAGAAATCCATTCCTCGTTAATGTCTTCGTTTATTCTTGGTAAAATTCTCTTAACTTCCCAGCCATAGGTATCAACTCTTATATTAGAGCCAATAGCATCCATAACATCAATAGATTCGGTCTTTTTTAATTCCCAAGGTCTTGCTTCAAAAACATATGGTTTAGATGTTAAAGCTCCAACAGGACACAAATCAACAACATTAGCAGATAATTCTGATTGCATTGATTGCTCAAGGTAAGTAGTTATTTGCATATCTTCACCACGTCCTATTGCTCCTATTTCTGGTACACCAGCAATTTCTGTTGCAAACCTAACACATCTAGTACAATGGATGCACCTTGTCATTTGAGTTTTAATTAAAGGACCCATATTTTTTTCAGGAACTTGTCTTTTATTTTCTTTAAATCTAGATTTATCTACCCCATAAAACATTGATTGATCTTGAAGATCACATTCGCCACCTTGATCACATACAGGACAATCTAATGGGTGATTTGCAAGTAAAAATTCCATCACACCTTTTCTTGCTTTTTCAACAAATTCAGTATTCGTTTTAATATTCATACCTTCAGCAGCAGGCATCGCACATGAAGCAACTGGTTTTGGAGATTTTTCCATTTCAACTAGGCACATTCTACAATTTCCAGCAATTGAAAGTTTTTCGTGATAACAAAATCTTGGAATTTCAACTCCAGCTTTTTCACAAGCTTGTAAGACTGTTAAGCCATCTTCAACTTCAACTTCAATATTGTTAACTTTTAATTTAGGCATTTTTTTTATCCAATAAATGTTGATCGACTAAATAAGGAACTTCATTATTTTTTTTTATTGTTGGTTCAAAATTGTTTCGTTCCTCAATTTCTTTTCTAAAATGTCTTAACAAACCCTGGACAGGCCATGAAGATCCTTCACCAAAAGCACAAATAGTATGACCAGCAATTTGATTTGTAACATCACCAAGCATTTCTACTTCATCTTTTGACGCTTCTCCCTTAGCCATTCTTTCTAACATTCTCCACATCCATCCAGAACCTTCTCTACATGGTGTGCACTGTCCACAACTTTCATGTTTATAAAATCTAGCAATTCTTGCCATACATTTAATAATATCCTGATCATTATTTATAACGACAATACCTGCGGTTCCTAAACCACTTTTCTCAGCAACAAGTGAATCAAAATCCATTGTTAAAGTTTCACATGTTTTTTTTGGTATAATAGGCATAGAAGATCCACCTGGTATTACTGCTTGTAGATTATCCCATCCACCAATTACTCCACCAGCGTGTACTTCTATTAACTCTTTAAGAGATATACTCATTTCCTCTTCAACGTTACATGGTTTATTAACATTTCCAGATATACAAAATATTTTAGTTCCTGTATTTTTCGCTTTTCCTAATGACGCAAACCATTTACCACCTTTTCTCAAAATCGTCGGAACAACAGCTATAGTTTCCACGTTATTAATTATTGTTGGACATCCGTATAATCCTATTAAAGCTGGAAAAGGAGGTTTTAATCTTGGCTGACCTTTTTTACCTTCGATGCTTTCTAGAAGTGCTGTTTCTTCACCACATATATAAGCGCCTGCTCCATAATGAATATAAATATCTAAGTCCCAGCCAGTACCAGAAGCATTTTTTCCTATAAGTTTTTTTTCATAAGCTTCATCGATTGCTTTTTGAAGTTTTTGTCCATCAATAAAATATTCGCCACGTATATAAATATAGCAAACATGGGCCTGAACTGCGTAAGAAGCAATCAAACATCCTTCTATTAATTTGTGAGGTTCAAACCTTAAAATATCACGATCCTTACATGTGCCAGGTTCAGATTCATCACCATTTATAACTAGATAGTGAGGTCTAGAACCAAGTTCTTTTGGGGCAAAAGACCATTTAAGACCCGTAGGAAATCCAGCACCACCTCTTCCTCTTAATTCCGATGATTTAACTTCTTCTATAATCCATTCTCTACCTTTTTTTATTATTTCAGCAGTATCTACCCAGTCGCCTCTATTTTTTGAAGACTCAACATCTGAACCTTTATCATTATATAGGTTTTGAAATATTCTATCTTTATCGTTAAGCATTTTTTAAATCCAAAAGTGTTTTTCTGTTATTTTCAGGTTCATTATTAACTCTTCCTCTATAAGATCCTGGCTTTGGCGTCTTACCGTCAAGTATCTCATCTAAAATTTTTAAAGTTTTTTCTTTATCTAGGTCTTCATAATAGTCATCATTAATTTGCATCATTGGGGCATTAACGCATGCACCCAAACATTCAACTTCCATCCATGAGCATGATTTATCAGTGGATAATTCATTTTCATTTTCTGAAATTTTTTCTTTGCATGCTTCAACAAGTTTATAAGCTCCTCTGATCATGCATGGTGTAGTTGTGCAAACTTGAATAAAGTGTTTTCCAACTGGTGATAGGTTATACATTGTATAAAAAGTGGCCACCTCATAAACTTTTATATAAGGCATATCTAAAAACTTTCCGATATATTTCATTGCTGCAAGTGGTATCCAGTTATCATTTTGTTTTTGAGCGATATATAGTAATGCCATTACAGCGCTTTGCTGTTTTCCTTCTGGATATTTGGAAATCATTTCTTTTGCTGCAGCTAGACTATCTGCTGTGAATTCAAATTTTTCTGGTTGTTCTTTTGCAGGTTTTCTTAAACTCATTATCTATCAACCTCTCCAAAAACAATATCTAACGAACCTAAAACAGCAGGTACATCAGCAAGCATATGTCCTTTAATCAAATAATCCATTGCTTGTAGGTGAGAAAAGCCAGGAGCTCTAATTTTACATTTGTAAGGTTTGCTGGTTCCATCAGATATTAAATAAACACCAAATTCACCCTTTGGTGCTTCAACAGCAGTATAAATTTCATCTTTGTCAACACGATAACCTTCAGTGAATAATTTAAAGTGATGAATTAAAGCTTCCATTGATTGTTTAATATCTTTTTTAGGTGGAGGACTAATTTTTCCATCTAATGATTTAATTGGTCCTTTTTCCATTTTACTTAAACATTGTTTGATTATTGAAACACTTTCTCTCATTTCTTCAATTCTACATAAATATCTATCAAAACAGTCTCCATTTTTTCCTACTGGAATTTTAAATTCTAGTTGTTCATAACAGTCATAAGGTTGAGATTTTCTTAGATCCCAAGGAACTCCAGAGCCTCTAATCATAACACCGCTAAAAGAATAATCTAACGCATCTTCCTTGGTTACAATTCCTATATCAACATTTCGCTGTTTAAATATTCTGTTGTCAGTCAATAATGTTTCTAGATCATCTATTATCTTCGGGAACGACTCACAAAAATTACCTATATCCTCTTCAAGACCCATCGGTAAATCTTGATGAACACCACCGGCCCTGAAGTAATTGGCATGTAGTCTTGAACCAGATGCTCTTTCATAAAATGTCATTAATGTTTCACGTTCTTCAAAACCCCATAGTGATGGAGTTAAAGCGCCTACATCAAGAGCTTGAGTTGTAACATTTAATATATGACTTAATATTCTTCCAATTTCACAAAACATTACTCTGATTAATTGGGCTCTAATTGGAACATTTATCTTTAAAATTTTTTCTATAGCTAAAGCAAAAGCATGTTCCTGATTCATTGGAGCAACATAATCAAGTCTGTCAAAATAAGGGACTGCTTGCATATACGTTTTATTTTCTATTAACTTTTCTGTTCCCCGGTGTAGAAGACCAATATGTGGATCAGCTTTTTCAACAACCTCTCCATCTAATTCTAAAATTAATCTTAACACACCATGAGCTGCAGGGTGCTGAGGTCCAAAATTTAGATTTAATGTTTTAATTTTTTTTGTCATTTTCAAGGTCAGTTTGATCTTTAATATATTTTGTTCCTTCCCAAGGGCTTTCGTAATCAAAATTTCTATAATTTTGCTCTAACTTAACTGGTTCACTAATAACTTTCTTTTGATCTTCGCTATATCTAACTTCAGTATGACCAGTTAAAGGAAAATCTTTTCTTAAGGGGTGTCCTTCAAAGCCATAATCAGTAAGTATTCTTCTCATATCTGGATGGTCTTTAAACTTAACTCCATACATATCAAAAACTTCTCTCTCCATCCAATTTGCTGCAGGATAAATGGGTGTTAGTGATGGAATAACTTCATTTTCACTTATTAGGTAACTTAATATAATTCTTTGATTAAATTCATGACTTAAAAACAAATACACAACTTTAAAACGTTGAGCATTTTCAGGGTAATCAACAACTGTAATATCAATTAACTGTCTAAATTTTGTATTCTCGTTACTTTTAATAAATAACGTTACATCTATCAAATCTTCATTATCAATATTAATATATAACTGTTCATGTCTAATCTCAGTTTTTTTAATTTTAGTTGTAAGTTCCGAGTTAATTTTTTTTTCAAGATCTATTAAATTTTGCATATAAATTACCTTTCAAAAGATCCTTTGTTTCTAATTTTTTTTTGTAATTGCAAGATTCCATAAAGTAATGCTTCAGCTGATGGAGGACATCCTGGCACATAAATATCCACAGGTACTATCTTATCACAACCACGGACTACAGAATAAGAGTAGTGATAATAACCACCACCATTTGCACAACTACCCATCGAAATAACATATCTCGGTTCAGGCATTTGATCATAAACTTTTCTTAATGCCGGTGCCATTTTATTAGTTAAAGTTCCAGCTACAATCATAACATCAGATTGTCTTGGTGACCCTCTTGGTGCAGCACCAAATCTTTCTAAATCATATCTTGGCATTGCTGTTTGCATCATCTCAACAGCACAGCAAGCTAAACCAAAAGTCATCCAGTGTAATGAACCAGCTCTTGACCAGTTTATTAAATTATCAAGTGAAGTTGTTATAAAACCATTTTTACTAAAGTCTTCAGCAAGTTTTTTAAATTCTTCAGGAATTTCTTTATTTTTATTTTCTAAGTTCATAATCTAAAATTTTATTCCCAGTCTAGTGCACCTTTTTTCCATTCATAAATAAATCCAACCGTAAGAATGAATAAAAATATCATCATTGAAGTAAAGCCAAGACCTCCAATATTGCCCAATGATATTGCCCAAGGAAAAAGGAAAGCTATCTCTAAATCAAAGATTATAAATAGAATTGCCACTAAATAAAACCTTACATCAAATTCCATTCTTGAATCTTCAAAGGGTTCAAAACCACATTCATACGCAGATAATTTTTCTGGATCTGGATGTTTTGGTGATAATATTAAGTTTACAACAACAAAAGCACAACTCAGACCAAGTGCAATAATCAAAAATATAATAATTGGTAAGTAATCTTTTAAAAATTCTGAAAGCATTTGAGTCTATATAGCAGTTTTTACCTCTTGTTGAAGGGTACTTACGTCACATTTTTAATAATATAAATGTTAATTAATAGGGAAAAAGTGGCGGGAGTGAAGGGACTCGAACCCTCGACCTATCGCGTGACAGGCGATCGCTCTAACCAACTGAGCTACACCCCCACTTTAGTTGTTTTGGTGGGCAGTAAAGGACTCGAACCTTTGACCCCCTCGGTGTAA
>JADHPA010000036.1 GCA_016778675.1 Candidatus Pelagibacter sp. | reverse complement strand
TTAAAAAAACATTACCTGAAGGAGTTAACATTGAAGTTGCTTTTAATAGAGCTGACTATGTTTCTTCAGCTATTAATGAAGTTTACAAAACCCTTCTGGTAGCTTTTATTTTAGTTGTAATAATTATTTATTTATTTCTTGGAAATATAAAAGCGGTAATTGTTCCTGCAATTGCTCTACCTGTAAGTTTAATTGCTTCTTTTTTAGGGCTTTATCTATTTGGACTTTCAATAAATATTTTTGTCTTATTAAGTTTTATTTTAGCTATTGGAATTATTACTGATGACTCTGTAATAATGACTGATGCAATTTATTCTAGAATTGAAAAAGGAGAAAATCCACTAGTAGCTTCTTATAAGGGATCAAAACAAATAAGTTTTGCAATTATTGCTACAACATTAATCCTGGTAGCTGTTTTTCTACCATTAATATTTATTGATGGAATTGCTGGAACATTATTTAGAGAAACCGCAATAGCACTATCTTTTTCTATAGTCGTATCATCATTCGTTGCTCTTACACTATCTCCTATGTTAGCAAGCAAATTTTTAATTAAACAACCGAAACAAAATAAAGTAGTGATTAAATTTGATACTTTTTTTAAATCATTATTAAAATTTTACGAAGAAACTTTAAGTTATTGGCTTAATAAACAGAAAATTATAATTTCATTTATTATTTTAACTATCTTGGCTTCTGGTATTTTGTATACATTTACAAAAAAAGAATTGTTACCTTTAGAGGACAGAGGTGTATATCTTGTTCTTGGTTTCACTGATGAAGGAAGTTCATTTGAATACACGGAAAAAAGAGCTCAAGATGTTGAAGAAAGATTAATACCTCTTCTTCAGGCAAAAGATAGTCCGTATAAAAGATTTATTATGAGAGTTCCAGGTTTTGGAAGTAATAGAAATTCATTTAATAGTTTCATAATTATTGCTCTACTAGATGATTGGGCTGATAGAAAAAAAAGCTCACAAACTGTGATGAGAGAAGCTATTGGAAAAATTGTTACTGTTCCTGAAACTGTAGCTTTTCCAATATCACCTCAATCAATTCGTGTTTCTAATTTTAATAAACCAGTTCAAATGGTTATATTGGGCTCAACTTACGAAGAATTAGAAGTAATTCAAAATACGATAATATCAGAGCTTAGAAAAAATAAACAACTTTCAAGAATAGAGTCTGATTATTCTAGAGATAAGCCTGAGATTAAACTCATTATCAATAAAAATAAGGCTAAAGACTTAGGAATATCAACAGACTCAATTGGTAAAACGTTAGAGACACTTTATGGGGGTAAAACTGTTACAAAATTTGATCAACGTGGTAAAGAATACCCAATTATTTTACAGCAGTACTTGGAGGATAGAAGATCCAAAGAAAGCCTAGCAAAAATATTTGTAAGATCTGATACAACTGGAAAATTAATTTCTCTTGCAAATTTAGTAGAGTTTAAAGAAGAAGGTTCTGCTAAAAAACTAGCAAGATATAATAGACAAAGTGCAGTAACTATATCTGCAAATATTTCAGAAAATTATACATTAAGTGAAGCTATATCTTATTTGGAACAAACAATCTCAAATCTTGGAGTAGAAAATCAAATTACCTGGAAAGGTAAATCAGAAGAATTAAAAGAAACTAGTAATGAATTATTTATTATTTTTGCTTTAGCTTTCTTAACAGCATATTTGGTAATGGCTGCAACTTTTAATTCATTCATTCACCCTTTCATAATTATGTTAACTGTACCGCTGGCTCTTTTTGGTGGATTAGTTTTTATTTTATTCTTAAACAGTTCTATAAATATTTTTTCACAAATTGCTCTTGTTATATTAATTGGAATATCTACCAAGAACAGTATACTTATAGTGGATTATGCAAACCAACTCCGAATAGTTGGTAAAAATATTGAAACATCAGTTAAAGAAGCTTGCCAATTAAGATTTAGACCAATAATGATGACATCAATGAGCACGATGATAGCAATGTTACCACTTGTTATCGGAAACATTGGCCCTGGAGCTGGAGAAGCTTCGCGATTAGCAATAGGAGCAACTATCTTGGGAGGAATGATCATCTCAACATTATTTACTCTTTATGTGACACCAACTATGTATTTGGTATTAGCAAAAAATACTAAACGAATAGATGCTGTTGACATTGAATTAAAAAAACAGCTTCGTTAAAAAATAATATATTTATTTTTATTTAATCTTTTCTGACATTCTTTAAGTTGAGATTTATATTTATCAGATTGATTTTTAACTCTTTTTGCTAATCCTATAACTTTTTGATTATTTTTATAATTTTTATAACCACCCCAACCTTCGTGATATGCAATATATTGTCTAAATGCATCCTGTTTTGAAATTTTTAGGAGAGATTCTGTTTTATCTGTATACCAACCAATAAAATCAACGCTATCCTTAAATCTTGCCCTTGTTGCTAATTTATTACCTGTCTCATTTTTATATTGCTCCCATGTTCCTTTGACTGCTTGAGAATAACCAAAAGAACTTGAGGGTCTTTTAAAGGGTATAATTTTAAATAGCTTTTGTCTTTCTGGTTTTGCTAACCAGTGAAAATCTGACTCCATTTTTATTATTGCCAGTTGAACATAGATTGGGGTGCCCCATTTTTTTTCAGTACTTTTAGCATGTTTATACCAAAGATATCTCTCATTAAAAATTGAACAGCTATTTGATGTATTTTGTGGAATTGAAGAACAGCCTAAAATTAAAGTAAATATTGGAAAAAAAATAAAATTTTTAATTTTAAGCATACCTACTTATCACTTTATAAATAATAACTACAAATATAACACCTGCTAAGTTTCCAAATAAATCACTAAATTCAAATCCTCTGTAAGGAATAATAAGATGAAAAAATTCTAGAATAATTGATAGAAATATTAAATACAAAGATAAAAAATTTATATTTTTAGTCTTATGATAAGCAAAAAAACCAAAAATAGAAAGTAAAGCAAAAGCATAAAAATGATTACTAGATATAATAAAATCTCTAGTTATTTGAGGTTGAATATTTAAGTCATTATAAAGAAAATACCCAAAAATACTGCCTGGAAACAAATAGAGTATAAATAATATTATGTTTAAAAAATAGAATATGAGTTTTGAAAATTTTATTAAATTATTCATAATAATTATATTCATTTTATAGGTTATATAAGTTATTAAAATATATCAAATGCCTCATTTAATTTTAGTTAGACATGGACAAAGTGAATGGAATCTAAAAAAAAGATTTACAGGCTGGGTGGATGTTGATCTCACAGAACAAGGAAAGCAAGAAGCACTTAAAGCGGGAGAAAGTATTAAAAAAATTAAACTCAATATCGATTATTTTTTTTCATCATTTCAATTAAGAGCCATTAACACACTAAAAATTATTCGAAATACACTGGGAGATGACAAACAATTCATTCGAGCCTGGCAATTAAATGAAAGACATTATGGCTCATTAACTGGATTAAATAAAGATGAGATGAAAAAAAAACTTGGTGAAAAAAAAATTCATGAATTCAGACGATCTTGGGATATTAGACCTGATCCATTAGATAGAAAAAACCCTTATCATCCTTTAAATATTGAAGTGTATAAGGATATTCCAAAAGAAAATATTCCTGACACAGAGTCTCTTAAAGATACTTATGAAAGAGTCATTCAATTTTACAAAAATGAAATACAAAATAAACTTTTGGATAATAAAAATATTTTAATTTCAGCACATGGAAATTCTATTAGAGCTTTATGTAAATACTTATTTAAATTAGATAAAGACAAAATATCATTATTAGAAATACCTACGGGCAATCCACTTTTAATCGATTTAGATATTTCACTTAATATTAAGGAGTGTTTTTATTTAGATAAAGAAAGAGCTAAAAATTTACTAGTTTTTTAATAGATTCTCGTAAACTTCGAGATTAGTTAAGTGATAAAAATTTTCTAAACTTTCAAAACCATAAAGACTATTACTTTCAATTAAATTATTCCAAATCTCTGATATTGAAAAATTATGAACTGAATAAGATTTAAATAAATCCTTATTTATAATTTGGCATCCTGTATAAATTAAATTATTTAATTTATCTTTTTTAATCATATTATTATTAAGGCTAAAATCACCTGGCAAATTTTTATCAAAGCTAATATTCTTATTTACTAATAAAAGTATATTCTTGACTTTATTTAAGAAGTATAGTTTTTCCATAGCCTCTATATCTTTTTTATAATTTTCACCCCATACCGTATCTGGATTAAAAACTAAAAAATCCATGTCTTCTGAAGAATTTACCATATTTAAAACTCCTCCTCCTGTGTTTAAAATATTATTTCCATCTTTAATTATTTTAATTTCAATTTTAAATTTTTTTTCTTCTATAAAGTTTTTGATTTTTTCTTCTAAATAAAAAGTATTTACTAGAATTTTTTTTATGCCTAATGATACTATTAAGTCAATACAATTCTCTAATAATGTAATTTGATTAATTTTTAAGAGTGGTTTTGGTGTTGTTAGTGTTAATGGATTTAACCTCTCTCCATAACCAGCACACAAAATTAATGCAGTTTTAATTTTCATTAAATTTTTCTCATTTTATTTGAAAAATTATTATCTAATATTTTCTTTAAATCATTAAAAACTGGTTTTTTTTTAATTCTTAGTTCTATTAATCTCCAAGCATAAGGTATTAATTTTAAATATTTTAACTTCTTATCTCTAATAGCCAATCTTGTGAAAATTCCAATTATTTTCATATTTCTAAGAATTGATAAAATTTCGAAATCATTAATTAAATTATACTCATCAATATTTTTTTTATTCAATTTTATATAATATCTAAATATATCTCCTTTTAACTTTTGACTGGTTTTAAATCTAACATCATCAATTAAAGATGCTAAATCATAAGCTCTATTTCCTATCAATGCATCTTGTGTATCTATAACTCCTAATTTTCCATTAAATTTCATTAAATTAGATACATGAAAATCTCGATGAACAAAAACATTATGTTTACATCTTAAATTTCTTGATAAAATTATTATTTGTTCATTAATTTCTCTTTTAAACTTTAAAAATTTATTTTTTTTTACAAATTTTTTAGCATACCATTTGGTAAATAAATTGGCTTCTTCGTGCAATATACTATTGCTATAACGGGGTATCTTATAAATTTTATTTTTAAAATTTATAACTTTATTTTTTTTAATTGTTTGAATTTTATGAAGAAGCTGAACTGATTTTTTAAATAAGTTTAATTGTTGATTATTATTTTTTTTTAATAGATTAAAAACTGTTTGATCACCAAAATCTTCAATTTCTATAAAATTTTGTTTATAATTTTCACTATAAAGTTTAGGGGCTAAAATTTTATTTTGAATTAACAATCTATTAATTGCATCATAAATTAATAGATTTTTTTCTTTTTCTTTAGATGCATGAACTATAACAGATTTTTTTGTTTCTTTAATTTGTCTATAAAAGGTTCTAAATGATGCGTCACCTTTTAATTTTTTTAATTTATAATTATAAGGCAGCATTTAGTTTTTTAAATTTTTGATAGTTAAAAATCTCTTACTTAAATCATCATTATATTCAAAAAATAATTCTATCTTATCTTCAATATTTCTTTCTATTTTTTCTGGCCATTCAATTAAGGTTAAAACTTCCTTTCTATTTTCTAATAGACCAATATTTTTTATCTCATCAATATTTTTTAGTCTATAAAGATCATAATGTTGAACGGTAAATTTTCCAACATCATACTCATTTACTAAATTAAATGTAGGGCTTGTAATTTCTGTTTGATTTATATTATTTAATTTTTGTAAATTATTAATTAGATGTTTTATAAAAGTTGTTTTACCAACACCTATTTCACCATGAAATAATAAAACATCAGCTTTATTTAATGATATTGAGATTTTTTTAGCTAACTCTGAGGTTCTATCTTCTAATGAGATATCTAGTTTTTCGCTATTAGTAGCGATAGGCATCTGGTTTAAATGGTCCTTCTGTCTCAACACTTATATAATCTGCTTGTTCTTTAGATAGTTTGGTTAGTTTTGCACCCACTTTTTTTAGGTGAAGCATTGCAACTTTTTCATCTAAATTTTTTGGTAATACATAAACTTTATTTTCATAATTTTTATGGTTATTCCATAATTCTATCTGAGCCATTACCTGATTTGTAAATGATGCACTCATTACAAAACTAGGATGTCCCGTTGCACAACCTAAATTCACTAGTCTACCTTTGGCTAATAAAATAATTCTCTTACCATCAACTAACTCGATCTCATCTACTTCTGGTTTAATTTCAGACCATTTATAGTTTTTTAAAGCATCAACTTGAATTTCATTATCAAAGTGTCCAATATTGCAAAGTATTGCTCGATCCTTCATTTTTCTCATGTGATCAGCTGTAACAATATCTTTATTCCCAGTTGCTGTTACAATGATATCAGCTTTATCAATAGCGTCATCCATTAACACAACCTCATATCCCTCCATTGCTGCTTGAAGCGCACAAATTGGATCTGCTTCAGTGACCATTACTCTAGCACCACTATTTCTTAATGATGCAGCACTACCTTTGCCAACATCACCAAAGCCTGCAACAATTGCAACCTTTCCTGACATCATAACATCCGTAGCTCTTCTAATACCGTCAACCAAGCTTTCTCTACAACCATATAAATTATCAAATTTTGATTTTGTAACTGAATCATTAACATTAATTGCAGGGATCATTAAAGAACCCTCTTTTTCCATTTTATTCAGTGCTTTAATTCCTGTAGTAGTTTCTTCTGAAACACCTTTTATTTCTTTTAATAAATCTTTGTATTCGTTATGCATAATTGCAGTTAAATCACCACCATCATCCAATAACATATTAGCTTTCCAATCTTTTTTTCCTTCAATGGTTTGTTTTATACACCAAAGATATTCCTCTTCTGTCTCACCTTTCCACGCAAAAACTGGTATACCTGCTTTTGCTATGGCTGCCGCTGCATGATCTTGAGTTGAAAAAATATTACATGAAGACCATCTCACTTCAGCTCCAAGCTCAACAAGTGTCTCAATTAAAACAGCTGTTTGAATTGTCATATGAAGACAACCAAGAATTTTTGCACCCTTTAAAGGAGTTTTTCCTTGATACTCCTCTCTTAAAGCCATTAGTCCTGGCATTTCACTTTCTGCAATAGAAATTTCTTTTCTACCAAATTCTGCTTGTGATATATCTTTTACTTTAAAATCATCCATTGAACGGTCTTCTAGCAATAAAAAATTGATTTATCAACTTATGTTTAGGCTTTGGGAAATATAATTTCAATATTTGCACCCTTTTGTGCTGTATTGTTAGCAGCACTGATTGAAGCACCATGTAGTTCAGCTAAATTTTTCACTATGTTTAAACCTAAACCTGAATGTTCACCAAAATTATCTGGTCTATTACTATAAAATCTATCAAATATTTTTTTTGTATTAGTTTCTTTAAATCCCTTACCTTCATCTATAACCTTTAAAATGATACCATTTTTATCATCTTTAAAAATTTCAACTAAAATTCTTTTATTGTCCTCACTAAATGAAATTGAATTATCAAGCAAATTTGCAATAATTTGTTCAATTCTATTTTCTATTCCATTAATATAATATTCGTCATAATTATTTAAATCATTTAGTATTATTTTTATGCCCCTTCTAGCCTCATAAATATTGTTGAAATCATCAACAACAGATTGTGCTATTGTTTTAAGATTAATTCGTTTCATCTTTTCTTTACTTAAAGCGACCTCGTCCTTCAACATTTGAGAATAATCAGTAATTAATCTCTCAATTCTTTGAACATCATGATTAAGAATGTCAATTAATTTACTTCTTTGAGATTGATCAACAGTTTCGTTTAGAATTTCAGATGCACTTTTTAATGATGTTAAGGGGTTTCTTATTTCATGAACAAGATCCGTTGAAAAGTTTTCTGCATGGGAGATTCTTTTTTGAAGTTCATTTGTCATATCATCTAAAGAATTTGATAAAGTTCCCAATTCATCATTTCGATTTTTCAGTTCGTTTATATTTGTTTTCTTCCTGCTCTTTTCTTTAATTATTTTTGTATAAGTTACTAAACTTTTTATTGGTTTTAAAAAATATCTATTTAATACAAAAGAAAAGATAACAATAACAATAACAATAAAAATTACTGTTCTTAAAATAAAAGTTTTTCTCTCATCAATAGCTAACTTTACATCGTTGGCATTTTCTGTAATTACTAAATAGCCAATATTTTTACCATCCAATATTACATTGTTTATTGTTGTCAGTAGGAACTGGTCATACCCTTCTTGTACAAAAGTATAAGGTTTTCCATAATCCTTAGACCATGAATAATTTGTTAAAATATCTTTTAAAGAAATAGTTTTTTCCTTATTTATATTTTTCGTTTCAACTATTTTATTGCTTTTTTCTTCATTTAAAGTTTCTAATTGAACAATGTCTAGTCTATTTGAAAATGATCTTGGGTCTAAATCTAGAGTATCAGTATCTCCCACTAGATTAAATTGATTATCAAATAGAATAACTCTATCTAAATTTTGAAATAAAAATCTTGTTGAAAATAAAAATCTTCTAATATCTTCTTCTTCAAATTTTATATTTAATCGAAGTATGTGTTCAATGGTATTATTGATTATTTTAATATGTTTGGTAGTTTTATTTTTAATTAAGATTGGTTTAACATTGCTAATATACAAAAATGCCAGACTACCAATTACTAAAAAAATTATTAAATTTATAAATAAAAATTTTTTTAAAATTGATAAACTTTTTATGAAATTTGTGAACATCAACTAACGTTCCATCTATATCCACTACCATATCTTGTTTCAATTGCAGTAAAATCAGGATCAACTTTTTTAAATTTTTTTCTAATTCTTTTGACATGGCTATCTATAGTTCTATCTTCAATGTCAGTATCTTCTCTATAGGCTATATCCATTAACTGTGCACGTTCCTTAATTATGCCTGGTCTTTTGGCTAACTCTTTCACTATTAAGAATTCTGTTGTTGTAAGTTTATCTGGTAACTGTTTCCCATTCCATTCGCATTCCAGTTGTGAAGGATCAAGTTTAAGTCTTCCATGAGAAATTATACTCTTAGTCTCTTCAAGGTTAACATTGATATCTTTTTTTCTTAGCTGAACTCTTATTCTTTCAATTAAAACTTTTATGGAAAATCCGCCAGATTTTTTTATAAAATCATCTGCTCCTAATTTTAACCCTAATAGTTCATCTATCTCATCGTCTTTCGATGTTAAAAAAATTACTGGCAGAGAAGTTTTTTTTCTTAATTTTTTTAAAAGTTCTTCACCATCCATTTTTGGCATTTTAATATCAATTACTGCTAAATCTGGTGGTGTTCTACTTAGTCCAATTAATGCACTCTCGCCATCAATATAAGTTTGAACCTTGAAACCTTCTTTTTCAAGCGCAATACTTATGCTTGTAAGTATATTTCGATCGTCATCTATTAAAGCGATTGTTTGTGTTTGCATAATCTACTTTAAAAATACTAAATTGTTCTAATTTAGGCAATGTTCATTAATTAATGAAGTACTCCCCAATTATCACCCGTATTTAT
>JADHPA010000035.1 GCA_016778675.1 Candidatus Pelagibacter sp. | reverse complement strand
CTGACCTTATAGTTGGTGCCAGAAGAGGATCGCCCCTTGCAGTTGGTTATGGTCCTAGTGAGAATTATTTAGGATCAGACTCGTATGCATTAAAATCAATGACTAATAAGATTTCATATTTAAACGATGGAGAGTTTTGTATAATTAAAAAAGATCATGTTGAATTTTTTGATGAAGAAGGATTAAAAGTTAATAAAAAAGTTTTAGAATTATCATCTAAAGAACAGGATTATGACAAGGGTGATTTTAAGCATTTCATGGCCAAAGAAATTGAAGAACAGCCTGCAACACTTAAGAATTGCATTAATGAATATGTTGATAAAATTAATAACGATATAAATATTTACAATTTTCCATGGAATATAAGTGATATTTCATCAATTACCTTAATTGGTTGTGGAACAGCTTATCACTCTTGTTTAATGGCAAAATATTGGTTTGAAGAAAATACCTCTCTTGAAGTTGCAGTTGATATTGCTTCTGAGTTTAGATACCGAAAAAATAGATTTAAAAAAGACAACTTATATATATTTGTCTCTCAATCAGGCGAAACAGCAGACACGTACGCTGCATTAGATTTATGTAATCAAAATGATATGAAAACTTGTAGCATTGTAAATGTTGTTGAAAGCTCTATTGCAAGAGACTCTAACTTTGTATTACCTATTCATTGTGGACCAGAAATTGGAGTAGCATCTACTAAAGCATTTATGGGACAGATGTTAGTGCTTTATATCTTAGTATTAAAACTTGGAAGATTAAGAGAGGATTTTGATAAAGAAACATATTTAGATAAAATTAAAGAATTAAAAAAATTACCTAAATTAGTTGGAGATACTTTGTTAACTGAAAATAAAATTCAAGCAGTCTCAGGTTCTTTTACTGATGCCAAGGGTTCAATGTTTTTAGGTAGAGGTTTTTCTTATCCAATAGCATTGGAAGGTGCTTTAAAGTTAAAAGAGTTAGCCTATGTGCATGCAGAAGGGTATCCAGCTGGTGAGATGAAGCATGGTCCATTAGCTTTGATTGAAGATGGAATGCCTGTGGTAGTTTTAGCTCCAAGAGATAATTATTATAAAAAAACTATTTCTAATATGCAGGAAGTAATAGCAAGAGGAGCAAAAGTTTTATTAATTACCAATAAAAGTAAAGATGAAGTTTTTTCAGAAAATATTTGGGAAACAATTTTAGTTGAAAGTGCAAATGACGATTTACTTCCATTTTTACTAACTGTTCCTTTACAAAAATTAGCTTATTATTCAGCTCTCCTTAAAGGCTATGATATTGATAAACCAAGAAATTTGGCAAAATCAGTCACAGTTGAATAATAAATAAAGTCTGATACAACACTCTCAGGTTGAACATGAAAAATTGGAAAATAAATAGCTGGAGAAATTATCCTGTAAAACACATTCCGGAATACCCGGATCAAAAAGAATTAGATGGTGTTTTAAGTAAGATTAAAAGTTTTCCACCATTAGTTTTTGCTGGTGAGACAAGACATTTAAAAGAGCAATTGGCTGATGTTGTTGATGGAAAAGCTTTTTTACTTCAAGGCGGCGATTGTGCTGAAAGTTTTGCTGAATTTCATCCAGACAATATTAGAGATACATTTAAATTAATTTTACAAATGTCATTGGTGCTTACATACTCTGCATCATTGCCTGTAATTAAACTTGGAAGAATTGCTGGACAATTTTCAAAACCAAGAAGTTCACCTGTTGAAAATATAAATGGTGTTGAGTTACCAAGTTATTTAGGTGACAATATAAATGGAATGGATTTTAGTGAAAAATCAAGAATACCAGATCCAAAAAGATTATTTAAAGCTTACTCTCAGTCAGCATCAACATTAAATCTTATAAGAGCATTCTCTCATGGTGGTTTTGCTGATCTTAAAAAAGTGCATACTTGGAATTTAAGTTTTATTAAAAATACTCCAACAGCTAAGAAATTCAAAGAATTAGAAGATAGAATAGCTGATGCTTTAGCTTTTATGGATGCTTGTGGTATTAACTCAGATTTTAATAGAAGATTAAAAACAGTAAACTTTTGGACATCTCATGAAGCTTTACTACTTCCTTTTGAACAAGCAATGACAAGAGTAGATTCAACAACTGGTGAATATCACGATACCTCTGCTCACTTTGTTTGGATTGGAGATCGTACAAGACAATTAGATGGAGGACATGTTGAATTTTGTAGAGGAATTGAAAATCCTATCGGTATTAAATGTGGCCCAACTTTAAAACCAGATGATTTAATAAATCTATGTAATAAAATTAATCCAAAAAATGAAAAAGGAAAAATTACTTTAATATCAAGATTTGGACAAGAGAATGTTTCTAAATTTTTACCAAAATTAATTAGAGCAATTAAAAAAGAAGGTTTAAATGTTATATGGTCATGTGATCCTTGCCATGGAAATACTATTAAATCGACAACTGGATTTAAAACTAGACCTTTTAATAGCGTTGTTAAAGAAGTAAAAAATGTTTTTGAATGCCATCAAAGTGAAGGTAGTTATGCAGGTGGTCTACACATTGAAATGACTGGTCAAGATGTAACAGAATGCACCGGTGGAGCTCAGAAAATATCTGACCAAGATTTATCACATCGTTACCACACACATTGCGACCCAAGGCTTAATGCAAATCAAGCTTTAGAGTTAGCATTCTTAATTTCTGATGAAATTAAGAAGAATGCTGCTTATTCTAAAAAAAATATTAAAGCGGCATCTTAAGCCATTGTATTAAATACAATTTTGTTTAATTTCTTTCAATGATGAAACCTTTAGAAAAAGCACAATTTATAAGTAATTGGATCAAGGATTACGTAGAAAAAATGCCAAGTAAGGCTCAATCTTTGGTTATTGGAATTTCTGGTGGAATTGACTCTTCAGTGTCAAGCACCTTGAGCGCAATGACAGGTTTAAAAACAATTGTTTTATCAATGCCAATTAAACAAAAAGCTACTCAACATGATTTAAGTTTAAAGCACCAAGAATGGCTTGTTAAAAATTTTAAAAATGTTGAAGCTCATACTATAAATTTAGATAAACTTTTTGAAACATTTGAAAATACATTGTCTAATTTTGACAATGAACATGGAATGGCTAACTCTAGAGCTAGAATTAGAATGACTACACTTTATCAAGTAGCCGCTGCTAACAAAGGAATAGTAGTTGGTACTGGTAATAAAGTAGAGGATTTTGGTGTAGGTTTTTACACAAAATATGGAGATGGAGGAGTTGATATTTCTCCAATTGCAGATTGCAATAAATCAGATGTTTGGGAAATTGGAAAATCTCTTAATATATTAAATGAAATTATAGAGGCACCACCAACAGACGGTCTGTGGGATGATGGTAGAACGGATGAGGGTCAACTTGGTCTTAAATATGAAGAATTAGAAGAAGCAATGAATAATCCTAAATCAATAAATCGTGAAAAATACGAAAAAATAAGAAATATGAACTTGCACAAAATGGAGCCAATCCCAGTTTGCAAGATTCCCAACTAATCTTATAGATTCACAAATCTATAATTAAAGTATAATTCTAAGATAATGAATAAGGATATTTTTTTAACAAACAATCTAAGTAATAAAAAAGAGAAATTTATTCCTCTAGATCAAAACAATATTGGAATGTATGTTTGTGGTCCAACTGTCTATGATAATCCACACATAGGTAATGCAAGACCTCTTGTAATTTTTGATATTTTATACAAAGTTTTGAAATCTAAATATGGTCATGACAAAATTACCTATATTAGAAATATTACAGACGTTGACGATAAGATTATAAAATCTTCTAAAGAAAAAAATATTTCAATATTAGATTTAACTAACAACATTATTGCTGAATTTAATGATGATTGTAATTATCTAAATTTAGAAAATCCATCACAACAACCTAAAGCAACAGAACATATTGATCTAATGATAGAAATGATTAATTCTTTAATCAGTAAGGGTTTTGCTTATGAAGCTAACAATCATGTTTATTTTGAAGTAAGTAAATTTTCTGATTATGGAAAATTATCTAATAAAAAATTAGAAGATTTGATTGCTGGATCACGAGTTGAAGTTTCAAAAAATAAAAAAAAATCAGAAGATTTTGTTTTATGGAAACCTTCCATTAATGATGAGCCTTTTTGGGATTCCCCTTGGGGAAAGGGAAGACCTGGTTGGCATTTAGAGTGTTCGGCCATGTCAAAGAAATATTTAGGAAATGTATTTGATATTCATGGAGGTGGAATAGATCTAATTTTTCCCCATCATGAAAATGAAATTGCTCAATCAAGATGTGTAAATGATACAAAAGTTTTTGCTAATTATTGGGTTCATAACGCATTTATTACAATGTCTAATGAAAAAATGGCTAAATCCACTGGCAATATTTTAAAGATAAAAGATTTTAAGGACAATATTGATGGCCAAGTTTTAAAACTTGCTCTTATGAGTGCTCATTATAAGCAACCTCTAGATTGGAATGAAAAACTTTTAGAGGATTGTAAAAATACTATTGATAAATGGTATGAGGTCTACAAAGTTCTAAAAGATAAATCTGTTTTAAATGAAGATATTTTATCTCCACTCTATGACGATTTAAACACACCAGGTTACATAGCAAATTTACACAAACTATATGATAAAGCTTTAAAGGGTAATGATGCTGATAAAAATTTATTTGTTACAGCATGTAACTTCATAGGTATTTTGAATAAGACAAAAGAAGAATGGTTAGAATTTAAAAAGAAAAAATTATCAATAACTGAAGCTGATATTTTAAAAAAAATTGAACTTCGTAATAAAGCAAGAGAAGACAAGGATTATAAGCAGGCAGATTTAATTAGAGATGAACTTTTAGACAAAGGGGTTTTAATAGAAGACAAAGATGGTAAAACAATTTGGAAATTTAAATGAGCAAAGAACAACTTTTTATATTTGATACAACATTAAGAGATGGTGCCCAAACTCAGGGGGTAGATTTTTCTGTAGATGATAAGATTAAAATAGCCAAAGCCTTAGATGCTTTAGGTGTTGATTATATAGAAGGAGGATGGCCTGGAGCAAATCCTACCGATACTGAGTTTTTTCAAAAAAAACATTCATTTAAAAATGCAAAATTAACTTCATTTGGCATGACCAAAAGAACTGGTCGAAGTGCTGATAATGATCCAGGTTTATCTGCTCTATTAAATGCTAACACACCAGCAGTTTGCATTGTTGGTAAAACTTGGGATTTTCATGTTGATATTGCTCTTGGTATTAGTAATGAAGAAAATTTAGAAAATATTAGCGAGACTGCAAAACATTTTGTTAAGGAAAATAAAGAGTTTATGTTTGATGCAGAACATTTTTTTGATGGTTACAAAGCTAATCCTAGTTATGCATTGTCTTGTCTTAAAGCTGCGTATGATGCAGGAACAAGATGGATTGTTTTATGTGATACTAATGGAGGAACGTTGCCTCATGAAATTACCAAAATTGTAACAGAAGTTACAAAAACTATACCTGGAAAAAATTTAGGCATTCATGCTCATAATGATACAGGGAATGCAGTTGCTAATTCTTTAGCTGCAGTTTGGGCTGGGGTAAGACAAGTTCAGGGAACAATTAATGGCTTAGGTGAACGATGTGGTAATGCCAACTTAATGTCATTAATTCCAACATTCTTTTTAAAAAATGATTTTAATGAGAAATTTCAATTACAAATTAAGCCCAATAATATCAAAAATTTAACTCAATGTTCTAGATTGTTAGATGAAATATTAAATAGAAAACCTAATAAACATTTACCTTATGTTGGTGCTGCTGCTTTTTCACACAAGGGTGGCCTGCACGTATCAGCAGTACAAAAAGATCCAAAAACTTATGAACATATCGATCCAGAAGAAGTTGGTAATTCTAGAAATATTGTAATTTCAGATCAATCAGGAAAATCTAATATCATCTCAAGATTAAGATCTATTGGTATTGAAATAGAGGAAAGTGATCCTAAGATTAAAAAATTATTAGATGAAGTAAAAGACAGAGAATTTATTGGCTATAGTTACGATGGGGCAGATGCATCGTTTGAATTACTAGCTAGAAGAATTATCAGTAAAATACCAACATATATCTCAATTAAAGAATACGATGTTTCAGTTAAAAAAGATTCTTCTGGAAAAATTATTTCATCTGCAAAAGCAGAGTTAGAGGTTGATGGAAAAAAAATTGTTTGTACTGGTGAAGGAAATGGTCCAGTTAATGCATTGGATAATGCTATTAGACAAAATGTTGAGAGATTAAATAAATACTCATCTTATTTGAAAGATCTTAAATTAGTAGATTACAAGGTTAGAATTTTAAATACAGGTACAGAAGCCATCACTAGAGTTTCAATTGAGAGCACTGACTCAAAAGGTAAAAACTGGTTCACTATTGGAGTTTCAGCAAATATAATTGATGCTTCATTTAAAGCTTTGGTTGATAGTTTGGATTATAAGTTATTCAAAGATAATGCTCCAGCTAGTCTTTAATGTCATTTAATAATATTTCATTTATTTTACACCAACCTCAATTATCTGAAAACATTGGTGCTTGCGCTAGAGCAATTAAAAACTTTAACTTTAAAAAATTAGTTATAGTTAAGCCAAAGCCAATTTTTCCAAACGATAAAATTTTAGCAACTTCTGTAGGTGCAAAAGATTTAATCACTAATGCTAAAGTTCACGAAACTTTAGAGACTGCTGTAAAAAAAGTAGATTATGTTATTGCAACATCAGCAAGGTTTAGAAATAAGAATATCAAACATTTAAATTTGGAAGATCTTAAAAAAATTGATTTCAGTAAAAAAGTTGCTTTCTTGTTTGGTTCTGAGGCGTCTGGATTATCTAACAATGAGATTAGTTATGCTAATTACACTATGCAAATCCCAACTAATCCTGATTTTAAGTCACTAAACCTATCTCATAGTGTTATTATTATTGCCCATACAGTTGCAAGTATTATTAATTTAAAAGGTGCAAACTACTCTAAATCAAAGAAAGTAACTTTAGCTAGCAAGAAAGATGTGCAGGCTATGACCAACTTATGCATTAACAAACTTGAAGAAAAAGACTTTTTTAAACCTTTAGAAAAGAAACCTATTATGCTTGAAAACTTAAGAAGTATTTTTTCTAAAATGGAGCTTTCAGAGAAGGAAACGCGTATTTTATCAAGTGTATTTGCAAGTCTAGCCAAAAAAGGTTGATTGACAAAATAATGAGTAAGTTTATAAACCCACCTATTAAATGACAAAAAGAATTAGTTCTAAACACAAAATTGACAGAAGACTTAAAATAAACTTATGGGGTAGACCCAAAAGTCCTTTTAACACTAGAGCCTATGGACCAGGACAACATGGTCAATCTAGACAAGGAAAACCTTCTGATTATGGAATTCAGCTTCAAGCTAAACAGAAACTAAAAGGTTACTACGGTAACATTAATGAAAGACAATTCAGAAATATTTATAAAAAAGCAACCATGTTAAAAGGGGATACTGGTGAAAATTTAATTGGTTTGCTTGAAAGAAGATTAGACTCAGTTGTGTATAGAGCTAAATTTTCAACTACAGTTTTTTCTGCAAGACAACTTATTAACCACGGCCATGTAAGAGTTAATGGCAAGAAAGTTAATATTGGTAGCTATGTTGTTAAAGAAGAGGATGTAATTGAAATAAGAGACAAGTCAAAACAATTAGCTTTTATTGATATTGCTTTAGCAAACAAAGAAAGAGAAACTCCTGAATATATTCAATTAGATGAAAAGAACAAAAAAGTTACTTTTGTTAGAACACCTAAGTTTGAAGAAGTTCCATATCCTGTTGTAATGGAACCTAATCTAGTAATCGAATATTACTCTAGATAATAAAAATTTATTTTTTAAAATTTATTCCTTTATCCTCAAGTACTTTCTTGAGCTCACCGTTTTCATACATTTCTTTAACGATGTCACAGCCACCAATAAATTCACCTTTGATGTAAACTTGTGGAATAGTAGGCCAGTCACTAAATTCTTTTATACCTTCTCTTAGTGCTTGAGATTCTAAAACATTAATTCCTTGATACTTAACTTCTAAAATTTTTAACATGTTTGATACTGCCATAGAAAAACCACACTGAGGAGCATCCGGAGTTCCCTTCATAAATAAACAGACTTCGTTTTTATCAATATGACCTTGAATTAAATTTTTTGTGTTATCATCCATTATTGTTCCTTTGTTTTAATTGCTAATGCGTGCAGTTCATTGCCCATTTTTCCTTTTAAAGAATTATAGACCATTTTATGCTGTTCAATTTTACTTTTTCCAGAGAATTCTTTAGAGGTCACTGTTGCTGAATAATGATTGCCATCACCTGCCAAATCTTCAATCACAACAATTGCATCAGAAATAGCTTCTTTAATCAGTGTCTCAATTTCTTTTAAATCCATTGCCATATTAGTTACTAATGTAGTTAGTTAGCCAAGTTGTATGCGATTTAATCAAATCGTCAATTGATACTTTTGTCTTATCATTTATGATTAAGTCACCTTCATTGACCATTCCAAGCTCATCATAATGAACAGAATTATCTTTAAGAATTTTAGTTACATTTTTAAGATCATCTTTACTAATTTCAATAATATATCTTCCTTGATCTTCACCAAATAAATATTCAAATTCATTTATCAAATAATTAGGTTTTTTAAGAGTTGCACCCTTTTTTCCTTTAATGCACATTTTTGAAAGAGCGGTAACTATTCCACCAAGAGACACATCATGAGCTGATTTTATAAATTTTTGATCAATTAATCTTAAGATTGTTTCACCATTATTTTTTTCATTAAAAAGATTAATTTCGGGTGGGGGTCCATTTTTTTCACTTAAGATTTCTCTTGCAAATAAGCTTTGATCTAAGTGACCTTCAGTTTTACCAATAACCAAAAGTATATTATCAATTTCTTTTAAATCCATGGTTACCATATTTTCGTAATCTTTAATTAAACCAACACCTCCAATAGTAGGAGTAGGTTTAATTCCAACATCTTTTGTTTGATTATAAAAAGAAACGTTTCCTGATACTACTGGGAAATCCAAATACGCACTTGCCTCACCTAATCCTTGAACACATTCAACAAACTCACCCATATTTTCTTCATTTTCAGGACTACCAAAATTTAGGCAATTAGTAATAGCAATTGGTTTAGCACCTACTGAAATTAAATTTCTCCAACTCTCACAAACAATTTGTTTACCTCCACTTAAAGGGTGAGCCCAGCAATAAACTGCAGAAGAGTCTACAGAGGCTGCAACTGCTTTGTTGGTACCATGAACTCTAACAACGCCAGCATCTCCACCAGGTTTTTGAATAGTATCCCCCATAACGGTATGATCATACTGTTGCCAAATCCATTCTTTACTACAGACATTTGGATTAGATAAAATTTTATTTAAAACACTAACGACTTTAAGACCTTTTAAATCTTCTTTTTGAATCTTAATTTTTTTAGGAAGTTTTGTCTTCTTCCATTTACGATCATACATAGGAGAGTTTTCAACTAAGGTATTAACAGGAATGTTAGCAACTTTTTTTTCATCAAAGTATAATTCTATTCTTTTACTTTTTGTAGTTTTGCCAATTATTGCGAAATCTAAATTCCACTTATCAAATATTTTTTTAGCTAAATCTTCTTTGCCATTTTCTAGAACAATCAACATTCGCTCTTGGCTTTCTGACAACATAATTTCATAAGGTGTCATATTTGCTTCACGACATGGAACTTTGTTTAAATTAATCTCAATTCCTAAATTTCCC
>JADHPA010000034.1 GCA_016778675.1 Candidatus Pelagibacter sp. | reverse complement strand
TATCTTTACTATATATCAAATTATTTCTAGAAATTGCAATTTTACCGGTAACATAAGGAAGGTTATTTTTTCTATTAAAAAAATAAGGTGTATAAAATTTATTAATTTCTTTTTTGAGTAAATTTTTTTTTACTAAAACATTTTTTGACTTAAGAATTTTTAAAGTTTTACCTTTAACTTTTTTATCAATATCTTCAACTCCATACACAACTTCTTTAATTTTATTTTTAATTATAATATTTGTGCACGGAGGAGTTTTTCCATAATGACTACAAGGTTCAAGCGTCACATACATTTTTGAGCCTTCCAAATTTTCATGTGAATTTTTAATGGCATTAAATTCGGCATGAGGTGCACCTTTAAAACCTGTTTGACCAATTGAAAGTATTTCATTATTTTTAACAATTACACAACCTACAGAAGGATTAATTCCAGTTAGTCCATGACGAGCTTTTGCCAATTTCAAGGCAAGCTCCATAAAAATTTTATCTTTGATTGAAAATTTATCTTTTTTTGTAGACATCTAATTTGTCCACGAATTGTACAAAATCTTTTTCTTCTCTAAAGTTCCTATAAACAGAAGCAAATCTTACGTAAGCAACAGGGTCGAGCTCTTTTAAACCTTCCATAACCATAGTTCCAATGGTAGTAGATGAAATTTCACTTTGACCGAGCTCCTCAAGTGATCGAGAAATTTTACTTATAAATTTTTCTGCTGTTTCAGTATCAATAGGTCTTTTTTTAAGAGCAATAAAAATAGATTTTGATAATTTATCTCTATCAAATGAAGATTTTCTTCCATTTTTTTTAACAACCATAATTTCTCTAAATTGCACTCTTTCAAAAGTCGTAAATCTCGCACCACACACACAAAGCCTTCTTCTTCTTATGGCTGTGCCATCTTCAGTTGGTCTTGAGTCTACTACTGATGTTTCACCTTTTTTACAAATTGAACAAATCATTATTTTAAATTTTTATATATTGGAAAGTGAGATGTAAGTTCTATTACTTCATTTCTAACTTCTTCTTCAATTTTGCTATTATCCTCAGGGTTTTCAGACAAACCTTTTACAACCTTAGTTATTAGTTCACCTACTTTCTCAAACTCTTTTAATCCAAAACCTCTGGTTGTTGCGGCTTGAGTACCCAGTCTTATTCCAGAAGTAATCATTGGCTTTTCTGAATCGAAAGGTATTCCATTTTTGTTACAGGTAATATTAGCATTTGAAAGGCTTTCGGCAGCAGCATTACCTTTTACATTGAAAGGTCTTAGGTCAACTAACATTAAGTGTGTATCTGTTCCACCAGAATAAATCTTAAAACCATTATTCTTAAGTGTCTCTGATAAAATTTTGGCATTAGCTAAAACTGATTTAATATAATCTTTGAAATCTGGTCTTAATGCT
This sequence comes from Candidatus Pelagibacter sp., assembly GCA_016778675.1. Classification (GTDB taxonomy): domain Bacteria; phylum Pseudomonadota; class Alphaproteobacteria; order Pelagibacterales; family Pelagibacteraceae; genus Pelagibacter. The sequence goes on along the minus strand of JADHPA010000034.1, from coordinate 8,872 downwards.
TCTAAAAAACCAGCAGCCTTTGCAGCAATGACATGCATCAATGGTCCACCTTGATAACCAGGGAATACTGCTGTGTTAAATTTTTTCGCTAGGTCTTCATGATTAGTTAAAATAATTCCACCTCTAGCACTTCTGAAAACTTTATGAGTTGTTGAAGTTACTACATGTGCGTGTTCACATGGGTTAGGGTACCCTTTGCCGGCAACTAAACCTGAAAAATGAGCCATATCCACCATCAAATATGCCCCTACTTTATCAGCAATCGCTCTAAATCTTTTAAAATCTATTACTCTAGAGTAAGCGCTACCACCACAAATTATAAGTTTTGGTTTATGTTCTAATGCAAGTTTTTCAACATTATCATAATCAATAAGTTCAGACTCTTTATCAACATCATACCCTATTGGATTAAACCATTTACCTGACATTGAAATTTTTAACCCATGAGTAATGTGTCCACCAGAATTTAAACTCATTCCCATAAATGTATCACCAGGATTTAATAGAGCTAAAAATACAGCTCCATTTGCTTGAGCCCCAGAATGTGGTTGGGCATTTGCAAATTTACAATCAAAAAGTTTCTTTAATCTTTCTATGGCTAAATTTTCTGCAACATCAACATGCTCACATCCATTGTAGTATCTTTTTCCAGGATACCCTTCTGCATATTTGTTTGTTAATACAGAGCCTTGCGCCTCTAAAACAGCTTGAGAAACTATATTTTCAGAAGCAATTAGTTCTATGTGTTGTTGTTGTCTTTTTAACTCATCACTTATGGCTTTATGTAATTCTGGATCAGTTTCAGATAAACTGTCTTCAAAAAAGCTTTTATAATTTTTATTTAAATAGTTTTTTTCACTAGACATAATTAAATCTTTTTAATTCTTTTTGCGTGTCTTCCACCTTCAAACTTTGTATTTAAAAAAGTGCTAACGCAATTTAAAGCATTTTTTTTAGTAAGAAGTCTTGATCCTAATGTAATGATATTTGCATTATTATGCAATCTTGATAATTTTGTAGATTTTGAATTATAGCACTGTGCAGCACGAATATTTTTATGTCTATTAGCAGCAATATTCATTCCCATACCAGAACCACAAACTAAAATACCTACATGTTTGTTACTAATCTTAACTTTTTTAGCGACCTTATGAGCAAAATCAGGATAATCTACCCTGCCATCGTTAAATGGACCTAAATCAACTATCTTTATATTTTTTTTATCTAAGTAATTTTTGATTAATTCTTTTAATTTAAACCCAGCATGATCAGATGATATGAATATTTTTTTCAAACTAATTAAATTTATGATCTAAAACACAAGCAACTAAATGGATACGATCTTCTTCACCACCATTAAATGCATTGTGATACTTAGTATTATTTGTAATCCAAACAGAACCATCAGCTGGTAAATGCTTAGCAACATTATCAATGACCATTATTGATCCTGGGTTAGTAATAATTGGTATATGTAATCTAGGCTCAGGGTCTCTATGCCAACTTAATGTCGATCTTGGTTTTTTTAATAATACTCTTATTCTTCCAAGCTTATACTTAGATGAAAGCACATCAAAAACTTCCTTAAAATAAGTATCTTTAAATTCATCGATAAATTCTGAATAAGCAGACTCGTCGATAGTTACATCTCTAACAACCTCCTTGCCTGTTGCATCCGGTTTAGTCCAAAAAACACCTCTGGCTTTATGACCTTTAATAGAATCTGGATCACCAGGAATTTGAGTTAGAGATATTGCTCCAAAGTTACTTATCTCTTCAGGGCCATCAAATTTTTTTATTTTTAAAATTTCACTATATGCCTTTTGAAGTTCAGTGATATCAAATTTAATATCTTGTTTTTGAAAATCATTATAATTTAATGTCATAATATTTATTAGTTACTCTTTTTAGGATATATTTGTATAATACATTTGTCGCATTTTATAAATATAATAAAAACATGATAACAGGAAGCTATCCAAACCTAAGACTTAGACGTAGTAGAAAGAATGATTGGTCTAGAAGACTTATTCAGGAAAACAGCCTATCTTCAAGTGACTTTATTTTACCAATATTTCTTATTGATGGAAAAAATAAGAAACAACCCATAAAAACTATGCCTGGAGTTTTTAGGTATTCTATAGATAAAATTGGTCATATTGTTGATAAAGCCATTAAGAATAAAATACCTATGGTTGCGTTATTTCCATACACAAATTCAAAGTTAAAAAATGAAATTGGCACCGAAGCGTTAAATGAGGACAATTTAGTTTGTAGAGCTATCCAATATATTAAAAAAAAATACAGAAATGAAATTGGTATTATGTGTGATGTAGCCTTAGATCCCTACACTTCCCATGGGCATGATGGTCTTATAAAATCTGGCTATATATTAAATGATGAAACAAATGAAATTTTAATTAATCAATCCTTATTGCAATCCGAAATGGGATGTGATGTGCTAGCACCTTCAGACATGATGGATGGTAGGATTGGAAAAATAAGAAAAGCACTTGATAAAAATGGTTATCAATTAGTTCAAATTCTTTCTTACGCAGTAAAATATGCATCAAGTTTTTATGGACCTTTCAGAGATGCGGTTGGATCAAGAGGACTTCTAAAAGGAGATAAAAAGACCTACCAAATGGATTTTCGAAACAGTAATGAAGCCTTAAGAGAGGTTGCCCTAGATATAAAGGAAGGAGCAGATATGGTAATGGTGAAACCAGGAATGCCCTACCTTGATATTATAAAATCAGTAAAAGATAATTTTAAAATACCAGTTTTAGCTTATCAGGTTTCAGGAGAATATAGCTTACTAACAAATAGTATTAATAAACGTTTAATAGATAAAAACTCAATATTAGAAAGCTTAACCTCATTTAAGAGAGCTGGCGCAAATGCAATAGTCAGTTATTATGCTGACAGAATAAATGAAATAATACTTTAAGACTATTTTAATAAATTTATAAAATGACTTCTTGAAACGGGTAAATTTAAATTATTTGGTTTCAATATGCTTTTTTCAAGATAATCAGTAAGAAGCTTAAAACCTTTTAATAAATTTTTTAAATCAATATTTTTTGTATTATGATCTATCAAAAAGTTTGGAATAAATTTTTTTTCTGAAGATGATTTTACAAAATAATTAATCTCTCCTTCTATAACTTCTTTTTCAACCATCTTTTTAAGCTCAAGATCGTAACCAAGTAATTTTAATAACTTTAATTCCCAAAAAATATATTCTTCAATCCAATTATTATGAGTTAATAAATCAAAAAATTCATCTATTAAAATGTAAATTTCATTATTTGATTGAGCTTCAGCTGTTAAAAGTTTTACAAGATGCATAGCAGAAGTTATGCAGCAAAGTTTTATACTATTATCAAAATAAATTGGCGTAGTAGCTTTAACAATTTCTACTTTAAAATAACCTATTCTATTTGAACTTTTGGAATTATAATTAACATGAATTTTATTGCCAATCTGTAAATAATTTTTAATTTTTTTTGAAGTTCCACCAAAAATAATACCAGAAATTTTTCCATAATTTTCAGTAAATACCTCTGCTATAATGGAATTTTCATTGTATCGATTTTTAGATAACAAATATCCTTTATCATCCCAATTCATTTTTTAAAAAAACTCTCAAAACATAAGGTTGCAGCGTTCTGTTCAGCATCTTTTTTAGATGAACCATCTGCTGTAAAAATTCTAGTATTTTTTAATTTCACAGAGACTTTAAATAATGGTTTATGACGAGGCCCTGTATTTGATATTAACCTATAGATAGGTAAAGTTTTAAACATCTTTAAAGAATATTCTTGAAGTTTAGTTTTGGCATCTATTTCAGTTACCACACTTGCATTAATATGCTCATTCCACAAATTTAGAATAAATTTTTCAACAAAATTAATACCTTTATCTAAATAAATCGCACCTATTAAAGCTTCTAAGCAATCAGCTATAACTTTGTCTTCAATTACAATTTTTTTATTTTTTGGATTAAATACCAAAATATATTTTTGTAATTCAATTTTTTTTGCAATTTCTAAGCATTTTCTTTTATTAACTAGAGATGCAAATTTTTTATCCAATATTCCTTCACGCTCATCTGGATAGATTTCTAATAATTTTTTTGCAATAACTAACCCTAAAACTCTATCACCTAAAAATTCAATTTTTTCATTATTATTCAAAGAGTCATAGCTTTTATGAGTAAGACTTTTTATTAAAATCTTAGGATCATAAAATTTTAACTTTAATTTCTTTTCTAAGATTGTTGAGGATATTTTCATTAATTAATAGTTTTAAAAAAACGATCAAACCTAATAGTTTTGTGCCATTTCCAAAAAGAAAAGATACTTGCAATTCTAAAATCAGATGAAAAAAAAATAAATTGTGCCTTACCAACTAGATTGTCTTCATGAACATATCCAACACTTGTTAAATATCTACTATCTTTAGAACAATCTCGATTGTCTCCAAGGAAAAAGTAATGTTTTGGTGGAACTATAAATACATCAGAATTTTGAAAACTATAATTTCTTAAATAAACGGTATTATGTATTGCACCATTTGGTAATTTTTCTTCAAACTTAACAACATCTATAGTTTGATTGCCACAATAAATTATATCATTTTTTGGAACCCTTGATTTAAAAATTTGATTATTATTAAGAAATAAATCACCATTTATGAATTGAATATTATCTCCAGGTAATCCTATTAATCTTTTGATATAATCTGTTCTATTGTCAGCAGGGGTTTTAAAAACAATAACATCACCTACTTCAGGTTTTTGTGAAAATATTCTGCCATCGAGTATTGGTGGACTAAATGGAAAAGAATGTTTGCTATAACCATAAGAATATTTGGTAACAAATAATCTATCCCCTACCAATAAAGTAGGTTCCATAGAAGATGAGGGTATATAAAAAGGTTGTATAAAAAAAGATCTAATAATAACCGCAATGATTAAGGCATAAAAAATTGTTTTGGCATTTTCAATTATAAAGTTTTTACTTATCATTATTTATTTTTTTGTAAAATTACGTATGCTATAGAATATTTTTTTTCATCAGAAATTGACAGAAAGAAATTGAATGAAGATGTTTTGAATTGATCTTTAACAATATTTTTTATCTTATTTGTAATTACAAAAGAAGGTTTACCTAATTTATTATTAATAATTGATATATCTTTAAAGTTAAGATTATTTCTAAAGCCAGTACCAATCGATTTGGCTAAAGCTTCTTTAGCAGCAAATCTTTTTGCATAATATGCTTTTTTATTTCTAATTTTTTTAGCAATAAGTATTTCTGAGTTAGAAAATATTCTTTTAATAAAATTATTACTTTTTATCAATTTATTAAATCTTGAGATATCAACTATATCAACACCTATACCAAGTATTTTCATGATTATTTATTTATTATTTTTCTAAAAGATTTAATCGTTTTTTTTAAACCATGAGTGACAGATTCACCAATTATAAAATGTCCAATATTGAATTCTGTAATTTCTTTAATTTTTGTTAATATTGCAGTTGTTTTATAGTCAAGACCGTGACCCGCATGAATTTCAAGACCAAAATTTTTACCAAACTTTGAACATTTTTTAATTTTTATTAGTTCTTTTTTATAGTCTTTATTTTTTTTAATTAAATCTGAAATTTTTCCAGTATGTATTTCAACACAATCAGCATTTAATTCTTTTGCACTTTGAATATCTTTTAAATTTGGATCTATAAATAGGCTGGTTCTAATATTTGCTTTATTAAATAATGAAATTACTTTTTTAATTTTAGTTCTATTTTTATTTAAATTTAAACCACCTTCTGTAGTTATCTCTTTTCTTTTTTCTGGAACAATGCAAATATAATTGGGTTTGTTTTTAAATGCTATCTTTACTATTTCATCATTTAAAGAAATTTCTAGGTTAGTAATTATTTTTTTATCTTTACAGATTTCTAAAACATCTTGATCATTTATGTGCCTTCTATCTTCTCTTAAATGTATTGTAACTGAATCTGCACCACATTTGTTAACATGTTGTGCTATAAATAATGGATTTGGATGTTTTGAGCCTCTTACATTTCTAATTGTTGCAACATGATCTATGTTTACACCCAATTTTTTCATTTTATAAATCTACTTCCTGGCACTGTTATTGGTGTATTTTTAAGAAATTCAGGAAGTTTATTTTTTTTAAAAGTTGGAACATCAATTTTCATATGAGAAATAATTTCTTTTTTTATTTTTAAAGATTTTTTTGTTGATCTATCAATAATGGTAGCAAAACCAACAAGTTTTGCTCCTGCTCTAGTAATTAGATTTACACACTCTAAACTGGATTTTCCTGTTGTTATAACATCTTCAATAATTAATACTTTAGAACCTTTTCTAATATTAAAGCCTCTTCTCAAAGTAAATTTACCGTTAACTCTCTCACAAAATATAGTTTCTTTTTTTAAAATTTTACCTATTTCGTAGCCAATAATTACTCCACCCATCGCTGGAGCCAAAATTAAATCTATATATTTAAATTTTTTTTTAATCTTCTGGGCCAATGATTTGCAAATAGAATTAGCTAAATTTGGAAAACTTAACAGTTTTGCACATTGAATATATTTCGATGAATGTAGTCCAGAAGAAAGTACAAAATGTCCCTCAAGTAAAGCGTTAGTTTTTTTTAAAATATTTAAAGATTTTTTGTGTGAAAGCATTTCTTTTTTCCTCATGTCTTATGATTTTAAACTTAATATTCTTTTGTTTTAGTTCGCTAATAAAATTTGTAAAGTTTTTCAAGTCTCTAATTATCAAATGGAACTTAAAGTTAATATAATATTGTGTTTTTTCATGCATCTCAACATTAGATATGTTTAATCTGTGATTACCTAGTAATGTTGTAATTTCACCTAGTTTGCCTGGCTGATCTGGTAAAGATATCCATAAAGTAGTGTTATATTTCTTTATTCTTTCTTCTTTTTGTTCACCTTTCGAATGCCAATATCTTCTTATTGCTGCTCTAGCTTTTCCTGTTTTAGTAACTGGTATCCAGTGAAGTGAAGGCGATTTATTTTTTGAAGTTATTATATTAACAACATCTCCATTATGAAGAATACTTTGTAGTTCACTATCATTTCCATTTATTTGGCAGCTAATTGCATTATCGCCAACTTTTGTGTGAACAGCATAAGCAAAATCAATTGGAGTAGCGCCCTTTGGTAATTTTATTACTGAACCTTTGGGTGTGAAGCAAAAAACATTTTCCTGAAACATTTGAAGTTTAGTATACTCATAGAAATGTTCAGGATTTTCGTTTTTATCAATAATTTCTACTAAATCTGCTAACCAATCATATTCTTTCCAAGTAAGTGAATTAAATTTTTCAGAAGATTTATATTTCCAATGAGATGCAATACCTCTTTCAGCAAATTCATGCATTTCCATAGTTCTAATTTGAATTTCTATAGGTCTTTTATTTGGTCCAATTACGGCTGTGTGTAATGATTTATAATGATTAATTTTTGGTGAAGAAATATAATCTTTAAATTTTCCAGGTATGCAATTCCAATGTTGGTGAAATATTCCAAGTGCTTGATAACAGTCATGCTCACTAGGCAATATAACTCTAAAACCTATTATGTCTGTAATTTGTTCAAGGGATATTCTTTTTTTTTGTACTTTTCTCCAAATTGAAAAAGGAGTTTTTTCCCTTCCAAAAATCTTAGCTTTAATATCATGATCATTTAAAAGTTCTGTTATTTGTATGGAAATTGCTTTAAAGTTATTTACTTTATCTTCCCGAATTTCATCTAATCTTTTTTTGATAAGTTCTCTTGCTTCATTATTTAAAACTTTAAAAGATAAATCTTCCAATTCATCTCTTATTCTGTGCATGCCCATTCTATCAGCTAATGGTCCATAAATCTCCATGGTTTCCTTAGCAATTCTTTCTTTTTTTTCAATTTTGCTAATAGCATCAATCGTTCTCATATTATGTAAACGATCTGCAAGTTTTACTAGTAAAACTCTAATATCTTTAGAAGTAGCTAAAATTAATTTTCTAAAATTCTCAGCTTTTGAATTAGAGTTTGCTTGATTTTCAAAAAAAGAAATTTTGGTTACACCTTCAACTAAATCCGCAATTTCTTGTCCAAACTCTTTCTTGATATTTTCATATGTAGCATGTGTGTCTTCAATTGTGTCATGAAGTAATCCAGTAACAATTGTAGCGCTATCTAACTCTAAATCACTAAGTATAGAAGCAACAGCTATTGGATGATTTGAATAAGGATCGCCTGATGCACGTTTTTGATTTTCATGTGCTTTAACAGCGTATTGGTATGCTTTATTTAATTTTTCAGGATTTAAAAATTTATTATAAGTTTTGACTTTATTTATAAGTTCTTCAGAATTAAGCATGGGTTATTATAGCACTAATTTATATTTGTTTAATAGATCTAAGGTTTTTTACTGGCAAACTATAGACTAAATTAACAATATTTTTACCAGATTTTGGATCTTTCCACTTTTTATCTATTTCAAATAAAGGCAATAAAACAAAACCTCTCATTTTCATTCTCGCGTGTGGAATAAAAAGGTTTTCTTTAATAAAATTTAATACTTTTTTGTCATAATCAATAATGTCAATATCACATGTTCTTGGAGCATTCTTCTTTGTTCTAGATCTGCCTAATTTTTTTTCTATTAATTTACAATATTTCAATAATTCAAGAGGATTAAGGGTGGTTTTAATCTTAATGACTACATTTATATATTTCGGCAACAATGGGTCTGGCCATGAATTAGATAGATAATATGATGATGTTTTAACTATTTTTATTCTATTTTTTTCTAATTCAAAT
>JADHPA010000033.1 GCA_016778675.1 Candidatus Pelagibacter sp. | reverse complement strand
TATTTTAATACCACCTAGTATTATGTTAATTGTTTATTCAGTAATAGCCCAGTTATCTCCTTTGAGATTATTTGCGGCAGCAATTTTTCCAGGACTTTTACTTGCAGGACTTTATATAGCTTACGCTGTGGTTAGAGCTTGGCTCCAACCATCAATTGCACCTAAGCCAAGAGCAGAAGATATTCCACCACGAGCTGAAATTTTAAAAGAAGTATTAGTGTCTTTCGTCCCTCTTTTTGGATTAATTATGTTGGTTCTTGGAACAATCTTAGCAGGTATAGCAACGCCAGCAGAGGCCGCAGCAGCAGGAGCATTTGGTGCTATATTGTTATCTTGGTTTTACAAAACACTTAAATGGCAAAGTTTTAAAGAGTCCGTTTTTCTAACTGCAAAAACTACAGCTATGATTATGTGGTTATTTATTGGTTCTTGGACTTTTTCTTCTGTATTTTCTTATCTAGGTGGTCATGAAATTTTTGAACATTTCTTTACATCAATAAATATAAATACATGGCAATTTTTAATTATCACACAAATTATTATTTTTCTTTTAGGATGGCCATTAGAATGGACTGAAATCTTAATTATATTTGTTCCAATATTTTTACCGCTTCTAGAGGTATTTGATGTTAATCCATATTTCTTTGCAATGTTAATTGCTCTTAATTTACAAACATCTTTCTTAACTCCTCCAATGGCAATGTCAGCTTATTATTTAAAGGGCGTTCAAAAGAAAAATGTTGAATTGATGGAAATATTTGCAGGAATTATGCCATTCTTGGGCATAGTAATATTTGCTATGTTTCTTATGTATATGTTTCCAGGCATTGCCTTATGGTTGCCAGAAACGTTATTTGCAAATTAGACAAACTAAATGTTAAATATTTTTACACTCACAGCCAATAAATTGGCTGAACATTTAAAATCAGGTCAATTATCTTCAGTTGAAGTTTGTACACAATATATTGAGAGAATTGAAAAATTTGAAAAAGATGTAAAGGCGTGGCAATATTTTGATAAAAAAAAGCTTTTAGAAAAAGCTGTAGAGGCAGATGAGTATAGAAAATCAGGTAAACCACTAGGCTCATTACATGGCTTACCAATTGCGGTTAAAGATATAATTGGCACATTTGAAATGCCTACTGAATGTGGTTCTCCCTTAAGAAAAAAAATGCCTAGCTCACAAGATTCAGAGATAGTTAATTTACTTAAGATTGAAGGAGCGATAGTGATGGGTAAAACTGTAACCACAGAACTTGCATATTTCCATCCTGGAAAAACTACCAATCCACACGACAACACAAGAACGCCAGGGGGATCATCAAGTGGTTCAGCAGCTGTCATTGCAGCACATATGGCGCCCCTATCAATTGGAACCCAAACTAACGGCTCAGTTATTAGGCCCGCTTCTTACTGTGGGGTTGTAGGCTATAAGCCTTCTTATGGATTAATTTCAAGAAGTGGAGTTATGAGACAGTCTGATAAATTAGATCACATCGGAGTTTTTGGAAAAACGGTTGAAGATGTTGCCTTGTTTGCAAAATCATTAATTAAAAAAGATTTATATGATCCATCAACTATTCATTATGCTGCAGATGAAATGTTAAATGTTTGTAAAAAGGGTCCAATATATGAGCCAAAGTTTATTTTTTACAAAACTAAAAATTGGAAAAATATTGATAAAGAGTCCCAAAAATCTTTTGATTTCTTTATAAAAACTTTTAGTAAAAATATTGAGGTCTTTGATACCCCATCTTATTTTGATGACATTCCAAAATATCATAAAATAATTCATGAAACTGATATGGCAAATAATTTTCAAGGTTATTATAAAAAATCTAAAAAATTTCTTTCTAAAGAGATGGTTAGTGCAATTGAAAGAGGACTAAAATACTCAGCAAAAGAATATGCTGAAGCAATAGACTTTATGAAAAGAAGCTACGAGTCTTATAAAGAGGTTTTTGAAGATTTTCATGGAGTATTAACTCCGTCATCGTCTGGCGTTGCTCCAAAGGGTTTAAAGAGCACAGGTAGCCCAGAATTCTCAACTATTTGGACATATATGGGTTTGCCGTCTATCTCATTACCTTTACTTATCGGTGCAAATAATTTACCATTAGGAATTCAATTAGTTGGAGACAAGTTAGATGACCTAAGATTTCTTGGTGTAGCTAATTGGTTAGAAAAAAATTGTAAAAAATATGCTAAATAAAATATCAACATTTTTAGGATCGTGTCTTGCAACAATATTTCTTATTGGACTTGCAACAACCTTAACTAGATCTTCTATGATTGGTTTTTGGGACGTGTTACCCGTATATATCTTAATGGCTCTAGCAATTGGAATGATGATTTACGAAGCTTATTTCGATAAAAAATAAATCAAATTTTTAGTGAATAATTCAAAGAATAATTATTTACCTTTTTTATTACTTTTCATTCAACCTATTTTTATGGCAAGCAATCTAATCGTTGCAAGAGGTGGAGTTGAATATGTGCCCCCAATTTCTCTAGCATTTTGGCGGTGGACTGCTGTATTCTTAATATTATTACCTTTTACCTATAGCTCTCTTAAAAAAAACTTTAAATTTGTAAAACAAGAATACAAAAGAATATTCTTTATTGGGTCAATGGGGTGTGGTGTTTGTGGCGCCTTTCCATTTTTAGCAGGCCAAACAACAACCGTTACAAACATGGGAATTATATATTCCTCATCACCAATATTTATAATTTTAATTTCAAGTATTTTTTTTAAAGAGAAAATAAATTTTTTAAGAATTGTAGGTCTAGTTTCTTGTTTAGTTGGGGTTTTTGCTATTATTATTAAAGGTGACTTATCTTTATTAATTAGCTTAAAATTTACAATTGGTGACCTCTGGATGTTAGCTTCTGCAATAGGTTGGGCCCTTTATTCAATTTATTTATTTTATTGGAAAACAAATTTAAAAATTTTTGATAGATTTACATTGATTGCATTTTTTGGTGTAGTTAGTTTATTTCCATTTTATTTGATTGAAGAAATTTTTTTTGTTAAAACAATTTTTAATGAAGACTTTTTCATTTGGGTTTTATTTGCTGCTATTTCCCCAGGAATAATAGCTTTTACATTATATACCATGGCACAAAAAAAACTTGGGGCCTCCATAACAGGTTTTACACTTTATATCTTTACAGTTTATAGTGCCATTTATGGAGTGCTATTTTTTAAAGAACAGCTTGAATATTATCACTATCTAGGAACAGCCTTAGTTTTTGGTGGTGTTTATTTAGTTAAAAAAAAAAATAAATATGAAAAAAAAACTTAAAGAGTATTTATTGAAGTTAATTTTAATTATACCAATAGCTTACTTTTCTTTACTTTTTATTATATTTATATTTCAACGAAATTTATTATATCATCCAAAAGAAAATAACTATTCTGGTGATGAATTAAAAGTTAAAATAGAAAAAGTAAAGATTGAGACAGGTGATAATATTGAATTACTTGGATGGTTTCATGAAAAAGATCTTGTAAATTTTAAAACTCTGGTTTTCTTTCATGGCAATGCGGGAACATTAGAAAATAGAATACATAAAATTAATCATTTTAAAGAAATGAATATAAATTTTCTAATCATTTCCTGGAGAGGATTTAGTGGAAACTTAGGCAAACCATCAGAAAAAGGATTATATGAAGATGGTGAGAGTGCAATTAATTGGTTAAAAGGAAAAGGACTTAAAGATAATGACATTATTCTTTATGGTGAGTCATTAGGTACTGGAATTGCAACTCATGTTGCTCAAAAGCGTAAATTTGCAGGTATTATATTAGAATCTCCATTTACATCTATGGTTGATGCAGCAAAAAATGTATATCCATATTTTCCAATCAGATTTTTACTTAAAGATAAATACGAAAGTGACAAAAAAATTAAAAATTTTAAGTCTCCAATTCTGATTATGCATGGAGAAGCAGATAAAATAGTGCCATTTTGGATGGGTAAAAAAATGTATGAATTAGCAAATGAACCAAAGTATTCTTACTTTTCCGAAAAAGATAATCACATGATGGAATACAACAAAAAAATGATAGTAGTTTTGAAGGAATATTTAAAGAGTTTAAATTAAGCCACAATCTGACCAAATAATTTACAGATTTTATTTTTAAATATTAAGAGTGCTAAGATTTATTATATCTTTATTAATTATAATTTCTTTCAGTAATTTTACATACTCTGGTGAGACAAATTATAATACAGATAATCTTTTTCATGTAGGTCAAATGAATTCTTATGATAAAAATTTTAGTCTTTATTTTAAAACTAGAGAAAAATCTATTTTAGCAAGAGGAGAAAATTTTAATTATGTTACTGATTTTCCCCAGGATCTATATATTTATGACTATAAAACAAAAACTTCATCCCCTTTAATCTCTTATGAATGGTTTCCATCACAAGCTAAATTTTTTTTAGAAGAGTATGATTTTCCAGTTTTTCCAGAGGATTTTGCGTATTACCTACTAAGGGATAACAATACATTAATTATGATTAGTGCAATTAAAAATATCAAAACAAATTTTCAATTTGATATTGCGAATAAGAAATTAAATCAATATTCCTCTACTGGAAAACTAGAATTTATAATTTCATCGGTTGCAAAAAATTGTGGACATTCACATCTACAAGAAAATTATAAATGTAATTATTACAAACCTTTAATTTCTAATAACTTAATTAATTAATATTGATAAAAGCTTCTGCAAACTTTTCTGCATTAAAGATTTGTAAATCATCTTCTTTTTCTCCAAGTCCCAAAGCAATTATTGGTAGCTGATATTTTTTAGCAAGAGCTAATAAAATACCCCCTTTTGCTGTTCCATCTAATTTTGTCATTATTAGACCGGTAACAGGGATAATTTTATTAAATTCCTCCACTTGGTTAATTACATTTTGTCCTGACGTAGCATCTAAAACCAAAATTACATCATGTGGTGCATTAGGGTCTATTTTTTTAGTTACATTAGCAATTTTTTTATATTCTTCCATTAAGTTTTTTTTATTTTGTAATCGTCCAGCTGTATCAATTAACACATAATTAAAACCTTCCTTTAATGCTTCCTCTATAGCCTTGTATGCAACAGAGGCTGGATCAGACCCTTGTGATGATTTAGTGATTTGTATATCAATTTTATTCGCCCAGCTTTCTAACTGCTCGATAGCTGCTGCTCTAAATGTGTCACACGCAGAAAACATAACTTTATTTCCATTAGATTTTAAAATTTTACCTATTTTACCTATGGTTGTAGTTTTACCAACTCCATTAACTCCTGATATTAATACTGCATTGAGTGTTTCTTTCTTATCAAAAAAATTTTGGTTTTCTAATGGTTTCATTAATGTGATTATATAATTTTTAAGAATTAAATTAACCTCATTCATAATATCTTTTTTAGGATTAATTTTTTCTTCAGAAATAATCTTTTTAATTTCTTCGGCTGCAACAAGACCAACATCTGACTGAATTAAGTATTCCTCTATTTGATCTAATGTTTTGTCATCAATTTCTTTTTTGATAATTATATCTCTTAAACCAGAGGTGAAAGTAGATGCACTTTTTTTAAAACCAATTTTAAATTTATCAAAAATTCCCATTATAATTTAATATCTATATCTTGAATATCAGAGACTGGTCCCTTCATAAAAACACTATTTCTTTCGTCAATAAAAATTGTTAGTTTTCCTAGAGCAAACTCAATGTCTAAAGCTTTTTCAGCTAGTTGATTTATATTTGCTGCAACAGCAGTTGCACAAGCTGCAGTACCACATGCCTTAGTAAGTCCAGCACCTCTTTCCCAAACTTTAACTTTTATTAGATTTTTATTTATAACTTTTGCAAGAGTAACATTGCATTTTTCTGGAAAAAATTCATGATGTTCAATTTTTGGACCAAGGTTTTTCAAATCAAATTTTTCTATTTCTTCTACAAAAAATATTATATGTGGATTGCCAACATTAACGGCTGTACCCCCAATAAATTTAATATTATTGTCATCTATAATCTCAATTTTCAAATTTTTTGTATTCATTTCGCTAATTAAAGGAATTTCTTGCCAATCTGTTTTTGCTATTCCTATCTCAGTTTCTACTAATTTATTTCCAATGATATTAGATTTTAGTGAACCCGACTCTGTCAAAACTGTTATTTCCTTTTGCCCATTTTCCCTTGATAGGAACTCCGCAACACATCGAGTACCATTTCCGCAGGCTCCAGATATACTGCCATCTGAATTATAAAAAACTAGTTCTGCGTCAGCATCATTTGTTTTATTTTTTTTAATCAAAATTAGCTGATCACATCCAATGAAATTACGATCACATATTTTGATTATTTGATCTTTGCTTAAATTTAAGTCCTTTTTTCTTAAATCAATGATAACGAAATCATTGCCTAAACCATCCATTTTAAATGCTTTAATATCCATATATAGATATTTAACTTATTTATTGACTTTTTGTACCTCTATTATAGGTTGTTGCCGTTCCCACAAAAACGTTAAATTTGTGGTGTCTTTGGTAACAAAGAGATCAACACTAGTCAGCGAGGATTCGCCCACTAGTGCAGTACTGCTATGTGTAAAAAAAATGTTTGAAAACTTAACAAATAAATTTGAAGAAATCTTTTCTTCTTTAAAAAAAGCACCATCACTTGATGAAAATCAAGTTGATGAAGGTTTAAGAGCTATTAGACAAGCTCTCTTGGAAGCCGATGTATCGCTTGATGTAGCTAAAGATTTTATAACAAGAGTTAAGCCAAAAGTTTTAGGACAAGAAATAATTAGATCAACCTCTCCGGGGGATATGGTTGTTAAAATTGTTCACGATGAGTTGGTAAGTTTTTTAGGTGAAAGCAACACAGATATTAATTTAAATGCTGTTCCACCAGTTTCGATGATGCTAGTGGGCTTGCAAGGTTCGGGTAAAACTACAACTACTGCAAAATTAGCAAAATACTTAGAAAAAAATAAAAAAAAGAAATTAATGATGGTCAGCCTTGATGTCTACAGACCAGCAGCACAAGAGCAACTTAAATCCTTAGGTGAACAAAACAATATTTTAACTTTACCAATTATTGAAGGACAATTGCCAGCAGATATTTGTAGAAGAGCAGTAAGTGCTGCTAATTTAAATGGGGCAGAAATTATATTATTTGATACAGCAGGAAGGACTCAAATTGATCTTCAGATGATGAGCGAGATTAAACAAATAGAGAGTATAATTAATCCAACAGAAACTTTTTTGGTCGCAGATTCATTAACAGGGCAAGTAGCAGCAGAGGTTGCTAAAGAGTTTAAAAATACCGTGAATTTAACTGGTATTGTTTTGACTAGAGCCGATGGTGATGCAAGAGGTGGAGCTGCACTTAGTATGAAGTATGTCTCTCAAGTTCCAATTAAATTTTTAGGGGTAGGTGAAAAAACAGAAAATTTAGAAGTTTTTCATCCAGATAGAATAGCAAATAGAATATTAGGTATGGGTGATATTGTTTCTCTAGTTGAGAAAGCAGCTGAAGATCTTGGTGAAGAGAACATAAAAAAAGCAGAAGAGAATTTAAAAAAAGGTCAATTTTCGATGGAGGACTATTTAACTCAGCTAAGACAAATGAAAAAAATGGGTGGAATAGAGGGGATAATGTCATTTATGCCAGGTGTTTCTAAGATGAAGGCACAAATGGATACTGCAGGAATTGATGAAAAAATTATTTCTCAAAATGAAGCAATAATTTTATCTATGACGAAAAAAGAAAGAGGAAATCCTAAAATCATTGATGGTTCTAGGAAAAAAAGAATTGCTAATGGCTCTGGAACAGATGCGGCCACTATCAATAAATTGCTTAAGCAATTTAAAATGATGTCTGAAATGATGAAAAAGATGTCAAAAGGAAACCTGAAGGGTATGTCCGATAAAGGAATACCTCCAGAGCTACTAAATCAACTTAAATAATAAAGGAGAAGAAATGTTAAAAATAAGACTATCAAGAGGTGGAACAAAAAAAAGACCAGTTTACAAAGTAGTTGTAGCTGATAGCCGACGTGCAAGAGATGGAAGATTTATTGAGAAGGTAGGATTTTTTAATCCTCTTTTACCAAAAGATAAAAAAGAAAGAGTTGGACTAGAAGCTGAAAGAATTAAATATTGGTTAGGTGAAGGTGCACAACCAACAACTAGAGTTGCAAGAATATTAGGTGAAAATAATTTAATCACAATGCCAGTAAATGGAAGCAATCCTCTTAAAGCGGTTCCAAAAAAAGAAAGAAAAAAAGAAGGTGATGAAGCTCCAAAAGCAGATGCTCCTAAAGAAGAAGCTCCAAAAGCAGATGCTCCTAAAGCAGATGCTCCTAAAGAAGAAGCTCCAAAAGCAGAGGCAGCTCCTAAAGCAGAAGCTCCAAAAGCAGAGGCAGCTCCTAAAGAAGAGGCAAAATAGTTTGACTTATGTGGCAAGCTCAAATTTTTACACTTTACCCAGATATTTTTCCCGGTCCTTTAAGCAAGGGGCTTTATGGGAAAGCTTTAGCAAATAAAATCTGGGATTTAAAAGTTGTAAACATAAGAGATGCAGCAGAAGATAAACACAAAACTGTAGATGACACTCCATTTGGAGGTGGTTCTGGAATGTTGCTAAAGGCTGATGTGTTAGCAAAATCTATTGATCAAAATAAAAAGGAAGGAGAAAGAATTTTTTATTTATCTCCTAAAGGAAAAAAACTTGATCAAAAATTAGCTTTAGAATTATCAAGAGAAAAATCTGTAAGTTTAATTTGTGGACACTTTGAGGGTGTTGATGAAAGAATATTGTCGACCAGAAATATTGAAGAACTTAGCATTGGTGATTTTATTTTGTCAGGAGGAGAAACGGCTTCATTTGTTGTTTTAGATAGTATTCTAAGATTATTACCTGGCGTTTTGGGAAATGAACAATCAAAAAGTGATGAGAGCTTTGAGAATGGACTTTTAGAGTATCCCCAGTACACAAAACCTCAAATTTGGGAGGAAAAAAGCGTTCCAGATGTGCTATTATCAGGAGATCATAACAAAATTAAAGACTGGCGTTTATCACAATCAGAGGCTATAACACGCGTCCGAAGACCAGATTTATGGGAAAAGTATAAGAAAAACTAATTAAAAATATAGCATTATGAAAACGATTGAAGAAATAAACCAATTTAACGTTAAAAAGATATTAGCAGAAAAAAAGATACCAGAATTTTTTCCTGGCGATGTTATTAAAGTTGGTGTGAGAATTACTGAAGGAAAAAAAGATAGAATTCAGTATTTCGAAGGTGTTTGTATTGCTAGAAAAAATAGAGATCTTAATTCATCATTTACAGTTAGAAAAATTTCATTTGGTGAAGGTGTTGAAAGAACGTTTCCTTTATATGGAACCGTTATTGACTCAATTACTGTAATAAGACATGGAAAAGTTAGAAGAGCAAAATTATATTACTTAAGAGATAGAACAGGTAAATCAGCTAGAATTGCAGAAAAAATTAGAAAAAAAATAGGTATAGAAGTTGATGTTAAGCCTGAAACAGTAACAGAAGAAACTTTAGCACCAGTAGAAGCTGTAGAAGCTGAGACTGAAAAACAACCAGAAGCTCAAGTTGAAACAAAAATAGAAAAAACTGAAGAAAAAAAATAATTTTTTTTCAATGCCTTTAACTCTTTACGATAAAATTTGGAACGATCATTTAGTTGATCAGCAGGAAGATGGAACAGCCCTACTTTTTGTTGATAGGCATTTAGTCCATGAAGTTACAAGCCCCCAAGCATTTGAAGGATTAAGAAATGCAAATAGAAAAGTAAGACAACCAAGTCTTACCCTAGCTGTTGCAGATCATAATGTTCCAACTACTGATAGATCTAAGGGTATTGCTGATGCAGAGTCAAAAATTCAAGTAGATACTTTGGAAAACAATTGTAAAGAGTTTGGAATTCAATATTTAGGAATGAATGATAAACGACAAGGTATAGTTCATATTATTGGACCAGAGCAAGGATTTACACAACCAGGGACAGTAATTGTTTGTGGAGATAGTCATACAGCAACCCATGGAGCATTTGGAGCCCTAGCTTTTGGTATAGGCACATCTGAAGTTGAACATGTTTTGGCAACTCAAACCTTAGTGCAGAAAAAAGCAAAAAATTTCAGAATAAATGTAAATGGAAAGCTTCCAATTGGTGTGACTTCAAAAGACGTAATCTTACAAATTATAGGTGTTATTGGTACTGCAGGTGGAACAGGATCTGTTATAGAATATTCAGGTAGCCTAATTTCATCCTTAAGTGTTGAGCAAAGAATGACAATTTGCAACATGACAATTGAAGGTGGAGCAAGAGCTGGATTAATAGCCCCAGACGAAAAAATTTTTGAATATTTAA
>JADHPA010000032.1 GCA_016778675.1 Candidatus Pelagibacter sp. | reverse complement strand
ATCTGGATTAGCAATAGGTATTCAAATGTTAATGTGGGGTTTAACAGGTCCTATATTTGGAGCCATTGCAGATAAATATGGTGGACACAAAGCAATTTGTTTAGCTTTTGTTTTTTATATTTTGGGAATTTATTTTTTGTATGCGGGTCCAAATACTGGAATTTTTTTTCAAATCGATTTAGGACTTTTAGTTGGAATTGGTTTAGGTGGAACTGCAATTAGTATTCCAATGTCAATTGTTGGAAAGCATTTTCCATTATCAAATAGAACAATAGCAATGAGCATTGTTACAGCTGTTGGTTCTTTGGGCTATTTTATCTCTCCACTTTATACGAGCTATTCATTAATTAAAAATGGATGGGTGGATACACTTTTTGTATTCACAATATTCTTATTTATCGGGCTTATAATAGCTTTTTTTGTAAGATCTCCATCTGCTGCTCAGTCTATTGAAAAACCAAACAACCAAAGCGCCATAGAGGCATTTAAGGAAGCTTTCAAAAACAAAAGTTATATACTTCTAGTCTCTGGATTTTTTGTATGTGGTTTTCATATAACTTTAGTTGGAACACACGTTCCAAAATACGTAATAGATAGAGGCTTAGAAAGCTGGACGGCTGCTGCAATATTGTCATTAATTGGACTATTTAACATATTTGGTTCTTTAGTAAGTGGATATCTTTCTACAAAAATTAGTAAAAAAATAATTTTAAGTGCCATTTATGCATTGAGAGGAATTTCACTTATATTGTTCATATTTTTACCCGCAAGTAACATTAATGCATTTATCTTTGGTGCAAGTTTTGGTTTTTTATGGCTTTCAACGGTACCTGCTACAAGTGGAATAGTTGCTCATATTTTCGGAACAAAATATCTTGGTATTCTTTATGGAATAGTTTTTTTAAGTCATCAAGTAGGCTCATTTTTTGGAGCATTTCTTGGAGGACTATTTCATGATTTATATGGCTCTTATGATTATGCTTGGTATTTAGCAATTGCTTTATCTGTTTTTGCAGCAATAATACATTTACCAATTAAAGAAGAAGCAGTTCTAAGACTAAAAACAGAATAGAAATTGAATAAGAAAAACTACTTACTGGATTTAAATAATTCAAAGAAACCCTTTATAATCTATAAATCAGATAAAGGGTTTGATCTTTATACAGACTTTTCGAAAAAAATCATTTTAAACAATAATAATATTGAAAAATTTATTAACAAAAATAATAGATTAAGATCTCCCCATAAAGAAACAGATCTGTTTATTGGTTTTTTTGGTTATGAAATATTAAATAATTTAATTGAGGTAAAAATTAAAAAACAAAAAACAATAAATTTCCCTAAAGGAATATTTTACAAACCTGAAACAAAAATAAAACTTTCAAACAATCTTGAGTATAACAAAACAAGATCATTAAATGCTAATGATTTATTTAAAATAAATATCAATAAAAAATCCTATAAGAAAATATTTGATAAATTTAAAAAGAAAATAAAATCTGGAGAAACATACCAGATTAAAATTTGTACTAAATATAGCAATAAATCAGAAATTAATGCTTTAGACTTCTTTTGTAGACTTGTAAAAAGTAATATGGCGCCCGAAGCCTTTATGATTAAGGATAAAAATTATTCAATAATAAGCTGCTCACCTGAAAATTTGATAACAAAAAAAAAAAATTTTATTACAACGAAGCCTATAGCAGGCACTTTAAAGAAAACTAAAAAATTAAATAAAAATAAAGCCCTTACTTTTTTTAGAAAAAACTTAAAAGAATCCAAAGAACACAACATGATTGTTGATATGGAAAGAAACGACCTATCTAAAATCTGTAAACCAGGTTCAGTAAAAATTTTAAAAAAGAAGATAGTTGAAGAATACAAAGATCTTTATCATTATGTGAGTTTAATTGGAGGACAACTCAAGAATAAAGTTACCTCATTAGAGATTATAAAAGCAATGATGCCAGGGGGTTCTGTAATAGGATGTCCTAAAATTAGTACATTAAATTTGTTAAACAAACAGGAAAAACAAAGTAGAAATATTTATACAGGTAGTTTTGGTTACTTAAAGTTCAATGGGGATATGAGGTTTAATATCATTATTAGAGCGATATTAAATTTTAAAGGTAGATCAGAAATTTCTGTGGCTTCAGGAGTGGTAATTGACAGCAATGCAGCTCATGAATTTGATGAAAACTATATTAAAGCAAAGTCATTAATGGATCTTTACAAATGATATACATTATCGATCATCATGACTCTTTTACTCAAAACGTAGTGCATCAATTTCAAAATTTTGATGAAGTGGTTTGCACTAATTTTAATAAAATAAATCAAAATAAATTAAAAAAAGCAGATATTATTGTTTTTTCACCAGGTCCAGGTGCTCCGAAAGACTACCCAATTAGTTCTGAGGTTTATAAAAAATTTAAAGGTAAAAAAAAAATTATTGGAATTTGTCTTGGGTTTCAACAAATTCTTCATTGTGAAAATGGAAAAATAATTGAACAAAAAAAGATTTACCATGGCTTCCAATCTAAAATAAAAGTAACTAGCAAAAACTCATTATTTAAAAGAAACAGTCAATTCACTGTGGGTAGATATCACTCTCTAAAATTAAAAGAGCCGTTTACTGCCAAAAATTTTGAAATTACAATGAGGTGTGCTATTTCAAATACAGCAATGACAATAGAAAATAATAAAGAAAAAATATATGGCTTTCAATTTCACCCTGAATCTTTTTTAACTGAAAATGGTAACTTACTTATTAAAAAAATCTTATCAGCTTAAAACCAACCAAGAAATTAATTTTAATGATCTTTGGGGGGACAAGGGTGTGTTTACAACAATGTGGATTTTTGGAAAACCAGCTAAGATACTTTTTTTTAAAAAACATGTTAAAAATTTAATTAAATCTTTAAAGGTTTATAAATTAAATACTCCTAATCTTGAAAAAAATATCCTTAAATTAATAAAATTAAATATTTATAGAAAAAAATCTTATAATCATCTTCTTAGGGTTGCTGTAAATAAAAAGATGATATCAATTTCATTAAGAAACAGAAAAACTCCCAAATTAAATTTTAATTTAAAACTCATAAATCATAAAAGATTTGATCCTAAATATAAAAATCTTAAATATAAGTTTATACTTAAGCATTTATCAAAAATGAATAATACCACCTCGGATGTGGGACTTTGTTACAAAAATACTATCTTAGAAAGTGGAACTTCGAATATGCTATTTATAAAAAATGATAAAGTGTATTCTCCACTAAATAATATTTACAAAGGTATAACTTATAGGTTTTTTAAAAAGAAATTAGGAAAAATTATTAGTAAAGATATTTTGATTAAAAATTTATCTGAGTATGATGAAATCCTTCTTATCGGTTCTGGAAAAGGTG
The DNA here is from genome assembly GCA_016778675.1 of Candidatus Pelagibacter sp. GTDB lineage: Bacteria > Pseudomonadota > Alphaproteobacteria > Pelagibacterales > Pelagibacteraceae > Pelagibacter. The sequence continues at coordinate 7,050 of JADHPA010000032.1, read as the reverse complement.
TTGCATCAATAAAAAACATTAATGAAATTAATTGGAAGAGAAAAAGTTTAAAATTTTATAAAATATTTTCTAATTTTTATAAAAGTGAAGTTAACAAATGTTCTATCTATAAATAATATTTATGTTTGACCCAAACAATCCCTGTCTATTCTGCAATTCTAAACAAAGTGGTTTGGCCGCAGAAAATGAGTTTGCTTATGCTAGTTATGACACATATCCCGTGTCTGAATTTCATTGTTTAATTATTCCAAAACGTCATGTTAGGGATTATTTTGATTTAAATGATGATGAGGTGATTGCTTGCAATAACTTAATCCAGCAAATTAAAGAGGAAATATTGTTAAAAGATCCTGCAGTTAAAGGGTTTAATATTGGAACAAATGCTGGCGTTATTGCTGGACAATCAATCTTGCATTGTCATATTCATTTAATTCCTCGTAGAGAAGGCGATGTTGATAACCCACAAGGAGGAGTTCGGTCGGTTATACCAAAGCAACAACACTACAAGCGCAGAGTGTAAGCCTTATATGATAAAATATCCCATATAAAACGGTTGATCTATTATTTCAACTGTACTAAAAAATCACAATCAATATAGATTCTAAATTAAGGTACTACTAATTATGATGTCAATTAACCCTTTTTCAGTTTTAGCTGAAACTATATCTCCAGCAGCAATACAATTTTTTGTATTAGCAATGATTGCTCTTATTATTATTGGAACAATTATTCAAATGATCCATCATAAAAACGTTACTTATTTTTTTAATAACGCAAAAAAAGCAAAATTGTCAGCTGATAGAGAATTGGGTGCAGCTGAAAAAACATCAGTAATTTTAAAAACTGTAGTACATGACATTGCAACAACAGCAGAACTTGGAGCTGGAAAAAGAAGAGTTGCGCATGTACTAGGTATGTACGGCACTATTTTATTTTGGGTAGCCTCAGTTGTAATGGTTTTTTGTTATACTGGGAAAGAAATAATGACACCTACAATATGGCCAATGATTTGGCATATTGGAGCAATTATGACTTGTGTTGGTGGATATTGGTTTTGGTTATTTTTAAGAGTTGATGTATTAGCCGAAGCTCATCCTTGGTATAGAATTATTAAAGCAGACTTATTTGTTTTAGCATTATTAGCTTGTGCAACTACTGGACTTGCATGGTCTTATTTTCAATCATCAAATTCAATGGGACTTAGTTATTTATTTTTAATTTTATTTATTACCTCAAACATTGTTTTATTTGGGGGAGTTTATTGGTCAAAATTTGCACACATGTTTTATAAACCTGGTGCAGCTATCCAAAAAAACTTAGCTGAAGCAGATGGTTCAAGAGATAATCTTCCTCCACTTGCAGATGCACCAAAACAATTTGGATTAGGCATTAAAAGAGAACAACCAAAGCACTATTAATAGAGAGAGGTAAAATAATATGTCAACTTTTGTATACATGACGAGATGTGATGGATGTGGTCACTGCGTAGATATTTGTCCTTCAGATATCATGCACATTGATGAAAATATTAGAAGAGCAGTAAATATTGAACCTAATTTTTGTTGGGAATGTTATTCATGTGTAAAAGCGTGCCCTAATCATGCAATAGATGTTCGTGGTTATGCAGACTTTGCACCAATGGGTCACAGTGTTAGAGTTAGACGTGAAGAAGAAAAAGGAACCATCTCTTGGAAAATTAAATTTAGAAATGGAACTACAAAGGATTTTGTGTCTCCAATTACAACAAAGCCTTGGGGAAAATTTATACCTAAATTAGCTGAAGTTGATAAACCTAATCAAGGTGAAATTAATTCACAAAGACTTTACACTGAACCAAAAGGTTTAAATATTGATGGAGATTTACCATCAGTTCCAAAAGACTCATTTAAAAAAGGAGTTTACTACTAATGGCTAAATATAAGACACATTTTGAAGATTGTGATGTTTTAGTTGTTGGTGGAGGTATGGCTGGAACAGGTGCTACATTTGAAGCTAGACACTGGGGCAGAGATATGAAAATCATCTGTGTTGAAAAAGCCAATATTGATAGAAGTGGAGCAGTTGCTCAAGGTCTTTATGCTATCAACTGTTATATGGGTATGCAGTGGGGAGAAAACCAACCCGAAGATCACGTAAGATATGCTCGAAATGATTTAATGGGAATGGTTAGAGAAGATTTAGGATATGATATGGCTCGTCACGTAGATTCAACTGTTCATATGTTTGATGAGTGGGGATTACCAATGATGAAGAATGAAAAAACTGGCCGTTACCTTAGAGAAGGTAAATGGCAGATCATGATTCATGGAGAAAGCTATAAGCCAATTGTTGCTGAAGCTGCCAAAAAATCTGCTGATAAAATTTATAATAGAATAATGATTACTCATCTTTTAATGGATGAGACTCAACAAAATAGAGTAGGTGGTGCTGTAGGATTCAACATGAGAACTGGTGATTTTCATGTATTTAGATCAAAGACTGTAATCGTTGCAGCAGGTGGAGCCTCTCATATTTTCAAACCAAGAGCTGTTGGCGAAGGAATGGGAAGAACTTGGTATGCACCATGGAGTAATGGTTCTGCTTATGCATTACCAATTGCAGCTGGTGCTAAAATGACACAAATGGAAAATAGAATTGTGTTATGTAGATTTAAAGATGGTTATGGTCCAGTTGGGGCATATTTTTTACATCTTAAAACTTATACTCAAAATGCGAATGGAGAAAACTACGAGAAGAAATGGTACGATCAAACTAAAGAATTAGTTGGTGAATACATTGACCATCATCCAACTCCAACCTGTTTAAGAAATCATGCATTTATTCAAGAAACAATGGCAGGTGGTGGACCAATTCACATGGTTACTACTGAAGCATTCCAAGATCCACATTTAGAGACTGTTGGCTGGGAAAATTTCCTTGGTATGACGGTTGGTCAAGCTGTTGTTTGGGCATCACAAAATATTGACCCTAAGTACACAAATCCAGAACTAACAACATCTGAGCCTTACGTTATGGGTTCTCATGCAACTTGTTCAGGAGCTTGGGTAAGTGGACCAGAAGACTTATCTCCACCAGAATACTTTTGGGGATACAATAGAATGTTAACTATTGATGGACTTTTTGGTGCTGGAGATACAGTTGGTGGAAGTGCGCATAAATTTTCATCTGGATCTTTCACAGAAGGACGTTTAGCTGCAAAAGCTGCTGTAAAATATATTGAAGATAAAAAAGCTGAAGGAATTAAAGTTTCTGATAAACAATGTGAAGATTTTAAAGCTACAGTTTATAAACCTTTGGAAAACTACACTGTAGGTCAAAACGAAATTACTGGTGGAACCGTTTCACCAAGCTACATTTCACCTATTCAAGGACTACAACGTCTACAAAGAATTATGGACGAATATGTTGGAGGAATTGCAACTAACTATATGACCAATGGTAATATGCTTAAAAGAGGCTTAGAATTATTGGCTTGGTTAGAGGAAGATTTAGAAAACGTTGGTGCTAAAGATTACCACGAACTAATGAGAGCTTGGGAATTAAAGCATAGAGCTTTAACTTCACAGTGTGTTACAGAACATACTATGTTTCGTGAGGAAACACGTTGGCCTGGTTACTATTACAGAGGTGATCACATGAAACTTGACGATGATAATTGGCATTGTTTAACGGTTTCTAGACGTGATCCTAAAACTGGTAAATTTTCACTTGAGAAAGTTCCAGTTTATCACATAGTTGACGAGAACGAGAAGAAAAAAGCTTCTTAAAATAGTAAAACTTAAATTATGAATTTATTAGAGAAATCTGATGATGAGATTATAGCAATTGCTAATCCTATTTGGGACAATCTTGTTAAAACTTCAAATATGAAAGATTATGGTGGTTTCACTAAAGATTTTGGTACTCAAATGTTGTTTGGTGCGAATGAAGTTGAGCTTGGAAAGCAGTGGGCTAATAATAAGCTTTTAACAAGCTTAAAAGAAGACTATCAGGCATTTGGCTGTTTAAGACGAGGCCAAAACATCACAGTTCTATTCAAACAGAGGAGTAAGGAAATTGAAGGTGAGTTCCTTGGAAGATTGGTGCTTGGTGTTGAGGGGGATGAAGTCAAAGTTTTTGGAGCGACCATCTACTAATAAAAAAAATCATTTTAGATAAACTATTTATTTGACAAATAATTAACTGGGTGTATTGACGGTTGTAATGTCAATTTTCAACATAAAAATAATAAATAAACTTTCAAATTTTAAAGCAACTTTAATAAAAACAGGGATCCTCGTTAGTCTAGCTGCTTATTGGGGTGTTATTTTAATTGGAACTTTTATTACATTTAATTAGGTTGTTTTTTAACAACTATTAATTTTTTATGGATGTATTTTTACCAATAGCGCAAGTATTTGTTAACCCCATTGAAATACTTTTATTAAGTGCAATCGTTGGAGTGCTCTCAGGTTTATTTGGTGTTGGGGGTGGTTTTTTAATGACACCATTTTTAATTTTTTTAGGTGTACCACCTGCATATGCAGTTGCAAATGAAGCTAACAATATTCTTGCAACATCGGTATCAGGGTCAACAACTCATTATTTAAAGAATACTTTAGATTATAAGATGGGTTTTATGATTGTGATTGGTGGAACAATTGGAACTGCTTTAGGTATTTACACTTTTACATATTTTAAAGGTATTGGAAAAATTGATACAGTTATTTCTTTAGCTTACATGTATATACTCGCAATAATTGGTACATTGATGTTAGTCGAAAGTCTTAGAGAAATAGATAGAGCAAAAAGAAACCTTGTAGTTAAAAAAAAACTACATGTACATTATTGGATACACGGTCTTCCATTAAGAATGAGATTTCCAAAATCAAAATTATATGAAAGTATATTTACTCCAATTATAATAGGTTTAGTTGTAGGATTTATCGCTGCTATAATGGGGATAGGCGGTGCTTTTATATTAGTACCTGCAATGATTTATATAATTAAAATGCCCACAAAATTAGTTCCAGGAACTTCTTTGTTTGTGACAATCTTTGTCAGTGTCATAGTTACTTTTTTACATTCATTTAATTTTGGCTCTATAGACTTAATGTTAGTATTAATGTTGGTTATTGGTTCAATTATAGGGGTTCAAGTGGGACAAAAACTTGGTGAAAAAATTGATAGCTCTGGATTAAAAGCATTATTAGCAATTTTATTACTAGTAGTTGGAATAGCTATTGCTTATGAAACATTTTTTGCTGAGCAAGTAGATAAAGAAACAATACAAGTGTTAGTTTCAGATTTAAATTTTTTCTCTTTATTTATCTTAGAATTTTCTGAAGATATGCCATTTTTCTATGGACTATTTTCAATTATGTTTGCAATTACTTTAGGGGTAGGTGCTGCTCTTATTAGGCGTGTTATTTCTAATTTCAAAAAAAAGATGTTACTAAAAAAGTCTTAGTTTAAAAAATTAATATAAAATTCTATAGTCAAGATACTAACCAAACCTACTGTCGCCATCCCTATAAACCCCACGACAAAAGGCTTGTAACCCATACTCTTAAGATCTTTGAGGTTAGTTGATAAACCAATAGCTGCCATCGCCATTGTTAAGAAAATTTTTGATGATGATTTAATTATTTTGACTGTATCTAGCCATAATTCATTATAATGTGTTAAGAAAAATAGATCTCCAACATTTCTAAAAATTATCATAGCTGCAAAACCTATTACAAAATAAGGAAAAATTGCAATTATTGAATAGTTTTTTTTAACAACATTATTTCTATTATAAAGAAATGCAAATAGAGGAATCATTATTACCAGAAATGTATTTCTTATTAATTTTGTTACTGTTGCAACATTCAGTGTTTCGGGACTATTAAATTGTTGATCATAAATAAGTCCAGCAGCAGCTACTTGAGATGTTTCATGAATTGATGTCCCCAAAAATAAACCAACAAACATTGGCTCAGCATCAAAATAATGGTTGGCAAAATAAGGGTATAAGAGCATTGATAAAATTCCAAATAATGTGATGTTAGCGATTGCATAGGATACTTCATTTTTTTTTGCACCTATTACAGGAGCAGTCGCCATAATTGCTGTTGTCCCACATACGGTGCTGCCAATAGAAATCAAATAGGCCATTCTAGTAGGGATTTTGAGTTTTTTAATTAATAGCTTTATAACTATCAGTACAGCTACAATACAAATTATGATTAAAGGTATTGCTATTGCACCAAATTCTATAAACTCAAAAGGTTTTAACTGAATTCCTAAACAAATTATTCCAAGTTTGAGAATATATGACTGAGTAAATTCTAAACCTTTAACGAAGTTGTTTCTCATTTGAAATATGTTTCCAAAAACCATTCCAAGTAAAATAGCAATCATTGCTGTAGATATTGGGCTTTTTTCATAGCCTAATAATTCAATTCCAATGATATTATTAAAACCCTGAGATAAACTGTAGAGAACAAATGCTAAAATAATACCTGGTACAACGACCAGGTATTTTTTAAATATCATGAATATTTATTAGATTTTATTATTAAGCACTTCTGTAAAGTTTAGTCATAACAAACTCTTTATGACCTAAAGCTTCAGCGCAAGTTAATCTACCGTTAGCAACTCTAATCATTGATTTGATTAATTCATCACCAGCTTCAGACATAGTCATCTCACGTGATAATATTTTTGATACATCACAATCAATATGCTCACCCATACCTTTTACAGTAAGTGGGTTAGCTGTTAATTTTACAACTGGTTCAATAGGGTTACCTACGATATTACCTTGACCTGTTGGGAATAAGTGAATGTTAAATCCAGCAGCTGCTTGAAGGGTAATACACTCTGCTGCAGCAGATGAAGTATCCATAAAGTATAATCCTTTTCCTTTAGTAGGCTCTTCAGCTGGTTCTAAAACATCAATAAACTTACAATTTCCAATTTTTTGGAAATTTCCAAATGCTTTTTCTTCAATTGTAGTTAATCCACCTGCAATATTTCCAGCAGTTGGTTGACTTTCAGAGAGATCATCAGTTGCTTCTTTTAAAA